>NZ_JBFRDY010000006.1:0-260053 GCF_052114035.1 Janibacter sp. RAF52 | reverse complement strand
TGCCGCCGTGACGGCGCTGCAGAAGAAGCTGAAGATCGACGCCGACGGCGTCTTCGGCTCCGGTACGGAGAAGGCCGTCAAGGCGTACCAGAAGTCGAAGGAGCTGGACCAGAACGGCATCGTCTCGCCGAACGTCTGGCGTGCCCTCGCSGGTCTGAAGTACACCAAGACCGACCCGGCCAAGCCGACCAAGCCGGCGACCCCGGGCGGTGACCTGGCGAAGTACCTGACCACGAAGATCCGCAAGGGCGACCGTGGTGCCGCCGTCACGGCCCTGCAGAAGAAGCTGAAGATCGACGCCGACGGCGTCTTCGGATCGGGCACGGAGCGGGCGGTCAAGGCGTACCAGAAGTCGAAGGAGCTGGACCAGAACGGCATCGTCTCGCCGAACGTCTGGCGCGCCCTCGCCGGTCTGAAGTACACCAAGACCGACCCGGCCAAGCCGACCAAGCCGGCGACCCCGGGCGGTGACCTGGCGAAGTACCTGACCACGAAGATCCGCAAGGGCGACCGAGGTGCGGCCGTCACGGCCCTGCAGAAAAAGCTGAAGATCGACGCCGACGGCGTCTTCGGATCGGGCACGGAGCGGGCGGTCAAGGCGTACCAGAAGTCCAAGCAGCTGGACCAGAACGGCATCGTCTCGCCGAACGTCTGGCTCGCCCTCGCCGGCAAGAGCTACACCAAGACCGGGGTGCGGGCTGCGGCGGCCAAGCCGGCGGCCGACCCCTCGCGCGGGGCCACCGTCTCGACGAGCACGCCCTACGACAGCGTCCGCTCGACGGTCCTGGCGAGCGGTGCCCGTGGCGCCCACGTCAAGACCCTGCAGCGTGCCCTCGGCGGCGTCGCCGTCGACGGCGTCTACGGCAGCGGCACGGTCAAGGCGGTGCGGTCCTTCCAGGCGAAGGAGGGGCTGCCGGTCACCGGGATCACCGACGACAAGGTCTGGGCTCGCCTCGAGAGCAAGGACCACCCGTCGGCCATGCACCGCACGGTGGTCCTCAAGCCGGGCTCGACCGGCGAGGCCGTGCGGGTCGTCCAGCGCACGCTGGGTCTGGAGGTCGACGGGGTCTTCTCCGACGAGACCCGTGACGCCGTCAAGGCGCTGCAGCGTCGCCACGGCCTGACGAGCACCGGCTACGTCGGGGGAGTCACCTGGCAGGCGATCGACCGAGAGGCCCGGGCCCGCCGCTGAGCGTGCACCCGGAGGGCGTCACCGTGACCGCGCATCGGTCAGGCGGTGACGCCCTCCGCCCGTGCCCGGCGCTCGAGAGTCGCCGCGTCGGTGGGGCCGAGGTGGACGACGAGCGAGCCGCCACGTGACCACACGTCGAGGGTCGTGCGCAGCAGGGCCTCGGCGGTCGGGTCGACGAGCTGGACCCGGGCCGCGGCGCCGCAGCCCGCCACGAGCTGGCCGTAGCTGCCCACCCCGCCCGCCGTGCGCAGGGCAGGGTCGTCGTCCTCGGGCTCGGCCCAGGGGGTGAAGTCATCGCCGTAGGACGCCAGGTCGGCCGCCTCGTCCATGACGCCCTCGGGCACGGGAGCGGGTGAGCGGCGGGCCAGCGAGGCCCGCGTCACGAGGACGCCCGGGCCGTCCGACGCCAGCTGCTCGAGGTCGTCGGTGACGACGAGGTCGACGGGACCGGTCCCGTCGAGGTCGACGCACGCGCCGACCGACCACACCGCCCAGGCCCAGTAGACGAGTCGCCAGTGCGGCCGCATCGCCAGCCGCACCGTCGACCCCGGCTCGAGGTCCCACTCCTCCTGCAGCGCATTGGCCGCCTTGCTCACCCAGGTGCCGATGACTCGGCCCGACAGCTCGATGCGTTCGCCGGCGGTGGGGCCGGGCACGTCGTCGTAGCAGGTGATCCGCGGGGCGGCGGAGTCGGTGCGGTTGATCTCGGCCAGGACGTGTGCGGGAGTCGGCATGGGCCCAGCCTACGAAGGGGGTGACCGCCCGCCGGATACCGTGGCCGCCGTGGAGACCCCGACGAGCACCCGCCCCGACCTCGCCCCGGCCCTGGAGCGGCTCGTCGTCGCGGCCGCTGCCTGGGTCGTGGTCCTCGGTTTCGTCGGGTCCCTCGCTGCCGCCGTCGGCGCGTGGACGCCCCTCGTCGGTGTGGTCGTCGCTGTCGTGAGCGCAGCGGGGGCGGTCGCCGTCTCGAGGTGGCTGCCCCGACCCTCAGGGCGGGCCATGGGACCCGTTGCTGCCGCCGCCCTCGTGCTCGGGGTCGTCGCGGTCACCCTGTGGACCGGTGCCACCCACTCCGAGCAGGTCATGCCCCGGCGGGACTCGGCGAGCTACCTCCAGGCGACGATCTACCTGGCCGAGACGGGCTCTCGTCCGGTCGCCGTGGACGCCGAGACCATCGGTGGTCCCGAGACCCTCGCGGAGGACGGGCTGACCCTCGAGGCGCCAGCCTTCTACGAGATCGGCTCGCCGGAGGAGCCGCAGGTCCAGCCGCAGTTCATGCCCGGGCCGGCGCTCGTGTACTCGCTGCCCTGGTGGGCCGGGGGGGCGACCCCCGTGCTGTGGGCGCCGGCCGTCGCCGGTGGCCTCGCGCTGCTCGCCATCGGTCTGCTCGTCTCGCGCGTGGTCGCGCCGGCCGCGGCGGCACCGGCGGCGGTGCTCGTCGGCGCCTGCTTCCCGTGGCTGCACACGGCCCGCTCGACCTACTCCGAGCCGCTCGCCGGCCTGACCCTCGGCGCCGGTTTCCTCGCGCTGACCCTCCTTGCTGGGGCGGGGGAGGAGGGCGAAGGGGGCCGCGCCCGGGCACTGCGCCTCGCCGCGCTCCTGGCCGGCGGCCTCGTCGGTGGCACCTCGATCGTGCGCATCGACGCGCTCCGCGAGACGATGCTGCTCGTCCCCGTGGCGGCGCTCCTCCTGGCGCGTGGGCGCGGCTGGGCCAAGCCCCTGCTCGTCGGCGCGAGCGTGACGACCCTCGCCGGCTTCGCGGTCGCCGGCGCGATGAGCTGGCGCTACCTCGGCGAGATCGGCGGCTCGCTCGTGCCGCTCGTCGGTCTCGTCGTCCTCATGTCCGGCGCCTCGTGGTGGCTGCTGCGGCGGGCCCGGGCCGGGATGAGCCTGCCGAGCGGTGTCGCCCGCCGGCTGCCCGACCTGCTCGCCGGGGCCGTGCTCGTCGTCGGGGTGCTCCTCCCCCTTCGCCCGCTCGTCATGACCACCCGGCAGGACCCGATGGACCCGGGGGCCATGTACGTCGCCCGGATGCAGGCCGAGCTCGGCCTGCCGATCGACGGCGGGCGGACCTACGCCGAGCACTCGGTGGACTGGCTCGCCTGGTGGGTCGGCCCCGCGGCGCTCGCCCTCGCCCTGCTCGCCCTCGCGGTGCTCTTCCGCCGGCTGGGCACCTGGTGGACGCGCGGTGGTGACCTGCCGGTCTGGGGTGCCGCACTCGTCGTCACGACGGGCTCGACCCTGCTCACCCTCGTGCGACCCGGCATCACGCCCGACCACCCCTGGGCGGACCGGCGGCTGCTCGTCGCGCTGCCGCTCGCCCTCGTGCTCGCCGTCGCCGCCGCCTGGTGGGGTGCCCGGCAGGCGCGGCAGCGATGGGGTCGGGTCGCCGCGGGCGGCGCCCTCGTCGCCCTGCTCGCGGCGACCGCCGTCCCGACCGGCCTGGCCACGTGGCCGCACCACGACGAGCGCGTCGAGGCCGGGGGGCTCGCGGCGGCGGAGGCCTACTGCGACGCCTTCGAGCCCGGCGACGTCGTCCTCGCCGTCGATGACTGGGCCGTCAACCACTGGACGCAGGTGACGCGCGGCATGTGCGGCGTACCCTCCGTCGCGACGACGGGACGACTGCGTGACGACCCGGAGCAGGTGCTCGCCGCGGCCCGGCGCCTCGACGAGCGGGTCCGCGCCCGCGGTGGCCAGCTCGTCCTGGTGGCCCACCGGGAGCCCGCGACGCTGCGTGACCTCGGCGCGACCGATGTCCGGACGGTCCTCGACACGGTGATCATGGAGGACCCGCACGTGCTCACCGAGCGACCCGAGGAGCTCGACCCCCTTCGCCTCGTCGTGTGGACCGGTCACGTCCCGCGATGAGTCGGGCCGGTCGCATAGGCTGCCCGCGATGAGCGCGCACCACGCCCCCGATCCCGACGGCCGTCCCGGTGACGCCTCGTTGAAGATCGCCGTCGTCGGCCCCACCCACCCCTACAAGGGGGGCGTCGCGTCGCACACGACCACCCTCGCCCACGAGCTCGAGGACGCCGGCCACGACGTCACCCTCGTGTCGTGGAGCCACCTCTACCCAAGCTTCTTCTACCCCGGCGAGCAGTCGGTGCCCAGCGCAGGGGACCCGGACGTCGAGCCCTTCCCGCGCACGGTGCGTGCCCTGTCCTGGGCTCGGCCCGACTCCCTCGTGCGTGCCGGGCGCAAGCTGCGCGACGTCGACCTCATCATCGTCGTCCACGTCATCCCGCCCGTCGTGCCGCTCCACCTCACCCTGCTGCGGGCCGCCGGTGTGGGGCGCACCGCGATGACCGGGCGCGGGCCGCGCAGCGTCGTCATCGCGCACAACGTCCTGCCCCACGAGCCGCACCCCGGTGACGCCGCGCTCATGCGCACCTTCTTTCGCCGGGTCGACGCCGTCGTCGTCCACTCCGCCGAGCAGTCGCGGCTGGCCCGTGAGCTCGACGCCGAGCACGTCGTCGTCACCGACCTGCCCCCGCACCTGCCCGGCGGCGATTCCGTGGAGCGCCGCGAGCACCGTGGACCTGCGCGGCTGCTCGCGCTCGGCCTCGTGCGCGGCTACAAGGGGATCGACGTGCTCATGCGGGCCATGCTCCGCGTGCCCGGGGTCACGCTCACGGTCGCCGGCGAGATCTGGGGCGACGCGGGCGACGAGATCCGCCGCCTCGCCGAGCACCGCGACCTGCGCGACCGCGTCGAGATCCACAGCGGCTACGTGCCCGCCGACCGCATCGCACCGCTCCTCGCCCAGCACGACGTGCTCTCCCTGACCTATCGCAGCGCGACGGCGAGCCAGAACGTGCTCCTCGCGCACCAGCACGGCCTCGCCGTGCTCGCCTCCGACGTGGGCACCTTCGGCGACCAGGTGCACGACGGCGTCGACGGCTACCTCGTGCCCCCCGAGGACGAGGACGCGATCGTCGAGGTGCTCCAGCGGCTCACCGACCCCGACGAGGTCGACCGGATCCGTCGCGGCGTCACCGCGCCCGACCTGCACGCGCCGTGGGCCCGGTACGTCGGCTCCCTCGAGGCGCTCAGCGCCGCCGGGATCGGCGCCGACCCGACCGCGCGCACCGTGCCGCGCCGTCGCTCGCGCCTTGGCCGGGTCGCCGACCGGGCAGAGGACCTCGTGGGCTTCGCGCGGGCCGCTCGGGCCAGCCGCCGCCCGCGGATCGACCTTGGCCCCGGTGACTTCCCGACCTGGGTGCGCCCGACCGACGCGCTCGTCCACGACGACGACGCGACCCGCGCGCGCGAGCTCGCCCGCGAGCTGGGCCTGCCCCGCGAGGGCGACGAGATCGCCGAGTGGGCGGCTCTGGGTGCCCTCGAGGTGCTCCTGGGGCTGCGCGACGGCGACCGGCGCGAGGCCCTCGTCGTCGACGCCTCGGGCAGCGGGTCCCCCTTCGGTCGGTGGGCCCGGTCCGTGGGCTACGCACCGGTCGAGGTCGAGCTGACCGGTGCCCGCTCCTCGATGTCCCTGCTCACCGTCGACACCGCGACCCTCGACCTCGTCACCCGGCTGCACCCGGACGACGCCAGCGCCGCAGACGTCGACGAGACTCTGACGCAGGCCGGGTGGGCGCTGCGCTCGGGCGGCCTGCTCTGCCTCACCCTGCCGGTCGGCGGCGTGGGTCAGGACGTCGTCGGGGGGCCCGCCGACCTGCAGGCCGTCGTCGCGCGGGCGGCGGACGCGGGCTTCGACCTCGTCGGGGACGTCGACGGCGACATCACCTCGCGGGTCCGTCATGCCTCCCGGGTCAGCCACGACCCGGACGCTGCGCACGCCCTCGTGCGACTGACCTTCCGGCGCCGATGACGGCGCCGACCACCCCGGTGCGGAGCGGACGCAAGCGGCTCCTCGACGTGCTGCGCATCGGCTTCCTCGTCGTCGTCCTCGTCGCCGTCGGGATCGCGCTGTGGAGCAACTGGGAAGAGGTGCAGGGCGACCTCGGCCGACTCGGGCCGGTGACGATCCTCGGGGCCGTCGTGCTGTCGCTGCTCTCACCCTTCTTCACGGTGCTCGGCTGGCGGGTCCTGCTCGCCGACCTCGGGTCGCGGCTGCACATCGCCCAGGCCAGCGGGGTCTTCTTCGTCGGCCAGCTCGGCAAGTACCTGCCCGGCTCGGTGTGGTCGGTCGTCGTGCAGACCGAGATGGCCGCCAAACTGGGCGTCCCGCGACGTCGGAGCGCGGTGGTCGGCCTGCTGTGCATCGCCCTGTCCGCGCTCACGGGCATGATCGCCGGGCTCCCGGCGCTCCCGGTGCTGCTCACCCGGGGTGACGCCGTCATCCCGTGGTGGGCGCTCCTGCTCATCGTCGCGGTCCTCGGCATCCTGCTGTGGCCCCCGCTGCTCAACCACGGCATCCGCACGCTGCTGCGCCTGCTGCGTCGCGAGCCGCTCGAGCACGACCTCAGCCACGCAGCCGTCGGGTTGTCGAGCCTGTGGTTCACCCTCTCCTGGCTGGTCGGCGGGTTGGCCGTGTGGGTCATGGCGCGCAACGTCGCCCCGGACGACGCCGATGCCTCACGCCTGCTGCTCGTCGCGGTCTCGGGCTACCTGCTGGCTGCCGGCATCGGGATGTTCAGCATCGTCGTGCCCGCAGGCGTCGGGGTCCGCGACGGCGTCATGGTCCTGCTCCTCACCACCCAGATGTCCGTCTCGGCGGCCACCGCCGTCGTCGTCGTCGCCCGCTTCCTCACCGTGCTCGCCGATGTCGTCTGGGCTGCTCTCGGCTGGCTGTGGGCGAAGTCCCACGACCTCCTCCCGGACGGTGGCACACCCACCACTGACCGCGACCCGTCCCCGTAAGGTGATGCCTCATGTCTGACTCCACCCCCGGCGGCCAGATCGCCGCACCTCCCGGCGGCCGCCTGCTCGCCGTCGCCAAGCGCGGCGCCGAGCACCTCCTGTGGGGCCGGGTGGCCCTCCAGCGGCGGCTCGAGGCGCGGACGCAGGGCGCCCGTCCCGCTCCGACGAGCGTCTCACCGACCGGCGTGCTCACCGACGCCGCGACGTGGCGACGGGCGACCGACGAGGCCAAGCGCCTGCGTCTGCCGCTCCACCGCGACCTCCCCAAGAACTGGGACGCCCTCGGCGCGGTCGCCGCGGTGCTCGACCTCGTCGACGACGGGTCCCGCAGCGCGCGGGTCATGGACGCCGGCAGCGCGCGCTACTCGCCGGTGCTGCCGTGGCTGCGGCTCTACGGCTTCGGTGCCGCGGCCGGGTCGCTCATCGGCATCAACCTCGAGTTCGGGTCGCAGGTGACGCGTGACGGCGTCGTCTTCCGCTATGGCGACGTCACCGACACCGGTCTGCCGACCGGGCACCTCGACGCCATCACCTGCATGTCGGTCATCGAGCACGGCGTACCCCTCGAGGGCTTCGTCGCCGAGTCGGCGCGCCTGCTGCGCCCCGGTGGCGTGCTCGTCGTCTCGACGGACTACGACCAGGACCCGCCGGACACGACGGGCAAGGTGATCTACGGCTCGCAGGTCCACATCTTCTCGCCGGACGAGATCCGCGACCTCGTGGCCATGGCCGACCGCCACGGCCTCGAGCTCGTCGGCACGATCGACGACGCGACGCTGGCGCACAGCGAGCGCCCGGTCCACTGGTCGAGGGTCGACCTCGACTACACCTTCATCCTGCTGACCTTCCGCAAGCGCTGACGGCTCAGCGCAGATCCCGCGCGAGCAGCGGCTCGAGCGCTGCCGCGTAGACGGGCAGGTCAGCCGGCCGGTCGCCGAGGACGCGGAAGATCGCGGCCCGCACCATCGCCTGCCCGCGCGGGCCGCTGACCCACTCGTCCATGGCGAAGGGGTCAGCGTGACCGCGCACGACGCCGTCGAGCACCGCTGTCGCCTCCGCCCACAGGGCCGGCTGCCAGTACGGGGCGAGGTCGATCACGACCGGAGCGCCATGCGGGTCGAGCAGGATGTTGCCGGCGAGTTCGCCGTGGACGAGCTGTGCGGGGCCGAGGTCGGTGTCGTCACGGGCCGCGGCGAGGTGATCGAGCAGGCCCTGCACCTGGGGGTCGAGACCGTCGGGGAGCGGGTCCTCGCCGAAGGCCACTCGCTCGGCCACGGACCACCGCCCCACCGGGGGCTCCTGAGCCGGGGGCCAGCAGGTGATGGCCCGCGAGAGCTCCGCGTGCAGCACGGCGCCCACCGCCCGGGTCGCGGCGGGGTCGGTGAGCTCACGCGCCGCGGGCTCGAAGCGCGTGGCGGCCCAGCCGTCGACGACCCAGCTGCCGTCGCGAGCGGGCACCGGCATCGCGATCCGCAGGTCCCGGTGGTCGCGCCCCGGGCGGGTGTCGAGGTCGACCGCGAGCCGGGCGAGCATCGGGCTGAGCAGATCCTGGACGCGAGGATCTCGCCCGGGGGAGAGGACGAGGTCGCCCGCGCGCACGCTCCGGCCGCGCCCTCCCGGTGCCGGCTCGAGGTCCCCGGGCACGGCAAACATGTCGAGCACGTGCTCCGTCGGTCGCATGCCGTCACGCTATGTCACCCCTGACCGGCACAATCGGCTGCGTGAGCACGTCCACCGGCCCGACGACGCGACGCCACCGGCCGCCCGAGCCCGTCGACCTCGCCCTGGTGCTGCCCCGCTTCGTCCGTGGCTCCGGCGACCCGACGAGCCATCGCATCAGCGACGACTGGTGGTTCGCCTGGACCACGCCCGACGGTCCCGTGACCCTCCACCTGACGAGCGAAGGGAGCGACGTCCTCGCCTCCGCCTGGGGCGACGGCGCCGACTGGATGCTCGAGCGCCTGCCGGACCTCGTCGGCGGGCGGGACGACCCGAGCGACTTCACCCCCCGCCACGACCTCGTGGCTCGGGGGTGGCCGCGGATGCGGACCTGGCGGGTGCCGGCCAACGGGCTCGTCGCCCAGATGCTCGTCTGCTCGGTGCTCGAGCAGAAGGTCACCGGCCGCGAGGCCTTCAGCAGCCAGCGCCAGCTCGTCCGGCGCTTCGGCAGTCCGGCCCCGGGCCCGGGGGAGCAGCTCGGCCTGGTCTGCCCACCGAGCCCTGCCGACTGGGCCCGCATCCCCTCGTGGGCCTGGCTGCGCGCCGGCGTCGACGGCGCCCGCTCCCGCGTCGTCGTCCGGGCGATGCGGGTGGCCGGCCGCCTCGACGAGTGCGCCGACCTGTCGCTGAAGCAGGCGCACTCGCGGATGCGCTCCCTGCCCGGCATCGGGGTCTGGACCGCCGCCGAGGTCGCCCAGCGTGCCCTCGGCGACCCCGACTCACCGAGCTTCGGCGACTACCACGTCGCCAAGGACGTCACCCTCGCCCTCGACGGGGTCGTCGGCGACGACTCCCGCATGGCGGAGCTGCTCGAGCCGTATGCGGGCCACCGCTACCGCGCACAGGTCGTCATCACCGCGACCGCCGGGCACCGCCCTCGCCGCGGCCCCCGTCGCTCGCTGCCCACGCACCTGCCGACGCGCTTCTGAGCGCACCGGTCGTCGTCTGCGACGGTCGACGACCCGCGGGGCATCACGTGCGTCAGACGCGAGCGAGGGCGTCGGCGGGGGAGGCGTCGGAGGGGAGCCAGGTGGCGCGGAGGTCGCGGTAGAGCGCGGCGACGGCATCGGCCGTGGGCTCGACACCGACGGCGGCGAGGGAGGGACCGAGGTCGTCGAGCTCGGGGGTGATGCCGACGACCGGGGCGGAGGTGCCGCGCAGCGCGTCACGGATGCCGGGCACGCCGAGGACGATGCCGATGGAGAGCACCGGGTCGCCGGGCGCGAGGAGGACGAGGTCGGCCTCACGGATCGCCTCGAGCACGCCGGGGGCCGCGGCGGCGCGGTCCATGCCGGCGACGATGAAGCGGGTCGCGGGCGGGCAGCCGAGCTCGTGGCGCCACTGCTGGACGTGCACCGCCTGCTGCTGCTCCTCGCCGTCGAGCACGGCGTGCGTCTCGACCGGGACGTCGCTCATGGGGAGCAGGCGCACCCCGCGGTCGGCGAGGCCCTGGCGCTCGGCGAGTCGGGCGGTGACCTCGGACGGGGTGGCACCCATGCCGAGCCAGGCCGTGCGGGCGAGGTGGGTCGCGACCTGGCGGTCGGTGACGGGGAACCACTGCGGGCCGACGTCGAGCGCGCTGATCTCGCGGGCCACGCTGTCGGAGCCGTCGTCGGGCTCGTCGGCGAGCGCGGCGAGCACGGCGTCGACGTCGGGTGACATGCGCAGACCCCACAGCGAGATGTCGTCGCCAGTGTTGGCGATGACGCTGATCTCGGCGGGGGTGGGGGAGGCGGAGGCGTGGTCGACGAGGTCGCGGACAAATCGGGCGCCGGGACGTCCCCCGGTGATGACGGTGATGCGCATGGGGGACATCGTCTCAGCCCCGTGACGAAGGGGAGTGCCCGCCCGACCGTTCAACGCTCCATAGCCTCCCCGGCTTGACGACGCACGCATGACACGCATGTAATTACAGACATGTCACGTGGTCACGGCCACGCGGCACGAAGTCCGGGTCGAGTGTGTCGAGGTCGAGGAGGGACCATGCACGAACTTCAGCTGATCATGGGTGGTGAGACCACCGAAGAGGCATCGGAGATGTCCTGGCAGGAGCGATCGCTCTGCGCCCAGACGGATCCCGAGGCCTTCTTCCCCGAAAAGGGCGGGTCCACCCGCGAGGCCAAGAAGGTCTGCGTCGGGTGCGAGGTCCGCCAGGAGTGCCTCGAGTACGCGCTCGAGCACGACGAACGTTTCGGCATCTGGGGCGGTCTGTCCGAGCGCGAGCGCCGCAAGCTCAAGAAGCGCGCAGTCTGACTGTCGGCGAGGTCGTGACGCAGCGCAGCCTCCCGTCGACCTCCGCCACCCCCTCCCGGCGGACGACGACGCCTCCGGTCACCGTCACCGCCGTCGTCGTGGCGCGCAGCCGTGACGACGCAGGACAGGTCCTCAGCTCCCTCCTCGCCCAGGACCGTCTCCCCGATCGACTCCTCCTCGTCGACGGGGCCCTCGACGGTCTCGGCGACACGAGCGACCTCCTCGCTCCCGTGGCCGACGCCGGGATCGAGGTCTTGACGAGCACCCTCGGCCCGCGCCGTGGCATCCGCAGGATCCTGCCGGCCATGGTCGAGCGGCTGCCGCGCGAAGGATCCGGGCGCGACCTCGTGTGGGTCCTCACCTCCCGGACCCGACCCCACCCCGAGGCCCTGCGACTGCTCGTCGCGGCGAGCGGTCGGGGCGTCGGCATGGTGGGGCCGAAGCTCGTCGACGAGCGCGACCCCTCGCGCATCGTCCGCCTCGGGCTGCAGGTGACCCGCACGGGTCGGATCGTCCCGACGCCCGTGGCAGGCACGACCGACCAGGGGCAGCACGACGGTGACGTCGACGCGGTCGCCGCGCCCCTCGACGGGCTGCTCATCGACCGCGACACCTACGAGGCCCTCGACGGGCACGACCCGGCGCTCGGGGACCTCGGGGGCGACCTCGACCTCGGCTGGCGCTCGCAGCGGGCCGGCCGTCGCGTGGTGCTCGCGCCTCGTGCGGCCGTCGCCGTGCGACCGACCGCCGCCGAGCGTCGCCCCACCCCTGACCACCGGCGCCAGGCCCGCCGCGCGGCCCTGGCCCGGGCCCACTTCGCCGCCGCCCCCTTCGTCGCGCTGTGGATCGCCCTGAGCAGTCTCGTGGGTGGTCTGGCGCTCGTCGTCCTCAAGCGCCCCGGCATGGGTGCCGACGAGCTGGCCAGCCTCCCGGCGGCCCTCGACGTGCGCACCCTGCGCTCTCGCCTGCGGGGCAGGGCCCCGCGCGAGGTCGCCCGTGGCGACCTCGATGCCCTCTTCGTCACCCCGCGCGAGGCGCGCCGTCGTCTCGTCGACGAGGCCCGGGGGTCGACCGGGCCGGGCGCCGCGGTCGAGGCGCGCTCGCTCGAGGTCGAGCGGGGCGGTGGGTGGCTGACGCATCCCCTCCTGTGGCTCCTCGTCTCGACGTGCGCGCTGTCGGCCTGGTCGGCCCGTCACGTCACGGCGCAGCTGCGCCACCGCATCGACTCCGGCCTCGTCGGGGGTGAGCTGCTCGGCGGCCGCGCGACGGCGGGCCAGCTCTGGGACTCGTGGTGGATGGCCTGGCACGGACCCGGCTGGGGCGGTGCCGCGGAGCAGAGCCCGGCCGTCGTCGTCCTCGCGGCGCTCAGCGGTCTCGTCGGCTGGGTGCCCGGGCTCGGCTCGGGCCACTCGCCCGCCGGCATGGTGCTCACCCTCCTCGTCGTCACCGCCCTGCCCCTGGCAGCCCTCACCGCGTACGGCGCGGCCGGCACCTTCACCGATCGTCGCTGGCTGCGCGCCGCTGCCGCCCTCGCCTGGGTGACGACGGCCCCGGCCGCCGCCGCCGTGGGTGAGGGACGGATCGGGGCCATCGCCCTGCTCGTGCTGCTGCCCCGCGTCGGTGCCGGCGTCGTCCGGGCGACCCGGCGCACCGCGGCCCCGAGCGCCACGGTGCGGACCGCGCTGTGGGCCGCACTGCTCGCGAGCCTCGTGCCGCTCGCCGGGGTGGTCGTCGTCGCGGCCGGTCTCGGTCTGCTCCTGGTCGGTGACGCCCGCAGGCGCTGGGCCGGCGTGGCCCTCGTCGCCGTCCCGCTCCTGCTCGCGGGCCCGTGGCTGCTCACGCTGCAGGCTGCACCGCGCCGGCTGCTGGCCGGCTGGGGCATGACCGCCACCCAGGACCCGACCGCCGTCGACCGCCTCGCGCTCGGCCAGCTCGCCGGCGGTGCCACGACGACCTGGTGGACCGCGGCCCTGCTCGCCCTCGGCGCGATCGCCCTGCTGGTGCCCGGGCGCCGCCCGGCCTCGTGGGCCGCCGCGGTCTGCGCCCTCGTCGGCCTCGCCTGGACGCTGGGGGCGCCCCACCTCGTCATCGGTCACCGAGCACAGGGCGAGCCCGGCGCCGGGGCAGCGCTCACCCCCTGGGTGGGTGCCGGTCAGCTGCTGCTCGTCGCCGGGGCGCTCGTCGCGGTGCTCGTCGCGGCCGACACGCTGCCTCGCGCCTGGCGCGGCGCCGGGCACCGGCGCTGGCTCGTGCTCCCGGCGCTCGTGCTGCCGGTGGTCGCGATCGGCAGCGGCGTCGTCGTCGGCCAGCACTCCTACGGGGACCAGCTGGCGACCTGGCGCGAGCCCCGCCCCCTCGTGGCGGTCGCTGCCGCCGAGGGGCCGACCGCCTCCCGGACCCTCGTCGTCGAGACCACCGACAGCGGCGTCTCCTACCGCCTCGTCGGCTCCGAGCCCGGTCCGCTCGTGCGCGACCTGCCCGAGTCGTCGCCGCCCGTCCCGGGCGAGGAGCAGGTGGCTGCCGCGGTGGCCCAGGTGCTCGGTGCGGGCGAAGGGGGCCGCACCCCCAGCGAGGTCTTCGCCGAGCACGGCGTCTCGCACGTGGTCATCGTCTCACCCACCGACGCCCAGCGGCGCCTCGTCGACGCCTCGCCCGGGCTGGCCAGGCTCGGTTCGAGCGCGGGCACGATCACCTGGGCGGTGCGCTCCGACGTCACCGGTGGCGCGGTGCCCTCGAGGGCGCGACTCGAGGCTGGCGACACCAGCACGACCGTCGCCACGGGTGCCCATGCCGACACCGACGGCGACGTCGACGCGGTCGGCGGCGACACGTTGGTCGTCGCCGAGTCCCTCGACTGGAGCGACCGCGCGGTGGTGCGGGCCGACGGGCGCCGGCTCGAGGCCGCCACGCACAGCGCCATCCCGACCTACGAGCTCCCGGACGACACCGAGGACGTGAGCATCGACGTCGGTGCCGGTCACCCGGTGTGGAAGGCGGGCCAGGCCCTGGCCCTCGTGCTCGCCCTCTACCTCGCACTCCCCACGGAGCGGCGCGTCGACCCCGAGGAGGACGAGTGAGTCCACGTCCCTCGACCAACGGATGGGTCCCCCCGGTGGTCCGGGTCGCCGCCGTCGGGCTGGCTGCCGCCGGCCTCGTCGTCGGTGCCGGCCGCGTGGGCGAGGTGTCGACGGGCACCGCGGCCCCGCCGACGGCAGCCCGGGTCGCCGCCACCCAGTCCACCTCGTACTGCACGGGGGACCCCTTCGCCGGTGGCGACGACGAGACGCCGACGGTCGACGTGGCCGGGTCGGTGATCGCGCACGCCGCTCCCGCAGAAGTGCTCGACGGGCTCGTGGAGCCGTCGGACGAGCCGGGTGACATCACCGTCGAGGCCCTCACCGGCGAGCCGGCGACACCCGAGGAGGGCACCCCGCGCAGCGGCCCGACGACCCGCACCCTCGACGAGCTCGACGAGCACGCCGTGCGGGTGCAGGCCACGCAGGAGCGGGCCCCGGGGCTGCTCGCCGGCCAGAGTCTCGAGGCCGGCGGCAAGCAGGTGCGAGGTCTCGCCGCGACGCCCTGCCCGACCGCGACCGCCGACGCCTGGCTCGTCGCGGGCGGTGGTGAGGCGGGACGCCAGGAGCGCCTCGTCCTCGCCAACCCCGGCGGCAACTCCGTGAGCGTCCAGCTCGACCTCGTCGGCACCTCCGGTGACGACGCCGAGCGCTCGGTGGTCGTCCCCGCGCACGGGCGCAGCGTCGTCCTGCTCGACGGCATCGGTGGCACCCAGCACCCGCAGGCGGTGCACGTCACGGTGACGGGCGGGCTCGTCGTGCCCACCCTCGTCGACCACCACCGCGACGGTCTCGACCCCGCGGGTGTCGAGATCGTGCCCCCGACGGCGGCGCCGGCCCGCCGCCTCGTCGTCCCCGGCTGGGCTGGGGGCAGCGCGCGCACGCTCGTCCTGGCCGCCCCGGGCGAGCGCGACGCCGTCGTCCAGGTGCGACGGCTCGGCGAAGGGCCCGCGACGAGCATCGAGGTCGTCACCGTGCCCGCCGACGAGATGGTCGAGGTCGAGCTGCCCGCCGACGCCGCGCTCGCCGGGTGGGAGATCGAGTCCGACGAACCCGTCGTCGCAGCGGCCGCGACGACCGTGCAGGACGACCGCGACCGCGAGGACCATGCGTGGTCGGTCGCGACACCACCGGCAGGCACCCTCGCCGGGGCGGTGCTGCCCGTCGACGCCGACAGCGGCCTGCGCCGACTCGTGCAGGTCGTCGCCCCGGAGGACGCGGCGTCCGCCGAGCTCTTCGTACAGCGCGAGGGCGAGGTGACCACGGAGAGCATCGACCTCGAGGCCCGCAGCGGGACCACGGTGCAGGTCGATGGGGCCGAGGCGGTCTGGCTGCGACCGACCCGGGGGAGGCTGCACGGCGCCGTGGTGCTCGCCGCGCCGTCGTCCGACCCGCGCGCCGAGACGACCTCGATCCCGCTGCTGCCCACGCGGGTCTCCGTCCGCGACGTGCCCGTCACCCAGGTGCGCTGACCGCCCTTCGTCCCGGCCGTCGGTGACCGCGGCGCCCTAGCGGCGGTCCGGGTCGACCTCGTCGGGGTCGACCCCGAGCAGCAGCGCCACCTGCTCGACCATGACCTCGTGCACGAGGTCGACGGACTCGACACCTCGGGCGGCGGTCTCCACCGGGCGCCGGTAGACGACGATCCGCGCGGGCAGGGCGCCCTCGGCCGGCCACATGCGGGCCAGCGGGACCCCGTCCTCCCAGCCGGCCGGGTCCGACGGGGGGATGTCCTCGACGGCGAACTCGACCGCCTCCCACCGGCGGCCCAGCACCCCGCGGAAGCGCTGCGCCGTGTCGACCACGAGGTCGTCGAAGGCCGCGGCTCGGGTCGTCATGGCGGGGACCCCCGGCACGGCCAGCGGACCGCGCAGGCCCCGTCCACGACGATCCCGATGACGACTCACGAGCACGATCGTAGGGGGAGGCGGTCGGCGTGCCTTCGTGCATCCGGTCCCTCGTGGCCTAGCCTGCACGGGTGACTCTCTCCCGCCAGTGCTCCCGTGCCGCCTGCGCACGACCGGCCGCCGGGACGCTCACGTACGTCTACTCCGACTCGACGGTCGTCCTTGGTCCGCTCGCCACCTACGCCGAGCCGCACGCCTACGACCTCTGCGACGAGCACGCCCAGCGGCTCACTGCTCCCCGCGGGTGGGACGTCGTGCGCCTGGCGACCGACCAGCCCGCCCCGGCCACCTACGACGACCTCGTCGCCGTCGCCGAGGCGGTCCGCCGCCGCCCCGAGCCGGCGACCGACTCCGAGCGGACCGCCAGCGTGCCGACGAGGGCCCGCCCCGAGCCGACGACGGTCACCGAGACCGGCCGCCGCGGCCACCTGCGCGTCCTGCGCGACCGCGACTGACGACCCCTGCCCACGAGACGTCGTGGGCGAACTAGGCTGACGGCGTGACCACCACGCTCTCCGACTTCGTCAAGGCCTACGACGTGCGCGGCGTCGTCCCGGACCAGCTGAACATCGACGTCGCCCACGCGCTCGGGGCGGCCTTCGCCGAGGTCGTCGCCCTCGCCGAGGGGGCCACCGCCGTGGTCATCGGCCACGACATGCGCCCGAGCTCGCCGGAGCTCGTCGACGCCCTCGCCCGCGGCATCACCGCCCGGGGCGTGGACGCCGTCCTCATCGGGCTCGCGAGCACCGACGGTCTGTACTACGCCAGTGGTGCCCTCGGTCTGCCCGGCGCGATGTTCACCGCCAGCCACAACCCGGCCAGGTACAACGGCATCAAGTTCTGCCGCGCCGGGGCCCGACCGGTCGGGCAGGACAGCGGCCTCGCCGACATCCGTGACCTCGCCCAGCAGCACCTCGACGCCGGCGTCTCCGCCTTCGACGGGGTGCGCCCGGGCACGGTCACCGAGCGCGACGTCCTCGCCGACTACGCGGGCTTCCTGCGCGAGCTCGTCGACCTCTCCGGCTCCCGGTCGCTCCGGGTCACCGTCGACGCCGGCAACGGCATGGGCGGCCTCACCGTCCCCGCCGTCCTCGGCACCGGCTCGGGCCTGCCCGAGCTGCCCCTGACGATCGACCCGATGTACTTCGAGCTCGACGGCACCTTCCCCAACCACGAGGCCAACCCGCTCGACCCCAAGAACCTCGTCGACCTCCAGGAGCGCGTGCGCACCCACGGTGCCGACATCGGCATCGCCTTCGACGGGGACGCCGACCGCTGCTTCGTCGTCGACGAGCAGGGCACCCCGGTGAGCCCGAGCGCGATCACCGCGATGATCGCCCGTCGGGAGATCGCCCGGGAGGTCGCCGCCGGTCGCGACGCGGCCGACGTCGCGGTCGTGCACAACGCGATCACCTCCGCCGCCGTGCCGGAGATCATCGCCGAAGGGGGCGCCCGCCCCGTGCGCACCCGCGTCGGCCACTCCTACGTCAAGGCCGTCATGAGCGACCACGACGCGGTCTTCGGCGGCGAGCACTCGGCGCACTACTACTTCCGTGACTTCTGGTTCGCCGACACGGGCATGCTCGCGGCGATGCACGTGCTCGCCGCGCTGGGGGAGAGCGATGCCCCGCTCAGCGAGGTCATGGCCCCGTACGAGCGCTACGTCGCCTCCGGCGAGATCAACTCGACGGTCGCGGACGCGGCCGCGGTGACCGAGGTCGTCCGGGAGCGCTTCGTCACCGACGCGACGGTCGTCGACGAGCTCGACGGGCTGACCGTCACCCACGCGGGAGCAGACGGCCCGATGTGGTGGTTCAACCTGCGCCCCAGCAACACCGAGCCGCTCCTGCGGCTCAACGTCGAGGCCGCGGACGAGGCGACGATGGCCCGCGTGCGCGACGACGTCCTGACGACCATCCGAGAGGCCTGACATGAGCGACCCCGTCATCGAGCCCTGGCTGCGGGAGATCCTGCGCTGCCCCGCGTGCCGCAGCGAGCTGCGCGACGAGACCGGCACCGCAGGCCCCGAGCTCGTGTGCACCGGCGGCGACTGCGGCCTGGCCTACCGGGTCGAGGACGGCATCCCCGTCCTGCTCGTCGACGAGGCCCGTCCGCGGGCCTGAGGCGACGATGGCCCCCTTCGACGAGACCCTGCTCGACGACGAGGGACGCCGCCACGCCGTCGACCGCAGCGACGTGCTGCGCAGCCTGGCCGGAGCCGGGGCGCAGGTCCGTCGAGCGGTCGCCATCGCCGCGGAGACCGACCTCGGGCTCGTGGCCGGGGGAGAGCGGCCACGAGCGGTGCACGTCGCCGCGGTCGGTGGGGCCGAGGTCGTGGGGACGGTGCTCGACCTATTCGCCGCCCGCACCGGGCCGGTGCTGCTGACCGCCGACGGGTCCGGGCCGCTGCCCGGCTGGGTCGGCACGCTGGACCTCGTCGTCGCCGTCTCCCTCTCCGGTCGCGCCGACGGTCCCGTGCGGCAGGCCCGTGAGGCTGCCCGGCGTGGGGCCCACGTGCTGACGATCGGGGCGCCGGACAGCCCACTCGCCGAGGCGGCGCACGCGGCGCGCGGCGTGCACCTGCCGATCGAGCCGGGCAGCGGGCACTCGCGGGCGGCCCTGTGGGGGATGGTCGCTCGCGCCGTCCTGGCCGTGGCCGCCTGCGGCGTCGTCGACGTGCCCGGCGACGTCCTCGGCGACGTGGCTGACCGGCTGGACGCGCAGGCCGAGGCCTGTCGGCCCGACGCCGAGTACTTCGTCAACCCCGCCAAGACCCTCGCGCTCGACCTCTCGAGCCGGGTGCCCGTCGTCCTCGGTGACGGCCCGGTCACCGGGGTCGCCGCGCGCCGTGCGAGCGCGATGCTCGCCCGCACGGCACGCACCCCGTCGACCTGGGGGCGGCTGCCCGATGCGGCAGCTCAGGTCCTCGCCTGCCTCTCCGGCCCCTTCACCGGCGCCGCGAGCGCTCCTGGCGGCGGCCGCGACGTCTTCGCCGACCCCTACATCGACGGTCCCGCCGGGCCGGAGCTCGGCCTGCTCCTGCTGCGCGACCCGCGACCGACCGCGGACGGGCGGCCGGAGGAGGTCGAGCGGCACAACACCGCCCAGTCCATCGCCGACCACGCGCAGTCGGCCGGGGTGCGGGTGCTCGAGCACTGGGCGGGCCCGGGTCACGACCTCGCCCGGCTCGCTGAGCTCGTGGCACTCACCGACTACGCCGCCACCTACCTGGCGATCGGCCACGGGCTCGACCCGGCGTCGGCGCCGGGCATCTCCGAGCTGCACCTCCCACGGAAGGCCCCAGCGTGATCGACGTCGACATCGCAGTCATCGGCAGCGGATCGGGCAACAGCCTGCTCACCGATGAGCTGTCGGATCGCACCTTCGCGATGATCGAAGGGGGAGCCGTCTTCGGCGGAACCTGCCTCAACGTCGGGTGCATCCCGACGAAGATGTACGTCCACGTCGCCGAGATCGCCACCGCGGTGCGCGAAGGGGGCCGCCTGGGTGTCGACGCGACCCTCGAGCGGGTGCGTTTCACCGACGTGCGCGACCGCGTCTTCGGTCGGATCGACCTGATCTCCGCCGCCGGAGAGGCCTACCGCCGCGACGGGGACGGGGTGCACTTGCTGCGCGGTCGGGCACGTTTCACCGGGCCGCGCGAGCTCGAGGTCGAGATGCGCGACGGCACGACCGAGCACGTGCGGGCCGGACAGGTCGTCATCGCGACCGGGGCCCATGCGACGTGGCCGGAGGACCTCGGCGCGGCAGCGGCGCGTGAGGACGTCACGATCCACACCTCTGACACCGTCATGCGCCTGCCCGAGCTGCCGGCGCGGATGCTCGTCGTCGGAGGTGGCTACATCGCGATGGAGATGGCCCACGTCTTCTCCGCCTTCGGGAGCCAGGTCGTCGTCTCCGCCCGAGGAGACCGCCTGCTGCGTCATCTCGACGGCGACATCTCGGCGGCCTTCACCGCGGCGGCCGTGGAGCAGTGGGACGTGCGGCTCGGGACGACGGTCACGGACCTGCGACGGGGTGGCGACGGCATCACCGTCACCCTCTCCGACGGCTCGAGCGTCGTCACCGACGTCGTGCTCGCCGCGACCGGCCGCCGCCCGAGCACGCAGCACATGGGACTCGACCTCGCCGGTGTCGAGGTGCGCGACGACGACCGGATCGTCGTCGACGAGCACGGCCGCACCACCGCCGACGGGGTGTGGTCCCTCGGGGACGCCAGCTCCCCCTTCCAGCTCAAGCACGTCGCCAACCACGAGGCCCGCGTCGTCGCGCACAACCTCGCGCACCCCGACGACCTGCAGTCCTTCACCCACACCGCCGTGCCGGCCGCGGTCTTCACGCACCCGCAGGTCGCCTCCGTCGGGCTCACCGAGGAGGAGGCCCGCGCGCAGGGGCTCGACATCAGCGTCAAGGTGCAGCGGTACGGCGACACCGCCTACGGCTGGGCCATGGAGGACACGAGCAGCATCTGCAAGGTCATCGCCGACCGTCGCACCGGGCGGCTCGTCGGCGGCCACCTCCTGGGCCCCGAGGCCTCGACCCTCGTCCAGCCGCTCATCCAGATGATGGCCTTCGACCAACCGGTCGCCGAGATGGTCCGCGGCCAGTACTGGATCCACCCGGCGCTCACCGAGGTCGTCGAAAATGCGCTGCTCGGGCTCGACTTCAACCTGCCCGAGGACCACGTGGAGTCGCCGCCGCTCGCCTGAGCGCACCGACCGCCGGGCTCCCATACGCTGTCCCCGTGCAGACGACCCACACGATGACCGGATCCCGGCGATGAGCGGCGGTCTCTTCGCCCTGCTCGACGACATCTCGGTGCTGGCCCGCGCCGCCGCGGCGTCCATCGACGACGTGGCCGCAGCCTCCGGGCGCGCCAGCGTCAAGGCCGCCGGCGTCGTCGTGGACGACACAGCGGTCACCCCGCGCTACGTCGAAGGGCTCGACCCCAAGCGCGAGCTGCCGATCATCAAGCGGATCACGATCGGGTCGCTGCGCAACAAGCTCGTCGTCATCGTGCCCGCGATCCTGCTGCTCAACGCCTTCATCCCGTGGTTGCTCTCGCCGCTGCTCATGCTCGGCGGCACCTACCTGTGCTTCGAGGGCGCCGAGAAGATCTGGGAGAAGGTCTCCGGCCACGGCCACCACGCTGAGGAAGAGGGGCAGGTCGGTGACGAGGACTCGATCGTCAAGGGCGCGGTGACGACCGACTTCATCCTCTCCGCCGAGATCATGGTCATCTCGCTCAAGGCGGTCCTCGACGAAGGGCTCGACGACTCCTTCTGGTACCTGCTCGCCGTCATGGTCGTCGTCGCCATCGTCATCACGCTCGTCGTCTACGGGACCGTCGGGCTCATCGTCAAGATGGACGACATCGGTCTGGCGCTCTCCAAGCGAGAGTCCGGCCTGTCGCAGAGGATCGGCCAGGGCCTCGTCTCCGGCATGCCGAAGCTGCTCAGCGTGCTGTCCGTCGTCGGTGTCGCCGCGATGCTCTGGGTCGGTGGCCACATCATCCTCGTGGGCCTGGAGGAGACCGGCTGGCTGCCGCAGCCCTACGAGTTCGTCCACCACCTCGAGGAGCTCGTCCACGAGGCGACCGGCGCCCTCGGCGGCGTGCTCGGCTGGCTGACCAACACCGTCGCCTCGGCGATCCTCGGCCTGCTCGTCGGTGCCGTCGTCGTCGCGGTCATGCACGTGCTGCCCTTCGGCAAGGACGAAGGGGAGACCGCCGAGGCCCACTGAAGCCCTACGCGGCGCGGAGCCAGCCGTCGAGGAGGACCTCGACGCGGGATGTGGTGTGGAGGTCCCGCCCGTGGCCGAGGATCGGCGCGCGTGCGAGTGGACCGTGCGCCCGGTGGGCGTGGTCAGCGTGATCGCGTGCGGCCCTCCGCCGGGGTCGGGACCGTCTGCATCGAAGGCCGGTCGACTCGACCCGGACGGTGAACCCCGTGGCCTCCATGTCGAGGTTGTGGCGCTGACAGACCCCGAGGCCATTGCCCGCGGAGGTGGGTCCGCCGTGTGCTGCGGCAGATCTGGTCGCGCAGCTCGATGAGGCGTCGCAGCCCACCCGTGTGCACGCGCTGTCGGGAGATCATGGCGACCAGGTCGCGTCCGTCTGCCCCGGTCCTTTCCCCCTTGACGACATCGAACAGGTGTTCGATGTCGTCAAGGGGTCCGGGCGAGATGGTGGACCACGGGCACTAGACTGTCGGCGCCGGCGTGGGTGATACCCCGCGACAGACCCAGAAGGGTCGCGCCGGGTCCGATCCCACACCTGTCACAGGAGTTTTCACGTGTCCTTCGACTACAAGGTCGCCGACCTGGGCCTCGCCGAGGCCGGCCGTCACCAGATCCGCCTCGCCGAGCACGAGATGCCCGGCCTGATGAGCCTGCGCGAGGAGTACGGCGAGAGCCAGCCGCTCAAGGGCGCGCGCATCGCCGGCTCGCTGCACATGACCGTCCAGACGGCCGTGCTCATCGAGACCCTCACCGCGCTCGGCGCGGAGGTCCGCTGGGCCAGCTGCAACATCTATTCGACGCAGGACGAGGCCGCCGCCGCGATCGTCGTCGGCAGCGGCACGCCCGACAACCCGCAGGGCGTCCCCGTCTTCGCGTGGAAGGGCGAGACCCTCGAGGAGTACTGGGACTGCACCGAGCAGATCCTCACCTGGGCCGACGGCGGTCCCAACATGATCCTCGACGACGGTGGCGACGCCACGATGCTCGTCCACAAGGGCAAGGAGTGGGAGGCGGCCGGCCAGGTGCCGCCCACGACCGAGGACGACTCCGAGGAGTTCACCGTCTTCAAGGCGCTCGTGCGCCGCACCCTCGCCGCCGACCCGCAGAAGTGGACGAAGGTCGCCGAGCAGATCAAGGGCGTCACCGAGGAGACCACGACCGGTGTCCACCGCCTCTACCAGCTCGCCGAGGCCGGCGAGCTGCTCTTCCCGGCGATCAACGTCAACGACGCGGTGACCAAGAGCAAGTTCGACAACAAGTACGGCACCCGCCACTCCGTCCTCGACGGCCTCAACCGCGCCACCGACGTGCTCGTCGGCGGCAAGGTCGCCGTCGTCGCGGGCTACGGCGACGTCGGCAAGGGCGTCGCCAGCGCGCTGGCCGGCCAGGGCGCCCGCGTCGTCGTCACCGAGGTCGACCCCATCTGCGCCCTGCAGGCCGCGATGGAGGGCTTCGAGGTCACGACGATGGACAAGGCCGCCACCTACGGCGACATCTTCGTCACGACGACCGGCTGCTACGACGTCATCACCGCCGAGCACATGTCGTCGATGAAGAACAAGGCGATCGTCTCCAACATCGGCCACTTCGACAACGAGATCGACATGGCCGGCCTCGCGCGGATCGAGGGCGTCACCAAGACCGAGATCAAGCCGCAGGTCCACGAGTGGACCTTCGGCGACGGTCACTCGATCATCGTGCTGTCGGAGGGTCGCCTGATGAACCTCGGCAATGCCACCGGCCACCCGAGCTTCGTCATGAGCAACTCCTTCGCCAACCAGACGATCGCCCAGATCGAGCTCTTTGCCAAGGCGGACGAGTACGTCGACGAGGAGGGCCGACCCAGCGTCACGACGCTGCCCAAGCACCTCGACGAAAAGGTCGCCCGCCTCCACCTCGACGCCCTCGGCGTCGAGCTGACCGAACTGACCAAGGGGCAGGCCGAGTACCTCGGCGTCGACGTCGCCGGGCCGTACAAGCCGGAGCACTACCGCTACTGAGTCCAGGGACGAAGGGGCCCGGAGACGCACGTGTCTCCGGGCCCCTTCCTGCTACCTCAGCGCAGGGAGGCGAGGGCGGCGTCGCTGTCGGCCAGGGCGGCGCGGTCGTGGGTGGATGAGAAGGCGAGGACTTCGTCGGCGCCGGTGCGCTCGACGATCGCGGTGAGCTGGTCGGCGACGTCGGTCGCGGTGCCGTGGACCACCTGGTCGAGGTGCTGCTCGACCTGCTCCTGCTGGCGGGCGGTGAGGCGCATCGCCGGCTCGGGACGAAGGGGAGGGAAGGCGCCGGTCGTGCGTGACTCCAACATCGCCCAGGCCTCCGGCATCGCCAACTCGCGGGCCTGCTCGCGGCTGTCGGCGACGAGGACGTCGACGCTGACGAGCACGCGCGGGACGTCGTCGGGGCGGTGCGGGCGGAAGCCCGCTCGGTAGTCGTCGAGGGGGACGAGGTCGCCTCGCAGGAGGGGGCCACCGACGACCACGGGCAGCCCGAGCCGCGCCGCGACGGCCAGCCCGGAGCCGGTCGCCAGCACCAGGAGCGGGGGAGCGGGCACTCCCTTCGGCATGGCAGTGACGGCCGCGGTGCCCGCGAGCAGGGCGGTGAGCTCCTCGAGGTCTCTCGCGAAGTGCTCCGGTCCGTAGTCGTGGACGCCGAGGGCATCGCGCACCGGCGCCGTGAAGCCGAGCGACCTGCCCACGCCCAGGTCGATGCGGTCGGGGTGGAGGGCAGCGAGCATCTTCGCCTGCTCGGCCACGACGATCGGCCGGTGGTTGGGGAGCATGACCCCTCCGGAACCGACCCGGATCCGCGCGGTCCGGGCAGCGATCGCCGCCATGAGCAGCGGCGGGCTCCCGCTGGCGATACCGGGGACGGCGTGGTGCTCGGCCACCCAGATGCGGCCGAAGCCGAGCTCCTCCGCCCGGCGCGCCCGCTCCACGGTGTCGCGCAGCGCACGGGCGGCCGGCTCCCCGGCGCGGGTGCGCGAGCGGTCGAGCAGGCTGATCAGGACGGGCAGGGTGGTCACCACCCGAGCCTAGGCCGCGCCGGTGTCGTCAGGGTCGTCGGGCGAAGGGAGGAGCTTCAGCCCGATGACCGCGCCGACGATGCCGACGAGGAGCAGGGTGGGGCGTGGGCGGGTGAATCCGTGGGAGGCGGCCAGCGCGGCCGCCCAGACGGCCTCGAGCATCCCCGAGACGATGAGCACGAACCAGGACATGGGACTCCTCACGAGTCCGTCTTGTCGTGGTACGGGTACGGCTCCCTCGTCCGCAGGGCCGGTCGTGGGCCTCGCCGCCAGCCTACGTCGTGGCGCGCAGGTGGGCACGTCCGCCTGTGTGATGATGGGCGGGCAGCTGCCGCACCCGTGGGAAAGGGAACACCGTGAAGGGACGTGTCCTCGTCGTCGACGACGACCAGGCGCTGGCCGAGATGCTCGGGATCGTCCTGCGCAAGGAGGGCCTCGACGTCGCACACGTCGCCGACGGCGCCCGCGCGATCGACGCCTTCCACGAGGCCCGCCCCGACCTCGTCCTGCTCGACGTCATGCTCCCGGGCATGGACGGCATCGAGATCTGCCGCCGACTGCGGCAGGAGTCCGGTGTCCCCATCGTCATGCTGACCGCCCGCACCGACACCGTCGACGTCGTCGTCGGGCTGGAGTCGGGCGCCGACGACTACATCGTCAAGCCCTTCAAGCCCCAGGAGCTCATCGCCCGGCTGCGCGCCCGCCTGCGCCGTGGGGACGAGCCCGAGCCCGAGCGGTTGACCATCGGTGACCTGACGATCGACGTCGCCGGCCACTCGGTCAAGCGGGGCGAGCAGTCGTTGAGCCTCACGCCGCTCGAGTTCGACCTCCTCGTGGCGCTGGCCCGCAAGCCCTGGCAGGTCTTCAGCCGCGAGGTGCTGCTCGAGCAGGTGTGGGGGTACCGGCACGCGGGTGACACCCGTCTGGTCAACGTGCACGTGCAGCGCCTGCGCAGCAAGATCGAGCACGACCCGGAGAACCCGCAGATCGTCGTCACCGTCCGCGGGGTCGGGTACAAGGCCGGGCCGTCCTGACGATGGCCTCGGCCCCTGCCACGGAGACCGAGGACCCGGCACCCACGCACTCCGCGTCGGCCCCGGAGTCCACGGACTCCGGTGACGGCTTCCTCGTCCGGCAGGCCAAGGCGGTCGTCGGCCTGTGGCGGCGGTCGCTGCGCTTCCGTGTCGTCACGAGCACCCTGATCCTCGGTCTCGTCGTCGTCTCGATCATCAGCCTGACGATGTACCGCTCGATCGCCGACGGTCTCGTCGACAACCGGATCAACCTGGCGCAGGCCGAGTCCCGCAAGCTCACCGATGACGCGCAGGCCGGCTTCAACGGGTACACGGGGACACCGGAGCTGCCGGTCTTCGCCAGCAACCTCGTCAACCGCACGCTCAAGGCGCCGGCGGGCGACGAGAGCCGGTACGTCATCTTCACCCGAAGCATCGACAACTCATCGGACGTACGGATCCCATCGGAGGAGTCCGACCACGTCAACCTCGAGTCCATCCCGAGCTCGCTTCGGCAGGCGGTCTCGGCCGACCCGAGCCGCCAGCAGACGATGGTCATCGAGCTGGACCGGCCGACGACCGACGCGGTGGGCACATCCTTCCCGGGCAGGTCCGACTCCGAGACCGTCCCCGCCGTCGTCGTCGGCTCGCAGATCGAGGTGCCGAGCGCGGAGAGCTACGACATCTACTTCATCTACCCGATGGACCAGGAGGAAGCGACTCTCGGGACGATCTCGCGCTCCTTCATCCTCGGCGCCCTCTTCCTCATCGCCCTGGTCTCGGCGATCGCCTACATCGTGACGAGCATGATCGTCACCCCGGTGCGCCGAGCGGCGGCTGCGGCAGAGCGTCTCTCGTCGGGCCACCTCAACGAGCGGATGTCCGCGCGCGGGCACGACGACCTGGCCCTGCTCGGCCAGTCCTTCAACGAGATGGCCGACAACCTCCAGACACAGATCCGCCAGCTCGAGGGGCTCTCCCGCGTGCAGCAGAGATTTGTCTCAGACGTCTCGCACGAGCTGCGCACCCCGCTGACGACGATCCGCATGGCCGCCGACCTCCTCCACTCCTCGCGCGACGAGATGGACGCGGTGACCGGCCGGTCCGCCGAGCTGCTGCACGACGAGCTCGACCGCTTCGAGGAGCTGCTCGCCGACCTGCTCGAGATCAGTCGGTACGACGCCGGTGCCGCGGTCCTCGAGCAGGACCCGGTCGACCTCTTCGCGATCATCGACCGGGTCGTGGACTCGACGGCCTCCATCGCCGACGCCAGGGGCAGTGACGTCACGGTCCACCGTGAGGCCGGTCAGACCGCGGTCGCCGAGGTCGACGCCCGGCGCATCGAGCGCGTCCTGCGCAACCTCGTGGTCAACGCGATCGAGCACGGAGAGGGGCGCCCGGTCGACATCTGGGTCGGTGGCGACGACGAGGCGGCCGCCGTGCTCGTCGAGGACCACGGCGTGGGGCTCAAGGCGGGGGAGGCCTCGCTCGTCTTCAACCGCTTCTGGCGTGCCGACCCGGCGCGCACCCGGACCACGGGCGGGTCCGGGCTGGGTCTGGCCATCGCCCTCGAGGACGCTCGCCTGCACCACGGGTGGCTCCAGGCCTGGGGCGAGCCGGGGTCCGGCTCGCGCTTCCGGCTCACCGTGCCCCGGACGGCCGGCGGACCGCTCACCACCTCGCCGCTGCCGCTCACTCCCCGCGAGGGGGACCTGCCCGGAGGCACGGCGTGACCGCGTCGCGGGGGGTCTCCCGGCGCGCCGTGCTCGGTGTCGCCGCCGCGGGCGCGCTCTCCGGCTGCGGACTCGGTGCGGACACCACGGTGCGTCCGGGGCTCAAGGTCGACGGCGAGCCTCCGGTGCCGCTCAACCGCATCCCCAACAAGCCGGACGAGGGAGCGAGTCCCGAGCAGATCATCGTCGGCTTCCTCCACGCCGGGGCGACGAGCGGCGAGCGGCTCGACATCACCCGCTCGTACCTCACCGACACCCTCGCCCGCGCGTGGATCCCCGACAGCCAGACGGTGATCTACGACGGCAACGAGCCGAAGGTCCGCCCCGTCAAGGGGGCCGCGGACACCTACCGGGTCAAGGTCCACGTGCGGGCGACGATCGACACCGAGGGCCGCTACACCGTCGCACCGCCCAACCTCTGGGAGATCTTCGACTTCAAGATGACGCAGGTCGGTGGCGAGTGGCGCATCGACCAGCTCGAGGAGGGCTTCGGTCGGGTCCTGCAGGAGCAGGAGGTCGGCTTCATCTTCCGGGACTACCCGGTCCACTACCCGGCGATCGGGTGGAACACCCTCGTCGTCGACCAGCGGTGGTTCCCGCAGGACCAGCTCGCGACCCGCCTCGTCCGAGCCCAGCTGGGACGGGTGCCGGACTACCTCGAGGACGCCGTCTCGACCGACAACGGCGCCCGGCTCGTCGTCGACGCCGTGCCCGTCCGTGACGGGGTCGCCCGCGTCGACCTGGACAGCGAGTCCGTGGCCGACGACGCGACGACCCGCAAGCAGCTCGCCGCGCAGCTCGTCGCGACGCTCATGTCGCTGCCCGCGGTCACCGAGGTCGTCATCACGCTCTCGGGCAACGAGCTCGACCTCGGCATCAGCGACCCGCTGACGACACCCGAGCAGCTGGGCTTCGTCGACCGCACCCGCTCGAGCACCCCGGTCGTGCTGGCCCGCCGTGGGACCAAGCTCGTCACCGTGGGCGACCGGCTCGCCTCGGTGTCGACGCAGCACCTCAAGGCGGCGTCATCTCCCTTCGCCCCGATCCCGAAGACGTCGGTGCGACTGGGGTTGCGTCTGGACGGCAAGGAGGTGGCGGCTGTCTCCGGTGACGGGCAGGACCTCGTGCGCTATCGCGACGACGGGAGCCAGATCTCCGTGGCGACCTTCGCCGCGGACATGAGCGATCCCTGCTACGACTACGGCGGGGTCCTGTGGATCGGCGGCTCCGGTCTGGGGCGCGAGAGCGGGCACCGGCTCTGGGCGATCAATGCGACGGTCGACGCCGACGACGAGGACGCCGCTGCGCCGCAGCACGTCCCGACCCCGTGGCTGGGCCAGCGGCTCGTGCAGGCTGCGGTCGTCTCGCCCGAAGGGAGCCGGGTCGCCGTGATCTCGGAGGTGCGGCGGGGCTCGGGCAGCACCCTCGAGATCGCAGGCGTCGTCCGGCGGGCCAACGGGTTGCCCATCAAGACCTCGCCCCAGACCTTCCGCATCGGGGCCGAGCTCGTCGAGATGATCGAGGCGGTGTGGGTCGGCCCGACGACTCTCGCCGTCATCGGTCGTCGCGACAAGCAGGCGGTGCTGCAGCCCTACCTCGTGCACGTCGGTGGTCAGGTCGAGGCGATGACCGAGCGCCCCGGCGCCGTCGGCATCACGACGACGGGCGACGACAAGGACGTGGTGCTCATCAGCGACAAGCAGCGCGTCTTCCAGCGCTCGGGCGGTCGGTGGCAGGAGCTCAAGCCGCTCACCGGGGCCGTCGTCGCCGGCAAGTGACCCACAGGGTCCCCACCCGGGCGCTGCCAACACACAGCTCGCCGGCTCGGCCAGGGCCCGCCCCCGAGGCAGGGCAGTCTCGGAGCATGGCACTCGCGTCCCGCCTCGGGCCTCTGCACGCGGCTCTCGACCTCGTCCTGACCCGGACGTGCGCAGCCTGTAACCTGCCGGGCGAGGTGATCTGTGCCGCGTGCCGGCAGGATCTGGCGGCGCTCGCCCTCGGCGAGCTCGGCCGCGTCGCCCCGCAGCCGGTGCCCGCGGGCTGGCCCGGGTGCACGGGCACCGTCAGCTACGCCGGGGTCGCTGCCCGCCTGGTCCGGGCCTTCAAGGACGGGGACCGACGTGACCTGGCCCGCCCGCTGGGACGGCTGCTCGCCGACGCCGTCCGTCGTGAGGTGACCTCCGTTCCCTTCGCCCCTGACCGGCGCACGGTGCGGGTCGTGCCCATCCCGTCGTCGCCCGCAGCCGTCCGGCAGCGAGGGGACCGCCCGACCGTGCTCCTCGCGCGAGAGGTCACGCGCGCACTGGGTCCGGCCGTACGTCTGACCCCGGTCCTCGGCATGGCGCGGGGGACCGCTGACCAGGCGGGGCTGGACCGGTCCGGGCGACAGGCGAACCTGCGCGCAGCGATGTCCGTCGGTCGCCCGCAGGTGGTCCGTGGCCATGACTGCGTGCTCGTCGACGACGTGCTCACCTCGGGCGCCACCCTGGCCGAAGGGAGACGCGCCCTGCTCGAGGCCGGTGCCGCGCACGTCGGCATGGCGGTGTGCGCGGTGACCCCCCGCAGATTCCCAGCGCGTGACCTACCTTTACCCGGCCCCACGGACTAACGTGTCGTCATGGGTCCCTCGTTCGACCGGCACAGCCGGCACGACGCAGGGGCCTCTCGCGTTCCCGGGCGGCAGCCCGCGACGAGACCGTCCCCAGTGGAGGTGGTGCCCTGAGCCCGACGCCCTCGCCAGGCGTAACCCCACCGCAGTACCGACGTCCCCAGGAGGACTCCGTGGAAATTGCCATCACCGGACGCCATGTCAACGTCTCCGACCGGCTGCGCGACTACCTCGACACCAAGCTGTCGAAGGTCACGCAGCTCGATCCCCGCGTCCAGCGCATCGAGGTCATGGTGAGTCACGAGGCCAACCCACGTCAGGCCAAGGCGAGCGAGCGCGTCGAGATCACGTGCCGCTCCAAGGGGCCGGTGATCCGTGCCGAGGCCTGCCACGACGACCGGCAGGCCGCCGTCGACCTTGCCGTCGACAAGCTCCTCGAGCGCCTGCGCCGCGCCCACGACAAGCGCAACGTGCTGCGCGGTCGTCGGCGCCGGTCGGTCAGCGAGGCGACCGCCACGCTCACCGAGCCGCTTGCGACCGACCTGCCCACCGAGGAGACGGCCGAGGAGCCCGACCAGTTCGGCACCATCGGCGACAGCCCGATCGAGGTGCGCGAAAAGGTCCACGAGAGCGCGCCGATGACCCTCGCCGAGGCCGTGCGCCGCATGGAGCTCGTCGGGCACGACTTCTTCCTCTTCCACGACTCCGACAACGACCGTCCGAGCGTCGTCTACCGCCGCCGCGGCTGGTCCTACGGCGTCATCCACCTCGACGTCCAGGACGGTGCCAACGGCACCTCCGTCGACGGCGCAGCCATCAACGGCACCCGCGTCGAGGAGCCCGTCTCCGTCCGCTGAACCGGCGCAGCTCCCGCCCGGCTCCACGCGACCGTGCCCTGACCTGATCCGGGCACGGTGACGGCGCGGACGAAGGTCGGGGCGGCCCGACTCATGGAAAAGTCCGGACTGCCTCCTCGACGTGACGTCGAGGACCAGCGGTCCGGACTTTTCCTTAGGGCCGTCCGAGCCTTCGTCCGCGCCACCCAACCACGCCGGTCGTGCCGGCCGCGTATCGCGCGGGCTGTCGGTGGGGTGGGGCAGTCTGGGCTCGTGCGCACACTGACGGAGGCCGCGGCGCGGCGGATCGCCATCGCGGCCCAAGGGCTCGCGCGGCCGCGGCCGGAGCGGGAGCCGACGACGCGCGACCTGCAGCGAGTCGTCGACACCGTCGGCCTCGTCCAGATCGACAGCGTCAACGTGCTGACCCGCAGCCACTACCTGCCCTTCTTCTCGCGCGTCGGGCCCTACGACACCGCCCTGCTCGACCGGATGCGTGACCGGGCGCCGCGACGGCTCGTCGAGTACTGGGCGCACGAGGCGAGTCTCCTGCCGCCCGGCACGTGGCCGCTCATGGAGTACCCGCGGATGCGTCGGGCGCGGGAGGAGTCATGGGGCGGTATGCAGGCCGTCGCACGCGACCAGCCGGACGTCGTCGCTGCGGTCCTGGCCGAGGTCCGGGCCGGCCGTCCGCGCACGGCCCGCGAGATCGAGGCGGCGCTGGGGCACGAGCGCACGGGGGACAAGGAGCACTGGGGCTGGAACTGGTCGCAGGTCAAGCACGCTCTCGAGCACCTCTTCTGGGCGGGGGAGATCAGCTCTGCCGGGCGGACCACGCAGTTCGAGCGCCGCTATGCGGCTCTCGAGCGCGTCGTGCCAGCGGCACACGCCGCGACCTGGCTCGACCCCGAGACCCGTCCGTCACACGAGCAGGCCTATGTCGAGCTCGTGCGCATCTCCGCGCGCGCCACGGGCGTGGCGACCGAGGCGGACCTCGCAGACTACTTCCGGCTCAAGCGCGTGCACGTGCGGCCGGCGATCGGGCGGCTCGTCGAGACCGGCGAGCTCGAGCCGGTCGAGGTCCGTGGGTGGGACCAGCCGGCGTGGCTGCACGTCGGGGCCCGCCGTCCTCGGTCCGTGCACGCCCGGGCGCTGCTGTCCCCCTTCGACAGCCTCGTGTGGTGCCGGCCTCGGGTGGAGCGGATCTTCGACTTCCACTACCGGATCGAGATCTACACGCCGGCGGAGCAGCGGGTCCACGGCTACTACGTGCTGCCCTTACTGCTCGGCGACGAGCTCGTCGGCCGGGTCGACCTCAAGGCGGACCGTACCGCCGGGGCGCTGCTCGCCCGCCAGATCACCTGGGAGCCGGGCCGCGGGGGAGCGCAGGACCGTGGCGAGCTGGACGACGAGCTCGGGCAGATGGCCACCTGGCTGGGCCTCGGCGAGGTCGTCGGCGCCTGAGCGCAGGTCAGGCCAGCCGCTCCCAGTGCAGTGCGGGGCCGACCGAGCCGTCAGGGGCCTCGGCAGCCTCCTCGCGGCCCCACCGCGTGAACCCGGCGCCGGCGAGCATCCTGTTGCTCGCCTCGTTGTCCGCGACCGTGCGCGCTCGGCCGGACGGAGTCGCCGAGCTCCGCCGTCCCGCCCTCGGCGAGCTCACCGCCCCGGGTGAAGACGAGGACCTCGCCGAGCGGGTCGTCGGACGCGACATCGGCGATGGCCCGGTCGTCGTCGCGCAGGGGGCGCAGACGCAGCCCGCCGACCTCGACGAGCGGCGGCACGACCCACGTGTGCCGCGGGGTCATCGGCTCCCCGGGCAGGAGCGAGGCGCGCCAGGCGTCGGCGGTGCCGTCGCGCACCGGCACCCGCTGGGGGAGGCTGCCGTGGTGGGTGAACCCGCAGGCGTGGGCGACGCGCCAGTAGGCGAGGTTGCGCCGTGCGGCGTACCAGTCGAGGCTCGGCGCGCCGTGCGTGAAGGCCCAGCCCCGCGGCTGGGACCACTCGTCGACGTGGCTCTGCAGGAAGGTCTCCGCGGTGGCGAGGTCGTAGGGCTGGGACGATGTCGGGGAAGGGGTCGTGCGGAACCTCGCTGTCAGCGTGCTCGTTCACCCGGGTCACAGTGCCCGGTCGGTCACCGGCCCGGCAAACGATTAGCCTGTGGGTTGACCCTGCCGGTCGCGGCGACCTGTCGTGCCCGGATGGACCATGTCAGGAGTGAAGTTCGTGAAGATCGTCGAGCGCATGCTGCGCGCCGGAGAGGGCCGCGCCGTCAGGCGGCTCGAAGGCATCGCCGCCCAGGTCAACGCCATCGAGGAGGACTTCGAAAAGCTGACCGATGCCGAGCTGCGTGCCGAGACCGACGTCTTCCGCAAGCGCCTCAAGGACGGCGAGACCCTCGACGACATCCTCCCCGAGGCCTTCGCCGCGGTCCGCGAGGCGAGCCGACGCACCATCGGCAAGCGGCACTTCGACGTGCAGATCATGGGTGGTGCGGCCCTGCACCAGGGCAACGTCGCCGAGATGAAGACCGGTGAGGGCAAGACCCTCGTCGCGACGCTCCCGTCGTACCTCAACGCCATCGAGGGCAAGGGCGTGCACGTCGTCACGGTCAACGACTACCTCGCCGAGTACCAGGCCGACCTCATGGGCCGCGTCCACCGGGCCCTCGGTCTCGAGACCGGTGTCATCCTCGCGTCGATGAACCCCGAGCAGCGCCGGGCCGAGTACGCCAAGGACATCACCTACGGCACCAACAACGAGTTCGGCTTCGACTACCTGCGCGACAACATGGCGTGGAACACCGACGAGCTCGTCCAGCGCGGTCACAACTTCGCCATCGTCGACGAGGTCGACTCCATCCTCATCGACGAAGCCCGCACTCCGCTCATCATCTCGGGCCCGGCCGACCAGCCGACGAAGTGGTACTCCGAGTTCGCCAAGATGGTCCGCAAGCTCGAGCGCGGCCACGGTGCCGACCCCATGCGTGGCATCGAGGCCGAGGGCGACTACGAGGTCGACGAGAAGAAGCGCACCGTCGGCATCCTCGAGCCGGGCATCGAGAAGATCGAGGACATGCTCGGCATCGACAACCTCTACGAGAGCGTCAACACCCCGCTCATCGGGTACCTCAACAACGCGATCAAGGCCAAGGAGCTCTTCACCCGCGACAAGGACTACGTCGTGATGAACGGCGAGGTCCTCATCGTCGACGAGCACACCGGACGCATGCTCGCCGGGCGTCGCTACAACGAGGGCATGCACCAGGCTATCGAGGCCAAGGAGGGGGTGGAGATCAAGAACGAGAACCAGACCCTGGCGACGATCACCCTCCAGAACTACTTCCGCATGTACGACACCCTCTCGGGCATGACGGGTACCGCTCAGACCGAGGCCGGCGAGCTCAACTCGATCTACCAGCTCGGCGTCGTTCCGATCCGGACCAACAAGCCGATGATCCGCAAGGACCAGCCGGACCTCGTCTACCGGACCGAGCAGGCGAAGTTCAACGCCGTCGTCGACGACATCGCCGAGCGCCACGCCAAGGGCCAGCCGGTACTCGTCGGCACGACGAGCGTGGAGAAGAGCGAGTACCTGTCGCAGGAGCTGAAGAAGCGCAAGATCAAGCACGCGGTGCTCAACGCCAAGCACCACGAGCGCGAGGCTGCCATCGTCGCCGACGCCGGGCGCAAGGGCGCCGTCACCGTCGCCACCAACATGGCGGGTCGAGGCACCGACATCATGCTCGGTGGCAACCCGGAGTTCCGTGCCGTCGCCGAGCTCAAGGCGCGAGGGCTGGACCCGGAGGAGACACCGGAGGAGTACGAGGCCGCCTGGGACGAGGCACTCGCCGAGGCCGAGAAGGCCGTCGAGGCGGAGCACGAGGAGGTCATCGAGCTCGGTGGTCTGTACGTGCTGGGTACCGAGCGCCACGAGTCGCGACGGATCGACAACCAGCTGCGCGGCCGCTCCGGCCGTCAGGGCGACCCGGGTGAGTCCCGCTTCTACCTGTCCCTCGAGGATAGCCTGATGCGCCTCTTCAACGCCGGCTTCGTCGACCGCGTCATGCAGACGGCGAAGATCGACGACGAGACGCCCATCGCCGGCAAGATGCTCACCCGCTCCATCGAGGGGGCCCAGAGCCAGCTCGAGGGGCAGAACTACGAGACCCGCAAGAACGTGCTCAAGTACGACGACGTCCTCAACCGGCAGCGCACGGTCGTCTACGACGAGCGTCGTCGGGTCCTTGAGGGGGAGGACCTCGAGGAGCAGGTCCGGCACTTCATGACGGACGTCGTCGGTGGGTACGTCGACAGCGAGACCGCGAGCGGTTTTTCGGAGGACTGGGACCTCAAGCGGCTCTTCACGGCCCTCAAGGCGATCTACCCCACCACCCTCGGCCCCGAGCAGGTCATCGAGGCGGCGGGCGGTCTGGCCCGGCTCAACGCCGAGAGCCTGCGCGAGGAGATCATCACCGACATCCACGAGGCCTACGACCGTCGCGAGGCCGAGCTCGGCGAGCCCGTGGCCCGCGAGCTCGAGCGCCGCGTCGTCCTGTCGGTGCTCGACCGCAAGTGGCGTGAGCACCTGTACGAGATGGACTACCTCAAGGAGGGCATCGGCCTGCGGGCGATGGCCCAGCGCGACCCGCTCGTCGAGTACCAGCGCGAGGGCTTCCAGCTCTTCGAGGCGATGAACGAGGCGATCAAGGAGGAGTCGGTCGGCTACCTCTTCAACTCCGAGGTCCAGGTGCCGACGGTGCCCGAGTCCTCGACCCAGCCCAAGAGCGTGGACGCCCTGCTCGGCGGCGAGGGGGAGGAGCGGCCGCAGGTGACCGCCAAGGGCCTGGAGGACGGGTCCCGCCAGCGTCGGCTGCACTACTCCGCGCCGTCCGAGGACGGCGGTGTCGAGGAGCGCGACGAAGGGGGCTCCGCCCGTGGTCAGGGGTCCCGCTCCGAGCGTCGGGCCGCCGCCAAGCAGGCGAAGAAGGCCAAGAAGGGCCGCTGACCCGGCCGGTCACCCGACCTGGAGAGCCTCGACGACCCACCTGCCGTCGCGGCCGGCCAGGCGGAGCGCGAGGGCTCGAACGCGCGTCCCGTCGACGAGCACGACCGATGCCTCGACGACGTCGGTGGCGGGCTCGCACAGGTGGACCGAGACCACTCGCGTGCGGTGTGCCGAGCTGCGCTGGTCACGTCGGCGTGCGGCGCGGGAGCCGCGGCGAGCCACGACGGCGTACACCTCCGGGCTGGTCCATCGCATGACCTGGCTCGGCGGGCGCACGCCGTGCATGACCTCGACGACGCCTTGGGCGATGTGCGCGGCCCACTGGCGGGCGTCGGGCAGGTCGCAGGTCCGGGTCGGCTGCGGGCCGAAGATCTGCTCGTCGCTGGCCGCGGCGAAGTCGACGGCGAGGGCGTCCTGCACGTAGGGGGTCGGCTGGGCGAGTTGCTCGTCGCGGCCCTGGTCGTGGGTCGGGAGCGGGATCCCGACGGGCGTGTGACGCGGGGCCGGCAGCACCCGCAGTGTGGTGGTGGTCATGGCGTCCCCTTCGTCGTCGGGCTGGTACCCGGCTCGTGTCGGTCGGTGGGCGGGACGAGTCGCGTCCCGGGCAGCAGCAGGTGGGGGTCTGGCCCGACGCGTCGCGCGTTGGCGGCGTGCCACCGGGGCCAGGCGTCGGCGATCTCGGCGTCGGTCGCTCCGGGGCCGAGTTGGGCGCGCACGATGGACCACAGGCTGTCGCCCCGCCGGACCACGACCTCGGCGCTCGCTGCCGTGCGGTCGCGTCCGACGAGCAGGTCCGGGGCGATGCGCTGACGGGCCGGCGGCCGTCGTGGCGTCCAGCCGGGCCCGTGCGGCGCCGTGGTGGCAGTCGCCGTGGGTGACGGGGCCGTGGTCGCGGTCGCCGTGGGTGAGGGGGCGGCGGGCGAAGGGAGCGAGCTCCATCCGGGCTCGGGTGCGCCGGACGAGCCGCTCGTCGGACTGCTCGTCGCACCGCCGGTCGATCCCGGCGTGGGTGTGCCGGTCGAGGCGGCCGACCATCCGGGTCCGCGGAGGCTGGCCGCGACGGCGGTCCCGGGGAGCACGGAGGCGGTGAGCGATGCGCCGAGGGCGACGGCGGCCCAGCGGCGCACGACGGCGGGCGTCACCCGCTCGTGGGCCCGACGGGCGGCGGCACCGACGGCGCCGGGGAGGTGGGCGACGAGGGCGAGCGCGAGCGCGAGGGTCGCCCACGTGGCGATGAGCACGACGGCGAGGGCGGCAAGCCCGGCGACGGCGGCGTCGGGAGGTCCGCCCGGGGCCGCGGCCTCACGGAGCAGGCGGTGGGCGCCCGCCGCGGTGGCAGACGCCAGGGCGAGCCCGCCGAGCAGGCCGGTGGTCGTCAGGACCACGGCCGGGATGCGCTTCATCGCGTCGATATCATTCATCGTCGATCCATGTCGTTTGATGTCGTTTGCTGGTGTTTGACAGCAAAGCATGCAATTCGCGTGGTGGCAACGGGTGGCGGTCATCTCGTCGGCGGACGGCCTAAATTGGGTCCATGCGCTGGGACCGGCTCTTCGACGACCTCGAGGCACAGCTCGCTGCCCAGACCCGCCTCGAGCTCGACGCCGAGGTGGCCGAGCGGACCCGCACGGAGCGGTCGAAGATCACGCTGGGGGAGCAGCTCGCCGGTGCCGTCGGGTCCCGGGTCGTCGTGCGGGTGCGCGGTGGTGTGACGGCTCGTGGGGTCCTCGAGGACTGCGGTGACGGGTGGCTGCTCGTCGTCGAGGAGACGGGCCGTCAGCTCGTCGTGCCGACCCCGGCGGTGCTCGGGGTCTCGGGCCTGGGCCGGCCGCGGGACGACACCCGGGCCCGCCGCTTCGGGTTGGGGTCAGCGCTGCGGGGGATCAGCCGCGACCGTCGGGCCGTGGCGGTCACGGACGTCGACGGCGGCCTCGTGCACGGGACGATCGACAGGGTGGGGGCCGATGCCTTCGGCATCGCCGAGCACCCGCTCGATGCGCCGCGGCGCCCGCACAACGTCACCGGCGAGCGGGTCGTCCCCTTCGCCGCCGTCGCGCTCGTCGCCTCGGCGTGAGCGGCGCTCAGCCCTCGGTGCCCCCGCGCTGGACGAACTCGCGCGTCTGCGCGTACATCCGCTCGATGTAGGCGTCGAGCTCGGCCACCTCGACGCGCCACTGACCACGGCCGCCCACCTTGATCGCGGGCAGCTCACCGCTGCGGACGAGCGCATAGGTCTGCGCAGCCGAGACGCCGAGGACCTCGGCGACCTCGGTGAGCGGGACGAATCTGCGGGCCATGGGACCAGTCTGCCACCGGGCCGTCTCCTCCCCGACCGGCGGGACGGAGCCTGTGGACGGTCGACGGGCGAAGGGGGCTACCTCCGTGCATGATCGTCTGCGAGAGCGCCGTCGACACGTCAGGAGCGCCGTGACCACTCTGCCCACCCCGTCCGCCCGGCGGCTGACCAAGCCGTCGTGGAAGGACGCGCGCCTGATCATCGGCGTCCTGCTCGTCCTGCTGTCCGTCGTCATCGGGGCCCTGGCCTTCCGGGCGGCGGACGATCGCATCGGCGTCTGGGCCGCCAGCACGACGCTCACACCGGGGGAGCCGATCGAGGAGGGGGACCTCCAGCGGGTCGACGTCCAGCTGGGTGACGCCTCGTCCGGCTACATCCCCACGAGCCAGCAGATCCCGGTGGGCGCGGTCGTCGACCGTGCTCTCGGCCCCGGCGAGCTGCTGCCGCGCGCGGCGGTCGTCAACGCGGCCGACCTCGACGTGCAGCGCGTGCCGGTGCGGGTCGACCCCGTCTCGCTCAGCAACCTGACGAAGGGCTCGACGGTGACCGTGCTCGCGCCGGCCGCACCGGAGCGTGATGAGGACGGCCGTCGCACCGACGAGGACACCCCCTACGAGGTCGTCGCCGAGGGAGTGCCCGTGCACTCCCTCCCGAAGAGCTCGGGTGGGGTCATCAGCTCGGGGTCGACCGCGGCGGCCATCCTCGTCATCCCCAAGGACCAGGTGCCGCAGATCCTCTCCCTCGACGACTCGAAGCGCCCGATCAAGCTCGTCGTCGAGGCGGGCAGCCCGGAGAAGCAGGACTGATGGCCGCTGTCGTGCTCACCGCGCTCGACCACGGCTGGGAGGGGCGCATGGTCGAGGTCGTCGACCGGCTGCCGGGCATCACCGTCGGGCGCCGCTGCGTCGACCTCGCCGACCTGCTCGCAGCGGCAGCGGCCGGGCTGGGCGACGTGGCACTGGTCTCCGCCGACCTGCGCGGCCTCGACCGGGATGCGCTCACCCACCTCGCCGCGCACGGGGTGCTCGTCGTCGGCGCGAGTGCCGACGGGGACGAGGCGCAGGAGCGTCGGCTGCGCCAGCTCGGCATCGGTCGCCACGTGCACGTCGGCACGCCGGCGACCGACCTGCTCGACGTGCTCACGGCTGCGTCGACGGGGGCGGTCCCCTTCGGCACGGAGGTGCCCTGGGGCGACGAGGACCCGCCGACCGCACCGATCGAGCCCGTCACCGAGGCCACGCCGCCACCGCCGGTCGCACCGACGCGCGGTCGGGTCGTCGCCGTCTGGGGTCCCACCGGGGCGCCGGGGCGCACGACCCTGGCCGCCAACCTCGCGAGCGAGATCGCGATGGCGGGAGGAGCCGCTGTCCTGCTCGACCTCGACACCTACGGTGCCGCGACGGCGCAGCTGCTCAGCGTCCTGGACGAGGCGCCGGGGCTGGCCGCGGCAGCGCGGGCCTCAGAGCTCGGCACGCTCGACCTGCACGCCCTGGCCCGGCTGGCCCTCGAGGTCGCACCCCGCTTCCGCGTCCTCACCGGCCTGCCCACCCCCAGCCGCTGGACCGAGGTACGACCCGCCGCCGTGCAGCAGATCATCGAGCTGGCGCGCTCGCTCGCCCCCTTCGTCGTGCTCGACCTCGGCTTCGCCATCGAGGACGACGAGGAGCTCAGCTACGACACGCTGGCCCCCCGTCGCAACGCGGCGACGCTGACCGGTCTGGCCGAGGCGGATGACCTCCTCCTCGTCGGGGCGGCGGACCCCATCGGCCTGCAGCGCATGGTGCGCGCCGCGCAGACCGTGGGGCAGGTCCCCTCGCCGACGCCCCGGCCGGTGGTCAACCGGCTGCGCGCGTCGTCGGTCGGGCCCGACCCGGAACGCCGGGTCGCCGAGTCGCTCGCCCGGTTCGCCGGCCTCGAGTCCATCACCTTCCTGCCCGACGACCCTGCCGCGACCGACACGGCGGTCCTGGCCGGGCAGACCCTGGCGGAGTGTGCACCGGACAGCCCGCTGCGGTCGGCGATCGCCGACCTGGCCAGCCGGATCGCCGGCGCACCCGTGCCGCAGGAGCGACGTGCAGGCGGTCGGCGTCTGCTGCGACGTCGCTCATCGTGACGGTCGTCATCACAGCGCCGGCAGGGGTGCTCCCTTCGCCGGGTCGTGCCACGATGACCTCGTGGTGAACAGACTCGGCAACCTGGACGCGGCCTTCCTCTACGTCGAGGAGCCGACCCTGCCCATGCACGTCGGCTCGGTCATGGTCTTCGACCCGCCGGCCGAGGGCTTCGACTACGACCGCTTCGTCTCGGTGGTGGGCGACCGCGTCGCGCGCCACGGGCGCTACCGGCAGCGCATCCGCGAAGTGCCCGGGCGGCTGGACAACCCGGTGTGGGTCGACGACGCGCAGTTCGACCTCGCCTACCACGTGCGCCGGTCGGCGCTGCCCACGCCCGGGGCGCGGTCGGACCTCGAGGACTTCGTCGCCCGCATCATGGCTCGTCCGCTCGACCGGGACCGCCCCCTGTGGGAGGCGTACTTCGTCGAGGGCCTGGAGGGTGGGCGCTTCGCCGTCGTCACCAAGGCACACCAGGCCATGGTCGACGGCATCCACGCCGTCGATCTGGCCCACCTGCTCATGGACCCCGCCGCGGTGCCCGCCGACGACAGCACGGTCGCCCCGCGGCCGGAACCCTCCAGCCTCCGGCTGCTCACCGACGCCATGCTCGGCTCCTTGCTCAACCCGGCGCGCGTCGTCACCACCGTCGGCGCCGGGCTGCGGGACATCTCGGCGACCGGCCGGCGCGCCTCCGAGACGGCCGTTCGGGTCGTCTCGACCCTGGCGAAGGTCGGTACCCGGCCAGCACCCGACTCTCCCCTCAACGCCCACGTCGGCGCCGCCCGCCGCTACGTCATGGTCGACACCGACCTCGACGACTACCGCCAGATCCGGTCGCGGCTGACCCGCGGCAAGTACGTCGACGACGTGACGATCAACGACGTCATCCTCGCGACGGTCACCGGGGCGCTGCGCACGTGGATGCAGACCCGTGGCCTCCCGGTGACGAGCGCGTCGACGCTGCGGGTCATGGTGCCGGTGAGCATCGTCGACGGCTCCGGTGACCCGCTGACGGACGCCGCGATGACCGCCTGCTTCATCGACCTGCCGATCGGGGAAAACACCCCGTCGATGCGACTGCACCAGATCGCCTTCGCCATGCGTCAGCAGATCGAGTCGGCATCGGCAGAGGGCATGGGCGCGACCTCCCTCGCGTCGATCGCCGGCTTCGCCCCACCGACCCTCCACACCCTGGGCGCCCGGCTCAGCAGCGTGATGTCACGACGCCTGTCCAACCTCGTCATCACCAACGTGCCCGGCCCCCAGCAGCAGCTGCAGGTCGAGGGCAGCCAGCTCGTCGAGACCTACCCCGTCATGCCGCTCGGGCGCGGTCAGGGCCTGTCGATCGGCCTGACCTCCTACGACGGGCGGGTCTACTACGGGCTCACCGGCGACCGCGACTCCATGGCCGACCTCGACCTGCTCGCGCAGGCCATCGAGGACTCCCTCGCCGAGCTGCGCTCGGCCCGGCGCACCCGGAGGGCCTGACGTGCGGGTCTACCTGCCGCTGCTCGAGTCCGACCTGACACAGGTCGCCGCGGACGGGATGCTGCCGGAGCGCACCGGCTACGCCGTCACCGACGAGGTGCGCGCGCTCGACCCCGCCGCGGACGAGGAGGACCTCGAGTTCGAGGCCATGTGCCAGGCGCTCGACGCAGCCCGTGCGCTCGGCGCCGGACGACGCGTCATCGCCTCGGCGGACGTCGACCAGGCGAGGGGGAGTGGCACGGACGCCGCGCTCGCCGGGCTGCTGCACGTGCCGGTCACCGACGTCGCCTCCTTCCATGTCGAGGAGAGCGCCGGCGAGGTCGGGTCCGGCTACGACGACCTGCTCTGGTACGACGTCACGGAGCTGTCCGCGCTCGTCTGACACGTGGACGCGCCCTGGTCGGCAGGGGCCGGGGCGTCAGGACAGGCGCGTGGTCAGCTCGGCGATCTCGTCGTCGATCGACTGCTCGATCGCCGGCTTGCTGGCCGCCTCGATCTTGCGGCCGAGGAGCGGGATCGAGCAGGTGAGGTCAGCGGCCACGGACAGCCGGGAGGCGCCGGCCTCCGGGGCGAGGGTGATCGTGCCGACGAGGCTGACCGGCACGCCGGCCACGGAGATCTCGAGGTCCGCCGTGCGCGACCCGTCATCGGCAGCGGGGCGCCAGTGCTGCTGCTCGGACACCGTGAGGGTGTCGCCGACCATGGAGACGACCGGCCCGGGCATGCCGGCGGTCGGCAGCCTGCGCTCGCAGTGCACGTTGGCCCCGCCGCCCGGAGCATCGGCGACGGTGGCCGTCGCGTCGGGGACCTGCGCGCGCACCTTGGCGAGCTGGTAGTCCTCGGTGCGGATGACGGCAAAGGCCTCGTCGACTCCGGCGGGCAGGGTCGCGCTGCGGGTGATCTTCATGGGCACACGCTAGCGCGGGAAGCGGGTGGTCACGTGCGCAGCGCAGCGGCCGCCAGGGCCAGCTCGTGCGCCGCGCGCCGGCAGTCCGCGGCGAGCCGAGCCCGGTCGCTGCCCAACCCCGAGACGAGCTGGTGCACCCGACCCTGCAGCTCCTCCCTCCGATCGGCGCCCGCGGCCTCGCCGCCGGCATCGGCGACGCCCGTGATGCCCCAGGCACGGTGCACGGTGCCGTCGCGGACCTGCAGGCCCGCGGCCGCGGCCTCCTCCTCGAGGGCGTGCAGGCCGGCCGTCGTCGCGGCCAGCTCGGCCGCCGACTGCTGGAGCGAGCGCGCGCACTCGTCGAGGGTCGCGGCGCTGGCCGCGGCGGACGCCGCCACCCGGTCGACACGCTGCCGGGTCGCGACCGCGCGCGGCCCCGTCCACCCGGGAGAGGCGTCGTCGAGGGTGGCGCGCACCCGGTCGGCGTGGGCGGTCAGCTCCAGGGCGGTGCGGCGCAGGGTCGCACCGAGCGCGCTGACGGAGGCCGGGTCGCCGAGGAGCGGGTGGTTCATGCTGTGCCCCGCGGGGTCGTCACGTGGGACCGAGAGACCGCGGACGGGCTCGCGTGGCCGGAGACGGAGAGGGAGATCTCGCGGCAGGACGCGGACAGCTCCCGCAGCGTGTCGATCGCGGCGTCGACCAACGCGTCGACCGCCGTCTGGGTGGCGTGGTCGCCGACCGAGACCATCGTGTCGAGCAGGGCCTCGCCCCCGGTGGCCGCGGACTCGGCCGCGGCCGACAGGGCGGTGCCGAGAGCCGTGAGGTCCTCCGGTCGAGGGTGCGAAGGGGGCATGGTCCGGACAGCCTAGCCGCGCCCTCTCGTCGGCCGCGGGCGTCGTCCACAGACGTCGCCCCGACGAGCATCGGGCCGGTCACGTGAGGTAGATCATGAGCGCTAGGCTCCGACCATCGGGACAGCGAGGTCCCGATGACCAGTTGCGACGCAGATCGAGGACGCCCCACCCATGGCCCAGCTGCCTGCCCACTCCGTCACCGACAACGCCCCCGGCATCGCCGGAGAGCTTGCTGCCGCCGCCACCGCGGCCGGCGTCGACCCGGCCTTCGTCGAGCGGTACCTGCGACACGCCGACGAGGTGGCGCTGCGCGAGCGCAGTGCCCACGACCTCGTCGCGCTGGCGACGACCCACCGCGAGGTCGCCGCGACGAAAGCCCCGCAGGAGACGATCGTCGAGGTCGTCGACGGGGCCCTGCACGTCGTCACGGCGGACCGCCCCTTCCTCGTCGACTCGGTGCTCGGCCAGCTCGCGTCCGAGGGGATCCGGGTCTCCCTGCTCGTCCACCCCCTCTTCGTCGTCCGGCGGGACGCCGACGGCGCGCTCCTCGAGGTCCTCGACGAGGACCCCCGCACCGGGCACGACGAGGCCGGCGTGCTCCACGAGTCCTGGATCCGCGTCGAGCTGGCCGAGCCCTGCGACCTGTCGCTGCTGCGTGAGCGGGTGGCCGAGGTCGTCGACGCGGTCGCTGCGGCGGTCGACGACTGGTCCGCCATGCGCGATCAGGTGCTCGACGCCGCGGCCCTGCTCGAGCAGGGCCGCGGCACCGGCGACGTCCAGGAGCAGACCGCGTCCGCGGAGTTCCTCCGCTGGCTGGTCGACGACCACTTCACCTTCATCGGCTCGCGGGACCACGTGCTCGACCTCGCCTCGCACGACGGCTCAGTGACCGCGATCCCCGGCAGCGGCCTGGGTATGCTGCGCTCCGACTCGACGGCCGAGGCCATCACCCCGCTCGGCGGCGCACTCGGTCACGAGACCGCCGACGTCAGCTGCCTCTCGATCGGCAAGTCGCACGCAGTCCTGCCCGTGCACCGTGTCACCCACCCCGACCTCGTCGCCGTGAGGTTCACCGACGAGGCGGGGCAGGTCGTCGAGCGCCGCATTGCCGGGCTGTTCTCGTCGACGGCCTACACGAGCTCGGTGCTCACCATCCCGCTCATCCGGGACAAGGTCGACCGGATCCTCGCGGAGTCCGGGTGGGCCCGCGACAGCCACTCAGGCGCCTTCGCCACCCGCCTGCTCGAGTCCTTCCCGCGGGACGAGCTCTTCCAGGCCCCCGTCGAGCACCTGCGCGCCGTCGTCACACGCATCCAGCAGATGGCGTACAGCATGCGCACGGCGGCCTTCCTGCGCCGTGATGTCCGAGGGCAGTTCGTCACCGCGATCGTCTACCTGCCCCGTGACCGCTACACGACGGCCGTGCGACACCGCATAGAGGACCACCTGCGCGAGTCGACGGGGGCCGACGAGGTGTCCTTCACCGCGCACGTCTCCGACGAGCCGATGGCCCGGCTCTACTACGTGCTGCGCGGCACGCGCGGGGTCGAGCTGCCCGAGGGCGAGGCCGCCACCGCCCTCGACGCGGCGATCGCCGAGGCCGTCCTCACGTGGGAGGAGCGCCTCGTGCGCACCGCCGGCAAGCTCGTCGGCGCCGAGGTCGCCCAGCAGCTGCTGCAGCCGTGGGCCGGTGGCTTCCCCGTCGACTACCAGGACGACTTCGACGCGGCCCAGGCCGTGGCGGACCTGAAGAACCTCGTGCTGCTGGGCGAGGGCACCCCCTTCGCCTGTGCCCTCTACGACCCCCGCCGCGGGCACGGCGGCGGTGAGGACCCGCGGATCCGCCGCTTCAAGCTCTTCAGCATCGAGGAGCTCATCCTCGACGACCTCATGCCGATCTTCCGTGACCTCGGGGTCCAGGTCATCGAGGAGGAGCCCTACACCCTCACCCGGGCCGACGGCGTCCGCGCGGGCGTCTACGACATCAGCCTGCGCGTCGACGACCCGGCCGTGTGGGAGGCGCACTCGCACGAGGCTCTGCGCGGCCTCGTCGAGTCGGCCGTCACGGCCGTTCGCTCGGGGCGCACTGAGTCCGACGGCTTCAACGCGCTCGTCATCCGGGCCGGCCTCACGTGGCGGCAGGTCTCCCTGCTGCGCGCCATCGGGCGCTACCTGCGGCAGGCGGGCGGCAGCTGGGGGCAGACGAGCCTCGAGACCGCGCTCGTCGACCACCACGAGATCGCCCGCGACCTCGTCGAGCTCTTCGAGGTGCGCTTCGACCCCGAGCGCTTCGACGGCCTGGCCGACGACGCTCGCGCCGCCGCCGAGCAGGAGGTCGTCGCCCGGATCGAGACGGCGCTCGAGGCGGTGACCTCGCTCGAGCACGACCGGATCATCCGCGCCTTCATCGGCGTCATGGCGGCCACGCTGCGCACGAGCTACTTCATCCGTGACGAGCAGGGCGAGCCGCTGCCGCGGATCTCGCTCAAGCTCGAGCCGGCCAAGGTGCCGGGCATGCCCAAGCCGCACCCCGCCTTCGAGATCTGGGTGCACAGCCCGCAGGTCGAAGGGGTCCACCTGCGCTTCGGTGCGGTCGCCCGCGGTGGCCTGCGGTGGAGCGACCGCCGCGACGACTTCCGCACCGAGGTGCTCGGCCTCGTCAAGGCGCAGATGGTCAAGAACGCCGTCATCGTGCCCACGGGCAGCAAGGGTGGCTTCTTCGGCAAGCAGCTGCCCGACCCCACCGTCGACCGCGAGGCGTGGATGGAGGCTGGGCGCTCGGCCTACCGCGCCTTCATCTCCGGCCTGCTCGACGTGACCGACAACCGTGTGGACGGTGCCATCGTGCCGCCGGACCGGGTGGTCCGGCACGACGGCGACGACTCCTACCTCGTCGTCGCCGCGGACAAGGGCACGGCCACCTTCTCGGACCTGGCCAACTCCATCGCCCGCGAGTACGGCTTCTGGCTCGACGACGCCTTCGCCTCGGGTGGGTCGGTCGGCTACGACCACAAGGGCATGGGCATCACGGCCCGCGGCGCGTGGGAGTCGGTCAAGCGCCACTTCCGCGAGCTGGGTCACGACACCCAGACCGAGGAGTTCACCGTCGTCGGCATCGGTGACATGAGCGGCGACGTCTTCGGCAACGGCATGCTGCTCTCCGAGCACATCCGGCTCGTCGCGGCCTTCAACCACCTGCACGTCTTCATCGACCCCCAGCCCGACGCGGCCGCGTCCTTTACCGAGCGCCGGCGCCTCTTCGAGCTGCCCCGCAGCACGTGGGACGACTACGACCGCTCGCTCATCAGCGAGGGCGGTGGCGTGTGGTCACGCAGCGCCAAGTCGATCCCGGTGAGCGAGCAGGCCGCGGCCGCACTCGGCCTCGACGGGCCGACCTCGCTCACCCCCAACGAGCTGATCCACCTCGTCCTCCAGGCCCCGGTGGACCTGCTGTGGAACGGCGGCATCGGCACCTACGTCAAGGCGACGAGCGAGTCGCACACCGATGTGGGCGACCGCGCCAACGACGCCATCCGGGTCGACGGACGCCAGGTGCGTGCCCGGGTCATGGGCGAGGGCGGCAACCTCGGCGCCACCCAGCGGGGGCGTATCGAGGCGGCCAAGGCCGGGGTGCGCATCAACACCGACGCCGTCGACAACTCGGCCGGTGTCGACACCTCCGACCGTGAGGTCAACATCAAGATCCTGCTCGGTGAGGCGATCCGTCGGGGGATCCTCGACGAGGCCGACCGGGTCGAGCTGCTCGCCTCGATGACGGACGAGGTCGCCGAGCAGGTGCTGCGCGACAACTACGAGCAAAACGTGTTGCTCGGCAATGCCCGGGCGCAGGACGGGGCGATGCTCGTCGTCCACGAGCGCCTCATGGAGACCCTCGTGCGTCGCGGTGACCTCGACCGCGAGCTCGAGTTCCTCCCGAGCAGCGCGCAAGTGCACGACCGCCTGGCGGCAGGGGAGGGGCTCTCGTCTCCCGAGCTGTCCGTGCTGCTCGCCTACAGCAAGCTCGCGCTCAAGGCCGACCTCCTCGAGTCCGACCTGCCCGACGACCCGGCCACGGAGCGGCAGCTGACCGAGTACTTCCCGACGCCGTTGCGCGGGACGTACGGCGAGGCGCTGCGGGCCCACCCCCTTCGTCGGGAGATCGTCACGACCGCTGTGGCCAACGACCTCGTCAACCGGGGCGGGATCACCTTCGTCCAGCGGGCGGTCGAGGAGACCTCCGCTACGTCGGCGCAGGTGGCCAGGGCCTTCCTCGTCTGCCGTGAGGTCTTCGGTCTGGACGACTACGTCGCCCGCGTCGAGGCGCTCGACAACGTCGTGCCCACGCGCGTGCAGACCCGTCTCTACCTCGAGCTGCGGCGGCTGATGGACCGTGGCGTGCGGTGGTTCCTCGCCAACCGTCCGGGCCGGCTCAACGTCTCGGAGGAGATCGACCACTTCAGCGCACCGGTCGCCGAGCTCGCGCTGCAGATCCCGCAGCTGCTGCGGGGCTCGCAGGCCGAGCGCCTCGTGCGCAAGACGCAGGACCTCGTCGACTCGGGTGTGCCGACTGACCTGGCCCGGCGCACCGCGATCCTGCTCGACCTCTACTCGGTCCTCGACATCGTCGACATGGCGCAGCAGAGCGGCCGGACGACCCTCGAGGTCGCCGAGACCTACTACCTGCTGTCCGAGACCTTCGGCATCGACGAGCTGCTCATCCTCGTCACCCGCCTGCCGCGCGAGGAGCAGTGGGATGCCATGGCTCGAGGCGCCCTGCGCGACGACCGGCGGGGGCGCCCCCCCMCGACGAGGCCGCCGAGCGGGTCCAGACCCAGCTCGGCGGGATCCGACAGCTGTCCTCGCCGGGGGTGGCCGCACTGTCGGTGGCGCTGCGGACCCTGCGGTCCGTCACCCGCTGACCCGGGGCGGGCCCGGGGAGCTGCGTCACTAGGATCGCGACGTGCGGACACTTGCCGACTTCTTGCGCATCACCCCGGGCCTCGAGGCCGAGGACGCCGAGTGGCTCCACCTGCTCGTGGAGGACTGGCACCTGCTCGCCGACCTGTCCTTCAGCGACCTCGTCCTGTGGGTCGAGCACGAAGGGGGGTGGGTCGCCGCGGCGCACACCCGCCCCATGACCGGCCCGATGGTCTTCGTCGAGGAGGTCGTCGGGCAACCGGCGAGCAATGTCTTCGGCGACCTCGTGGACCGGGCGGCCCAAGAGGGGCAGAGCGAGCACGTGCGGGAGCGGGGCCAGGACCTCATCCACGAGCGGGCGCGCACGGTCCGGCGGGCCGGCCGCACGATCGGCATCCTCAGCGTCCACGACCAGCTCGACAGTGGTCGGCCGCAGACCCGCCTCGAAGAGGCCTACGCGGAGATGGGCGACGATCTCTTCCTCATGGTCGCGGAGGGCACCTGGCCCCATGCGACCTCCCCGAGCGGCGCACGGCGCGGGGCCCCTCGGGTCGGTGACGGGGTGATCCGGCTGGACGAGGCGGGACGCGTGGAGTATGCCTCGCCCAATGCGCTGAGCGCGATCCGTCAGCTGGGCCACCCGGGGCCGGTGGAGGGGGAGGTCCTCGTCCAGGTGATGAGCGACCTGCCCGGCCAGACGAGCCACATGGACGAGGGGTTGGCCCTCGTCGCCATGGGCCGCGCCGCGTGGCGCTCCGACCTGGAGACCCGGGGTGCCGCGATCTCGTTGCGCGCGGTGCCGCTGTACCGCGGTCGGACCCGGCACGGCGCGATCGTCCTCGTTCGCGACGTCTCGGAGCTGCTGCGCCGCGGCGCCGAGCTGATGACGAAGGACCAGACGATCCGGGAGATCCACCACCGGGTGAAGAACAACCTGCAGACCGTCGCGGCGCTCCTGCGGATGCAGGGGCGCCGGGTGCCTGATACCTCGGCCCGGACCGCGCTCGGCGAGGCGGAGCGTCGCGTCGGGGTCATCGCGATGATCTACGAGGCGCTGAGCACGGGTTTCGCCGAAGCCCTCGACTTCGACGACGTCGCCGTGCGCGGTCTGCGCGCGATCGTCGAAGTGGCCCGCACGAGCGGCGCCATCGACTCCCAGTTGACCGGATCCTTCGGGCTCGTGCGGGCCGAGGACGCGACGGCGGTGGGGCTGATCCTCTCCGAGCTGGTGCAAAATGCGGTCGAGCACGGCATCCCCGAGGGCGGCTCGATCCACGTCGACGCCCAGCGCACGACCGAGGACGACGAGGGCGACATCCTGCGCGTCACCGTGGTCGACGACGGCCGGGGGCTCCCGACGGGCTTTCGGCCCAGCCGGGCCGGCCTCGGCACGCGCATCGTCACCTCGATGGTGCACGACCTGGGCGGGCAGATCCGCTGGGACGACGCCGAGCCTCACGGCACGCGGGTGCGCTTCAGCGTGCGTCTGGGCGGCGTCGAGAGCTGACCGGGGCCAAACACGACGAAACCGCCCCCGAGCGAGTGCTCGGAGACGGTGGTCAGGTGGTCAGATGTCAGCCGGCTCGGCGGGCCCGGGCCTTGCGACGCTTGAGCGCGCGGCGCTCGTCCTCGGAGAGGCCGCCCCAGACGCCAGCGTCCTGGCCGGACTCGATGGCCCACTTGAGGCAGGTGTCGACGACCTCGCACCGACGGCAGACCTTCTTGGCCTCCTCGATCTGGGCGATCGCGGGGCCGGTGTTGCCGATGGGGAAGAAGAGCTCGGGATCTTCGTCGAGACAGGCTGCGCGGTCGCGCCAATCCATGGGGGTGGTGCTCCTTGTCGTCGGGGAGGTCGTGCACATCGTGTGTCGCTGGCCGGGGCCGACGTGTGAGTCGTGCCGCCGGGGCGTCCACGACCCAAAACACACATCATTGTTCACGCTACCGGTCCGTATGCCAACAGTGTGGGACGACCGCTTTGTTCCGTCGTGCCGTGTGATGAGTCACGAAGGGTCACCTACGCTGCTGGTCGTGACCTCGAGCCAACCCCCTTCGTCGCCCACCCCGTCCGCCCTCGCGGCGGCGCTCGTCTGCCTCGTCGAAGCCCTCTTCCTCGTCGGGACCGCCGTCCTCTACGGGCTCGAGCTCGCGGACGGACGCAGCGACGACGCCAACGTCGCGTCGATGTCGCTCGTGGTCTGCCTGATCTTCGCGATCCTCCTCGCGGTGCTCGCCGCCGCCTGGCGCAAGGGGGCCCGGTGGCCGCGCACGCCGACGATCGTGTGGAACGTCCTCCTCCTGCCGGCGGCGTGGACGCTGGCGACGACCAGTGGGTTGTGGGTGGGCCTCACCCTGGCCGTCGTCGCCGTCGCGGGTGTCGTGGCGGCGCTGCTCGCACCGTCGGCGGACCTGCCGGACCGCGCGCTCTGATGGCCGACATCGACGTGGTCGAGGCGGACATCGCCTCCCTCCGGCACGCTCTGGAGACGGGCCGGACGACGAGCGAGGGGCTCGTGCGGGCCTACCTCGCCCGCATCGAGGCCTACGACCGCGGCGGGCCCGCGCTCAACGCGGTCGTCGTCGCCAACCCGGCAGTGCTCGACGAGGCGCGGGCGTCGGACGAAAGGCGGGCGCAGGGGGCGACCCTCGGGCCGCTCGACGGCATCCCCTACACCGCCAAGGACTCCTACCTCGTCCGTGGACTGACCTGCGCGAGCGGGTCGCCGGCCTTCGCCGAGCTGGTCGCCCAGCGTGATGCCTTCACCATCGAGCGGCTGCGGGCGGGCGGTGCCGTGCTCATCGGCCTGACGAACATGCCGCCCATGGCCAATGGTGGGATGCAGCGCGGTGTCTACGGGCGTGCCGAGAGCCCCTACAACGGCGCCTACCTCACGGCGGCCTTCGGGTCGGGATCGTCCAACGGGTCGGGCACGGCGACGGCGGCGAGCTTCGCAGCCTTCGGTCTGGGGGAGGAGACGTGGTCCTCGGGCCGGGCTCCGGCGAGCAACAACGGCCTGTGCGCCTACACACCGTCCCGCGGGGTCATCTCCGTGCGCGGCAACTGGCCGCTCGTGCCCTCGATGGACGTCGTCGTGCCGCACACCCGGACGATGGCCGACCTGCTCGAGGTGCTCGACGTCATCGTCGTGGACGACCCGGACACCACAGGCGACCTGTGGCGCACCCAGCCGTGGATCGACGTCCCTGCGCCCTCGCAGGTCCGGCCGACGTCGTACCCCGCGCTGCGGTCGGGCGGCTCGCAGCCTCTGCGTGGACTGCGCCTGGCGGTGCCGCGCATGTACCTCGGGACGGACGACGAGGCGGGCACCGGGGTCGGCTTCGGCGGTCCCATCGGGGAGCGGATCGTACCGCGCGCCAGCTCCCTCGAGCTCTTCGCGGCGGCGCGGGCCGACCTCGAGGCGGCGGGGGCGGAGGTCGTCGAGACCGACTTCCCCGTGGTGTCCAACTACGACGGTGATCGTGCCGGTGCGCCGACGGTCGCGACGCGCGGACTGCTCCCGGAGGGCTACCTCGACGAGGAGATCTGGGACCAGTCGATGTGGGGCTGGGAGACCTTCTTGCGGGCCAACGGCGACCCGGGGCTCCACCAGCTCGCCGACGTCGACGGCGCGCAGATCTTCCCGCCCCCCGAGGGGGCGTTGCCCGATCGGTACGGTGAGCTCGACTTCGACCTCGCCGACTACGTGACCCGGGCGCGCGAGGTCGGCGTCGTCGAGGACGTCACGACCCTGCCCCTGCTCGAAGGGGGGCTGCGCGGCCTCGAGGAGACCCGTCGGGTCGACCTCGAGGAGTGGATGGACGGACTCGGTCTCGACGCGGTGATCTTCCCCGCGGTCGCCGACGTCGGGCCGGCGGATGCCGACGTCAGCGAGGCGTCGGCCGAGGCCGCGTGGCGCAACGGCGTGTGGGTCGCCAACGGCAACCTCGTGCCCCGCCACCTCGGCATCCCCACGGTCACGGTGCCGATGGGGACGATGCGTGACATCGGGATGCCGGTCGGTCTGACCTTCGCCGGTCGCGGAGGTGACGACGTGCGGCTGCTGACGATCGCCGCGGCCTTCGAGGCGACGGGCACACGTCGCACCGAGCCGCCGCGGACGCCCCGCCTGCCCTGAGGAGGATCAGCTCGCTGTCGGGCCGGGCCGGGCGACCTGGATCTCCTCGGCCACGCCGTCGACGACGAGGTAGCCCCGCCCGGCGAGGCGGGGCAACGCTGGGACCCGCAGGCCGAGGGCGTCACCGTCGGACCGCGCGAGTGGCTGGAGCAGCAGCCCGGTGCGCTCGCGGGCGAGGTCGGCGACGAGTCCGCGGACCTGACCGGCGGCCGTTCGGGTCGTCGTCGACCCGATGAGGAGCCCGCGGTCGAGATCCAGGCGTCGCCCGATCTCGCGCACGACGTCGGCGACGGGGGTGCCCTCGAGTCGCTCGAGGTCGTCGACGACGACCGCCAGGTCGGGGTGCTGCTGACGCAGGGTGACGAGCTCGTCGCGGTCGTCGGGCCCGAGGGTGGGGCAGCCGAGGCCGTCGGCGAGCGCCGGGGAGCCGAGGACGACGAGCGGCTGGCCGGCGGAGCGGAGCTGCCCGGCCAGCATGGCGAGTGCCGTCGACCGGCCGCTGCGGGCCGGGCCGCAGACGAGGAATCGGCGCGCACCGTCGGTGCGCCACAGCACGGGGTCTCGACCCGAGCCGCCGAGGCCCACCGGGACCATCTCCCGGTCGCCGGGCGGCAGGTCGGCGAGCAGCACCTCGTCGGGCAGTGCGCACACGGTCCACGGGGGAGTGGTCGGCGCAGCACGGGGCGCGGCGGGGGATGCCGGTCGGGCCACCTGCACGAGATGACCGCCGGGCTGCCACCGGGCACGTCCCGGGACGAGGCGCTCGGAGACCTGGGTGCGGGTGAGCCCGGCGAGGGCGGCGTCGCCCCGATCGCCGAGGTGCAGGACGAGCCGCGAGGCGACGAGGGAGGACACCCGCCCGGACAGCAGCTCGCGTCCGCCGGCGACGAGGACGCACAGGCCGGCCGAGGTCCCGTCCCGCATGAGCGTCTCGAGGCTCTCGGCCGTCTCGCCGAGGTCGCTCGCCCCGCGCGGGCGCGTCACCCGACCCCAGCCATCGACGGCGAGGAGGAGGTGTGGCGGGGGCGTCGGCCCGCCGGCGCTGTCGTGGGCGCTCCACCACGCGTCGAGGGTGGCGTGGCCGCTCGCTCGCAGGAGACGACGCCGGTCGCTGATGTCGGCCTCCAGGCGCTCGAGGAACCTGCCGACGACCGTCGTATCCTCGCCGTCGACCACGCTGCCGACGTGGTCCAGGCCGGACAGGGTGGTCGTCGTGGCCGACCCGTCGCCGATGACCTGGACCTGGAGCCGGTCGGGTGACCACCGCCGGGCGGCGGCGTGGACGACGGCTGCCAGTGCCGTCGTGCGCCCCGAGCCGGGCGCCCCGACGACCATCCAGTGGCCTGTGGCGGGCGACCACTCGGCGGCGACCTGCCGTTGCTCGGTCGGCAGGTCCATGAGGGCAAAGGGCGCGCCGGCGCCGGTCTCGCCCGAAGGGAGCTGGGTGTCGGTGAGCTCGTCGGGCAGGGGCGGCAGCCACGGCCGGTGGGGTGGTGGCACGTCGAGTCGGGCGGCCAGCTGGGTCAGCGTGGCGGTCAGCCGCTCCAGGTCACTCGGGCCCGAAGCGTGCTGCGGCGGGGCGACGGGCCAGGGCCGGCCGGGTCTTCGCAGGAGGAGAGGTCCCTCGGAGTCGGCGGCGTGCCCGGCGATGCGTCCGGTCTGGAAGGCGCGCGCCGGACCGCCCCCGGTGCTCGCCAGAGCCCGCCCTGGAGCGCTCTCGGGGAGGTCCGCCGCGTCGGGGCAGCCGATGACGTCGTCGCTGTCGGACCGGTCGCACACCCGCAGCGCGATGCGCAGGTTGACGTTGGCGCGGATGTCGGCCGAGACGATGCCCCCCGGTCGCTGCGTCGCGAGGACGAGGTGGACCCCGAGCGAGCGCCCGACGGCCGCGATGCGCAGCAGGTGGGCGAGGGCCTCGGGCTGCTCCTCGGCGAGCATCCGGAACTCGTCGATGACGATCACGAGACGGGGGAGCGGGTCGCCGTGGTGGCGGTCGATGTCGGGGGCGCCGGAGGCGGCGAGGATGTGCTCGCGCCGGGTGAGCTCGGCATCGAGGCTGCTCAGGGCGCGTTCGGCGGCGGTCGGGTCGAGGTCGGTGAGCATGCCGACGGTGTGCGGGAGCCGGGCGCACTCGGCGAAGGCCGCGCCACCCTTGTAGTCGACGAGCACGAAGGTGATCTCCTCGGGCGACAGGTGCGCCGCCAGGGCGGCGACCCAGGTCTGCAGGAACTCCGACTTGCCGGAGCCGGTCGTGCCTGCGACGAGGGCGTGCGGGCCGTCCCGGCGCAGGTCGAGGCGCATCGGGCCGTCGCCACCGACGCCGACGACGACCTCGAGATCGGAGGGGGTGCCCTCGTCGTGCCGCCACTCCTCGGCGAACCCGTCGAGGTCGTCGGGGTCGCACCCGACGACGTCGACCCAGCGAGCAGCCGAGGGCAGGCTGCCACCCGTGCTGCCGGGCGTGGCGTCGCGCAGCGGCGCCAGTGCCGTCGTGAGTCGGCGGGCCCACGCCTCCCCGGTGCCGTCGACGACTCCGCGGGCGATCGGCTCGTCGGCTCGCAGCAGGCGCAGGTCGTCGTCGTGGAGGGCGACGACCGCCCTGGCCTCGTGGGGCAGGTGCTCGGCGACGTCGGCCAGGGCGATGACGTGGACCCGGTGGTCGCTCCCCGTGCCCATGATCGTGCGCAGGTTGGGGTCGCTGCGCCACGTGCCGGCGTCGTCGACGATGACGACGTGGGTCGTCGGGGGTGGGCTCGCGTCGTGCCGTGAGCGGGGCGTCTGCGCCACTCGCGCGGTCGTCAGGGCGGCGAGGTCGGCGAGCACGGCGGCACCGCCGTCCGGGTCGGCCGTGGCCCGGGCGGAGTCCGGGTCGTCGTCGTGCGCCCTCAGGTGCACCAGCCCGGCGAAGGGAGCCCACCATCCCGTGTCGTCGGCGACGACGCTCACGCGCACGTCGTGGTGCGAGTGCAGGACGACGAGCTGGCCGAGCAGGTGCCGTGCCAGTCGGTCGCGGCGGACGCGGTCGCCGGCGATGCCGAGGACCCCGATGTCGGTGAGGTCGACGACGAGGGGCACGTCGTCGAGCACGGGATGCTCCCGGGTGCCGGCTCGGTGCTCCACGTCGAGACGGGCGGGCAGGGCGCCGAGTCCGAGGCGCAGGCACAGGTGGAGCTCGTGGCCCACCCGTCGCTCCCACAGGTGGGGGCCGTCGCCCCGTGCGGCATCCAGCAGCGCCGCGGCATCAGGGGCTGCTCGCAACCGGTCGCGGCGCTCGGCGGCCAGGGCGGCGGTCAAGCGCTCGCCGGCACGTGCACGGTCCCGGACCCAGGCCGCGTGGGCCTCCCTGTGCTCGCGGCGGGAGCTGGTCCGGTCGGACAGGGTGGACCCGAGGACGAGGATCGGAGAGAGCAGGCCGAAGAGGAGCATCCGCGGCCCGAAGAAGAGTGCGAGGAGCCCGGCGAAGGGCAGCGGGAGCAGCACCATGAGCCACGGGATGCGACGTCGGCGCGGTGAGCTCGGTTCGGCAGGGACGGTGATGGTCGGCGGTGCGCCTGCCCGCGGGACGTGGGGGAGCGGGTTGACCCCGAGGGTGCCGTCGCCGGTCACGGTGCGACGGGAGGGACGGGGGCGGTGGGCCTCGATGACGAACGTGCTCCTGCCCGCGCGCAGGTGGCTGCCGGCCCGCACCCGGGTGCCAGCGGCCGGGACGGCCGCACCGTCGACGGTGGTGCCGTTGGTCGTGCCGAGGTCACGCAGGAGCACGCCGTCACGGTCGACGGTCAGCTCGAGGTGCTCGCGGGAGAGCGCGTCGTCCGCGACGCGCAGGGTCGCAGCCTCGCCTCGGCCGATCGTGTGCCGCCCTGGCTGGAGCTCGTGGGTGCGGCCGGCGTCAGGGCCGCAGCTCGTGACGACGCGAAGGGGCGCTCGCCGAGGCAGGGCGTCCTCCTCGGCGTCGTCGGAGCCGAGGACGAGTGTCGCCGCGTCGAGGAGGGGCGGTCGACCGATCGGCGCATCGGGCGGTACGCGTCGGCCACCGACGTGCACCGTCGTGTCGGTGCGGCCGTGGGCGGCGAGGAGGTCGTCGAGCGTGTGGTGGGCTGCGGCGCGCACGTCGACGGTCGTGCTCGATGCGTCGGATCGGTCGACGAGGTTCATCCGCAGCTGCATGGTCGGCACGGTAGATCCGGACGGCCACGGGTCGCCCGCGGTTGTCCACAGGCACGTGTCAGTCGTCGAGCCCCCGGGCGGCGAGGGCGTCGCCGAGCTCGTCGGCGCGACGCAGCGCGCCGACGATGAGCGGTACGGCGAAGGCCCGCGGGCTCGCGGTCAGACCCCGTGCGTGCTGGGCGCTGCGCACGCGGTGGCCGAGGTCGATGACGAGCGGGACCGCGCGGATCGCCAGCTGCAGCATGAGCCCGACGCGCTCGGGGTCGACGCCCACGCGACGCAGCGGGCCGCAGACGCGCACGACGACGTCGATGAGGTCGCTCGTGCGCGTGGTGAGGGTGACGAGGTTGGCGAGCAGGACGAGGGCGAGGAGCACCCCGACGATGACACTGGCGCGCTGCCACCCGGCGACGATGGTCTGGAAGACGGCGAGCGGCACCATGACGAGGAGCAGCGGTCGCAAGAGGTGCAGGAGCACACGGAGCGGCATGCGCGCGATGGTGTAGCCGGCCAGCACGAGGAGCAGCCCGCTCGCCGTGACGAGCGGTGACCGGACGAAGGGGGAGGCGACCCCCACGAGGAGCAGCCCGAGCAGCTTGGCCCCGGCCGGGAGGCGGTGCAGCAGCGAGCTGCCGTCGCGGTAGAGCCCGATCACGGGCGGGCGTCCATGAGGTCGAGGTAGTGCGCGATCGCCTCGGTGGGCGGCCCGTCGTGGACGAGTCGGCTGTCGTCGAAGACGAGCACCCGGTCGAAGTCGGTGAGCAGGTCGAGGTGGTGGGTGACGAGGACGACCTGCTGGGTCAGGGCCCGCACGGCGTCGGCGACCCGACGGGCGTTGCGGATGTCGAGGAGTGTCGTCGGCTCGTCCATGACGAGCAGGTCGGGCTCCGTGACGAGGACGGCGGCGAGGGCGAGGAGTTGTTTTTGCCCGCCGCTCAGCAGGTGTGCGGGGTGGTCGCCTCGTCCGGCGAGCCCGTGTGCGGCGAGCGCGGCCTCGACCCGGTCGGCGATCTCGGCGCGGGACAGGCCGCGTCGCCTCAGGCCGAAGGCGACGTCCTCGGCGACGGTCGGCATGACGATCTGCGAGTCGGGGTCGGTGAAGCAGAAGCCGACCCGGCGTCGCACCTGCTTGCCCTGGCGGGTGGTGTCGAGGCCGTCGAGGGTCACCGTGCCGTGCTCCGGGACGACGAGGCCGTTGAGCATCCGGGCGAAGGTCGACTTGCCGGACCCGTTGGCCCCGATGACCCCGATGCGGTGCTCGTCGAGGCGGACGGTCAGGTCCCGCAGCACGGGAGGGCGGCCGTCGAAGCCGTGGGTCACGTCGCGGACGTCGATCAGCATGCCTGCACCACCATCGCGACGCCCTGACCGCCGCCGGCGGCGATCGCGGCGAGCCCGAGCTCGCCGGGCCGCAGCTGGTGGAGGAGCCGGACGGCGAGGACCGCGCCCGAGGCTCCCCAGGGGTGGCCGAGGGCGAGGGCCCCGCCCTGCGCGCACACGCGCTCGGCGTCGAGCCCCAGCTCGTCGCAGCAGGCGAGGACTTGGCCGGCGAAGGCCTCGTTGATCTCGATGGCGTCGAGGTCGTCGAGCCCGATCCCGCTGCGCTGCAGGGCCATCCGCGTCGCGGGGACGAGGCCGCGGCCGGGGCGGGTCGGGTCGACGCCGGCCGTCGCGGTGGCGAGGACGCGCAGGCCGTGGCCGCCGAGCCGCTCGTGCGTCGGGCGGTCGACGACGGCGACGGTGGCCGCCCCGTCGCTGATGCCGCAGGAGTTGCCGGCGGTGACGCTCCCTTCGTCGCGGAAGGCCGGTCGCAGCCGGGCCAGCTTGTCGACGGTGAGCGTCGCCTTGGGCCGGTCGTCGCGGGTCACGCCGGCGACGGCGACGACCTCCGCGTCGAAGACGCCAGCCCCGCGGGCGGCCACCGCCCGCGCGTGCGAACGGGCCGCGTACGCGTCCTGGCGCTCGCGCGTCGCGCCGGCCTCCTGCGCGAGCAGGTCGTTGGCCAGCCCCATCTCGGGGTCCTCCCAGCCCTCCGGGGCGAAGGGGGCCCGCTCGTAGCGCACGAGGTCGGCACCGTCGACGGGTGGCCAGTGCCGCCACGGGGCGGTGCTCACCGACTCGACGCCCCCGGCGAGCACGGCACCCGCCCCGCCGCGCACGAGGGAGACAGCGACGTCGATGGCGGCCAGGCCGCTCGCACACTGCCGGTCGACGGTGAGCGCGGGCACGGCGGCGGGCAGGCCGGCGAGCAGGGCCGTGGAGCGGGCGACGTCACCGCCGGGGCCCATGCAGTTGCCGAGGACGACGTCGGTGACGTCGGTCGGGGCGAGGCCGGACCGCTCGAGGGTCGCGGCGAGCACAGGGCCGGCGAGCTGGTCGGCGCGGATACCGGCGAGGGAGCGGCCGGCGGTGCCGATGGCCGAGCGGGTGCCGGCGACGATCACGGGGTGGCTCATCGTGCCTCCTCCAGGGCGGAGCGCACGGCCGCGCGGTCGATCTTGTCGTGCCCGGTCCGTGGCAGCGGGTCGAGGTGCAGCCAGCGGCGTGGTCGTTGGGTGGGGGCGAGGTGCTCGCGGGCGACGGCGGTCAGGTGGGGCACGTCCCCAGCATGCGTGACGGCGGCGGCGACGACCTCGCCGAGGTCGGGGTGGGGCAGGCCGACGACGACGACCTCGCCGGTGGACCGGGGCCGCAGGACGGCTTCGACGTCGGCGATGCGGACGGTGGCCCCTGCGGTGGTGATGCCGCCGGCGCGGCCGTGGACGACGACCCGGCCGTCGACGACCTCGCCGTGGTCGCCGACGGTGACCCAGCCCCCTTCGCGCCGCAGCTCGTGGTCGGGCTCGAGGTACCCGTCGCTGACGAAGGGGGAGTCCACCCACAGCGTCCCCGCCCGCGACTCGACGGCGACGCCGGGGAAGGGACGCAGGTCGTCGCTGTGCCCGCCCCAGGCGACGAAGGAGAGCTCGGCGGCGCCGTAGTAGTGGTGGAGGTGACCTCCCACGGCGGTGACGGCGCTCGCCTCGGCCGGGGTGGTGCGGTCACCGGCGACGACGAGCGTGCGGCCGGTGAGGTCGGTGCCCTCGGCGAGCAGGCGGCGCAGGGCCGTGGGGGTCAGGTGGGCGTGGGTGGCGTCGTCGAGCGCGTCGACGAGCCGCGCGCCGGCCCAGCGGGCGTGGACGGTGGCGAAGAGGTTCATCGTCGCGGTGACCGGACCGGGGACCCACACCCGACTGCCCGACGTCATCCCGGTCAGCTCGCTGACAGCGGCGAAGGAGTCGGTCCACGACGCGGTCGTCCGCACCACGGTGCGGGGCCGGCCGGAGGTGCCGGAGGTCGGCAGGGCGACAGGCACACCGATCCGGTCGGCCTCGACGAAGGCGGCCACGGGGTCCGTCGCCGTCAGCACGTGGACCTCAGACGAGGGCATCCTCGCGGGCCACCCGTCGCGCGCGGATGAGGCCGGGGTAGGCAGCGTGCACCCCCTTCGCGACGACGGCGCAGATGACCGCCTTGGCGAGGTCACCGGGGACGAAGGGGGCGGCCGCGACGAAGGCCGCGCCGACGGACAGGTCGGCGCGCAGCACCATGCCGACGACTCCGAGGAGGTTGAGCAGGAGGACGCCGCCGAGGACGTTGATGCCGATGCCGGGGGCAACGCGGTAGGGCGTGCCCATGGCCTGGGTCATCATGCCGATCGCGTAGGCGGCCACCGGCCAGCCGACGAGGTAGCCGACGCTTGGGCCGGCGAAGACGCCCAGACCGCCGCGGCCGCCGGCGAGGAGCGGCAGGCCGAGCGCGACGAGGGCGAGGAGCACGAGGACGGCCAGCGCTCCGCGGCGGGCACCGAGGACGGCGCCGCAGAGCATGATGCCGAGCGACTGCGCGGTGATGGGGACGGCATTGCCGAAGGGAGCGATGGCGGGGACGAGACCCAGCACGGCGATGATGCCGGCGAAGGTCGCGATCTGCGCCAGTTCGCGGCCGGTGGAGCGCTGCGTGGACACGGGTGCCTCTCGGTTGGGACGGCCGGGGTGGCGTGTGGGGGAGCGGCCGTCGGACTCAGCCACGCATCATGGCACGGTTCACCCCCGAGTAGAACACCGTTCAGGTGGCGAGGTGGGGCACCTGTGGATTCTCGAGATGCGAAGCGCTGACAAATCGCTAGCGTCGTGGTCCATCGGGCCGGGGAGTCCGTGTCGCCACGCCACACCGCACGAGGGGGTCGTCCGATGGACGCCGTCGAGACCGTCGAGACCGAGGTCCGCGAGCTCATCCGACGCTCCGGTCTGGATCCGGTCCGCGAGACCGGGCAGGTCGCCGACCTCGTGCGCGCCGCCGTCGTCGACTACGACGAGCGCAGCACGCACGGTGGGCTGCCGCCGCTCGGCAACGTCGAGCGCGCGGTCAAGCTCGTGCTCGACACCGTCGCGGGTTTCGGCCCGCTGCAGCAGTACTTCGACGACCCGCTCGTCGAGGAGATCTGGATCAACGCGCCCAACCAGGTCTTCGTCGCGCGCAACGGCGTGCCCGAGCTGACGAGCACGGTGCTCACCGGCGACCAGGTGCGCGACCTCGTCGAGCGGATGCTCAAGTCGTCGGGTCGGCGGATCGACCTGTCGTCCCCCTTCGTCGACGCGATGCTGCCCGACGGGAGCCGGCTGCACGTCGTCATCCCCGACATCACCCGGGAGCACTGGGCGGTCAACGTCCGCAAGTTCGTCGTCAAGGCCGACCACCTCGACGACCTCGTGCGTCTGGGCACTCTGACCCGGGAGGCCGCGGTCTTCCTGCAGGCGGCGGTCGCGGCCGGTCTCAACATCCTCGTGGCCGGCGGCACGCAGGCCGGCAAGACGACCCTGCTCAACTGCCTGTCCGCGGCCATCCCGCCGCGGGAGCGGGTCATCACGTGCGAGGAGGTCTTCGAGCTGAAGATCCCCATGCGCGACGTCGTGTCGATGCAGTGCCGCCAGTCCAACCTCGAGGGCCTGGGCGAGGTGCCGCTGCGCCGCCTGGTCAAGGAGGCCCTGCGGATGCGGCCGTCGCGGATCATCGTCGGCGAGGTCCGCCAGGCCGAGAGCCTCGACCTGCTCATCGCGCTCAACTCCGGTCTGCCGGGCATGTGCACGATCCACGCCAACTCGGCCCGCGAGGCCGTGACGAAGATGTGCACGCTGCCCCTCCTCGCCGGTGAAAACGTCGGGTCGCGCTTCGTCGTCCCCACCGTCGCCGGGTCGATCGACCTCGTCGTCCACGCCGCCCTCGAGTCCGACGGGGTGCGCCGCGTGCGCGAGATCGTCGCGCTGCCGGGGCGGATCGAGAACGACGTCGTCGAGACGAGCGACATCTTCACCACCCGTGACGGGCGGCTCGTCCGGGCTGACGGCTACCCGCCCCACCGTGACCGCTTCGCCCGCGCCGGCTACGACGTGGCGGCGCTGCTCGGAGCCCGACCGTGACCGGCGTGCTCGTGGGTGCGCTCCTGGGCACCGGACTCTTCCTCGTCTGGTGGTCGATGTGGCCGGACGAGGGCGAAGGGAGGTCCCCCCGCCGCGAGTCCCGGCTCGTGCGCCGCCTGCGCGACGACCTGGCGCAGGCCGGGTACCGGGGGATCGGTCCCGGAGGGCTCCTCGGTGCGTGCGGCGTGGGCTTCGTGCTCACCCTCGTGACGATCACGGCGCTCACCGCGGTGCCGGCGATCGCGCTGTGCTTCGCGGTGATGGCCGGGTGGGTCCCGCTGGCCGTCGTGCGGATGCGGGCCCGTGCCCGCAGGGCCCACCTGAGGGACCTGTGGCCCGATGCGGTCGACAACGTGACTTCCGCCGTCCGTGCCGGCCTCGCGCTGCCCGAGGCGCTCGCGCAGCTGTCGGTGCGCGGCCCGGAGGAGCTGCGGCCTCCCTTCGCCGAGTTCGCCAGCGACTACCGCACGACGGGTCGCTTCAACGACTGCTTGGACCGGCTCAAGGAGCGGCTGGCCGACCCCGTCGGCGACCGGCTCGTCGAGTCGCTGCGGATCGCACGGGAGGTCGGCGGCTCCGACCTCGGCTCGCTGCTGCGCACGCTGTCGACCTTCCTGCGAGAGGACGCGCGCACCCGCAGCGAGCTCGAGACCCGCCAGTCGTGGACCGTCAACGCCGCGCGACTGGCCGTGGCCGCACCGTGGATCGTCCTCGCCCTGCTGTCGACTCGGCCCGAGTCCGTGCAGGCCTACAACACGACGACGGGGGTGCTCGTCCTCGCCGTCGGGGCCGCCGCGACCGTCATCGCCTACCGGGTCATGGTGCGCATCGGGCGCCTGCCCGAGGAGGAGCGGGTGCTGCGATGACCGACCTCCTCCACGACATCGGGCTGGCGCGCAGCGGTGCCGTCCTCGGTCTGCTGCTGGCCCTCGGCCTTGCCCTCGTGCACCAGGGCCTGCCGCGCCACCGTCGGGCGACCCTCGACGACCGGCTCGCTCCCTATCTGCGCGACACCCCGAAGCCCTCCCGGCTCCTCGAGACCGACGAGGTGTCGCTGCTCGCCGTCATCCCGACCGTCCTGCGCCCCCTCGTCACGGACCTGGCCCAGCGGGTCGAGTCCGTGCTCGGCGGGACGAGCTCGGTGCGTCGCCGACTGCTCCGAGCCGGGCGGGCACCGGACACGGACCGCTTCCGCGCCGAGCAGGTCGTCCACGGGTTCGGCGGGGCCGCCCTCGGCGCCGTCCTCGGCACCGCCTTCGTCACCGGCCAGGGCCGGTCACCGCTCTTCCTCGTCGCCCTCGTCGTCCTGGGCTTCGGCATCGGCGTCGTCGTGCGCGACACACTCCTCAGCCGAGAGGCCGACCGGCGCGAGGCCCGGATGCTCGCCGAGTTCCCCACGGTCGCCGAGCTGCTCGCGCTCGCGGTGGGCGCCGGTGAAGGGGCAGCCGGAGCCCTCGAGCGCGTGGTCCGGCTGTCCGACGGCGAGCTCTCCGACGAGCTCGGTCGCTGTCTCGCCGACGCCCGCGCGGGCGCCAGCCTGCCTGTGGCGCTCCAGGGCCTGGCCGACCGCACCGGCCTGACCTCGCTCGCGCGCTTCGTCGACGGGATCGTCGTCGCCGTCGAGCGCGGGACCCCGCTGGCCGAGGTCCTGCGCGCACAGGCACAGGACGTCCGCGAGGAGGGGCGCCGCCAGATCATGGAGGCCGGCGGCAAGAAGGAGATCGCCATGATGGTCCCGGTGGTCTTCGGTGTCCTCCCGGGGACGATCCTCTTCGCGATGTTCCCCGGCCTCGGCTTCTTCCAGTTCCAGATGTGACCAGACCGCACCACGCCACCAAGGAGATCCACTCATGAGCGACCCACTTATCAAGGCCCACGTCCGGCTCCACCAGGGGCTGCGCCGCGCAGCGGCCCGGCTCGACGACGAGACCGGTGACGTGCCCGGCTGGGTGCTCATCACCCTGATGACCGCCGCCCTCGTCACCGGCATCTGGGCCATCGCCGGGGACCAGCTGAAGACCATGTTCGAAAATGCGCTCAACGGGGTCACCGGCCCCGACCAGGTCCACGAGTGAGCGTCACCGAGCGTCTGGGCGACGACCGCGGTTCGGCGGTCGTCGACTTCACCCTGACCTCGGTGCTCCTGCTCTTCGTCTTCCTCGCCGTCTTCCAGCTCGGCCTGGCGCTCCACGTGCGCAACACCCTCGTCTCGTGCGCCGCCGAGGGTGCTCGCTACGGAGCCCGGGAGGGGTCCTCACCCGAGCAGGGCGCCGCTCGTGCCCGCGACCTCATCGGCAGTGCGCTGTCCGAGCGCTATGCCCGCGGGGTCACCGCCCGGGTCGACATGACGAGTGACGGGGTGGAGGTCGTCGTCGTCGATGTCGTCGCCCCGGTGCCCGTCGTCGGCCCCCTCGGCCCGGGGGAGGGTCTCGACGTCACCGGTCGAGCCTTCCTCGAGACCCAGTGACCCGCCCGGCCCTGCGCGACCGGCTGGCCGACGAGTCGGGGACGGCCGTCATCGAGTTCGTCTGGCTGGCGATCCTGCTCCTCGTGCCCCTCATGTACCTCGTGCTGTGTCTCGCCCGCCTCCAGGCTGGCTCCTACGCCGTCACCCAGGCGGCCCGCGAGTCCGCGCGCACCTTCGTCACCGCGACCGACGACGCCGCTGCGCAGTCGCGCTCGCGGGCGGCAGCCGACATCGCCTTCGAGGACCAGGGCTTCCCGGGATCGGGCGACCTCACCGTCGAGTGCAGCGGGTCGCCCTGCCTGACCCCGGGCGCGACCATCACGACCCGCGCGTCGGTGAGCGTCCCCCTGCCGCTCGTCCCCGCCGTCGTCGGCGACGTCGTGCCGCTGCAGATCCCCGTCTCCGCGACGCAGGTCGCGCCCGTGCCGACCTACGAGGTGCGATGAGCTCCCTTCGTCAGGTCCTGCGGGGCCGCTGCCGCGACGACAGCGGCCAGCTGAGCATCCTCGTCCTCGGGCTGACCGTCATCGCGATGACGCTGATCATCGGCGGGCTCGCGGTGACGTCGGTGCAGATCTCGCGGATGCGGCTGCTCGACGCAGCCGACTCCGCCGCACTGGGGGCGACCGACGACGGGGCCGAGCGGATCTACGACGACGGGATCACCACCGACCTGCCGCTCGACGACGAGATCGTCCGCAGGAGCGCGCAGGACCACCTCGACCAACGCCCTCGGCCGCACGGCATCGAGAGCTGGTCGGTCGCCTCCGGCACCGGCAGCCCGGACGGGCGCACGGCCGTCGTGCGGCTGGAAGGACAGGCGGACCTACCGCTCATCGGCGGGCTGCTCGAGGAGCTCGGCGGCTCGGTGAAGATCACCGTCGAGTCCCGGGCGCGGGCGGGGGTGGTTGGGGGTTGAAGCGGTAGCCCTGCCGGCAGCGCTCAGTCAGGCCTGCCAGCTTCCTGGACTACTGCTTCAACGCACAACCTTCAGCCCGGTCACGAGACCGGCGACGTCGACGAGGCCTATGTCGAGCTCGACGGCTGAGACCTGGTGAGGCCACCCGGCTCCCACGCCGGCCGGTGAGGTGACACCATGACGGCGCGGGGATCCCCGCACAGTCGTGCAGGAGGGACACGCAGTGGCGCAGGAGCAGGCTGGCCCGTCGGGGAGCAGGGTGGACGAGGCCGAAGGGTGTGACGCCCGCCCGACGCAGGACACCACCGCGGGTGGTGGCCTGCGCGCAATCCTCGCGGAGCGACGCGACCTCGCCGACGACGACCCGGCGCGACACTCCCTTCGTGAGCTGCTGCGGACGCGGGTGGCCGGTGGTCCCTCGGGGAGCGGTGCTGGACAGGCGGACTCGTCGGAGGTCGAGGGCGAGGATGTGCCGGAGGTCGTGCACCGCAGCAGCGGTGAGGTGCTGACCGCCGACGAGGCCGAGGACGATGCCGAGACCGTCCCGATCACCGAGGTGCGCACCCCCGACCGGGAGCACGAGCACGACGAGACGCGCATCCGCACCCGCATCTCGCTGCCGCCGACCCTCACCCTGCTGCTCGGGCTCGCCGCGGCCGTCATCGCCATCGCCGGGCTCAAGCAGGTCGCCGGCATCATCGCGCCGACCTTCCTCGCGGCGACGCTGATCATCGCGGTCTACCCGATCTACAAGGGGCTGCGCCGCTTCCTCGGCGGGATCATCGCCGGGCTGCTGCTCATCGTCATGCTCTACGGGATCCTCGCCGCGCTCGGGGCGTCCATCGGCATTGCCGCGAGCAAGTTCGCCAGCGAGCTGGCCAAGCCGGAGTACACGAGCACCTTCACCGGGCTCGTCTCCGACGGGCAGGACTTCCTCACCTCCAAGGGGGTCGAGGCCGAGGAGATCAACGACTTCATCGCCGACTTCGACCTGCGCAACCTCACCGGTCTGGCGACCTCCCTGGCCAACACGGTCACCGGGCTGACGACGACCATGCTCTTCCTGCTCACCGTGATGATCTTCCTCGTCATGGACGCCGGCGGCTTCGGCCGGCGCCTGACGGCCATCCACCAGCACAAGCCCGACGTCGCCGACGCCCTCGTCGACTTCGGCTACCGGGTGCGCAAGTACTGGATCGTCTCGACCGTCTTCGGCGTCATCGTCGCCGTCATCGACTACGCGGCCCTCATGTGGCTCGGGGTGCCGCTCGCGATGACCTTCGGGCTGCTGTCCTTCGTCACCAACTACATCCCCAACATCGGCTTCGTCCTCGGCCTCATCCCGCCGGCCTTCATCGCCCTGCTCTCCGGCGGCGTCTCGACGATGGTCTGGGTCATCGTCATCTACTGCGTGGCTAACTTCGTCATCCAGACCGTTCTCCAGCCGAAGTTCACCGGGGACGCCGTGGGCATCAACGCGACGACCGCCTTCCTGTCGCTGATGTTCTGGACCTACGTCTTCGGTGCTCTCGGCGCCCTGCTCGCCATCCCCTTCACGCTGCTCTTCAAGAGCCTGCTGATCGACCGTGACCCGGCCGCGCGATGGATCAACCAGTTCATCGCGAGCTCACCCGACGAGCGCAGGAGCGCCCAGCCCCTGTGACGCCACCGGCGGGCGCGGGGGTGGCATCACGCGCCGGCGCCTGCCGTAAGGTGATCTGCTGTGGCTGTCGACTTCGAGACCGAGATCAAGAACCTGCGCACGACCATGGGCTCGGTGCGTGAGGTGACCGACGTGCCCGCACTCGAGGCGCAGATCGCCGATCTCGAGCAGCAGGCAGCCGCTCCCGACCTGTGGGACGACCCGGACAAGGCGCAGGGCGTCACCTCCGCCCTCTCGCGGGCCAACGCCGAGCTCGAGCGGGTCCACAGCATGGACGCTCGCATCGACGACCTCGAGGCCCTCGTCGAGCTGGGCCAGGAGGAGGGTGACGCCGAGACCCTCACCGAGGCCGAGGTCGAGCTCGCCAAGATCACGACCGCCGTCGGTCAGCTCGAGGTCCGCACGCTGCTCTCCGGGGAGTACGACGAGCGCGAGGCCGTCGTGACGATCCGCGCCGGGGCCGGTGGCGTCGACGCCGCCGACTTCGCCGAGATGCTCATGCGGATGTACCTGCGCTGGGCCGAGCGCCACGGCTACCCGACCAAGGTCATGGACACCTCCTACGCCGAGGAGGCCGGCCTCAAGTCGGCCACCTTCGAGGTCAACGTCCCCTACGCCTACGGCAACCTCTCGGTCGAAGGGGGGACCCACCGCCTGGTACGGATCTCCCCCTTCGACAACCAGGGCCGGCGCCAGACCTCCTTCGCCGCGGTCGAGGTCATCCCGCTCATCGAGGGCACCGACTCCATCGAGATCCCGGACAACGAGCTGAAGATCGACGTCTTCCGTTCGTCGGGCCCCGGCGGCCAGTCGGTCAACACGACCGACTCCGCCGTGCGCATGACGCACATCCCGACGGGCATCGTCGTGTCGATGCAGAACGAGAAGTCGCAGATCCAGAACCGCGCCGCCGCGCTGCGCGTCATGCAGTCGCGACTGCTCCTGCAGAAGAAGGCCGAGGAGGCCGCCGAGCGCAAGGAGCTCGCCGGCGACGTCAAGGCCAGCTGGGGCGACCAGATGCGCTCCTACGTGCTCAACCCGTACCAGATGGTCAAGGACCTGCGCACCGAGCACGAGACCGGCAACCCGTCCGCCGTCTTCGACGGTGACATCGACGGCTTCATCGAGGCCGGCATCCGCTGGCGCATCGAGCAGGCCAAGTCCGAGGACTGAGCCGGTCCAGAGAGATGACGATCGAGCGCCTGACCTGTGACGGATGGGGCGCTGCGTCATGACGCTGCGTTTCCCGACGACGGGCACCTTTGCCCGGACGGCGTCCGGATGGTCACCGGCAGGGTCGAGGTCGTGCGCGTCGGTCGCTACCGCGGACTCGCCGTACGCCAGCTGAGCCTCCGGGACGGCTGGGCCACGGGGACATCGCTGAGCCGAGCGGAGGATGCCGGGTGGATCTGGGCTTGCACGGGAGCGCTCGATGGGGTGACCGCGACCAGCGCATCCCCGTCGAGGAGCTCGTGGACGTGCAGGAGGAGATCACTGTGGTGTACCGCCGACGCGAGGGGTCGCCGAAGGGGGCAGACGGGTGACGGTTTTTGGGGACATCGGAGGCTTCGTACGCTTGGGTGCGGTCTGGTTTCCGGGCGGCCGCCGTGGCGCGGAGTACGGGGGGCACTTCCTGATCCGCTTCAGCGAGCCATCCGAGTACGGCTCGTGGCAGGGCGTGGGAGAGGTCGAGTGGTCGTGGTCCCTGGTGCGGAGCAAGGGTTGGATCGCCCTGGAGCCGTGGGCGGTGGACGAGGCCGTGAGAGTGTCGCGCTGGGAACGGTATCGGGGCCTGCCCGTGATCCAGGTCGGTCCGGTCAAGGACAACACCCTCGCGGTCAGCCCCGAGAGCTACGACCCGCGAGCCGGCCGGGACGACGATCACGTCCACGGGTGAGGAACGCGGAAGGCCCCGACCGGCAGCTGCCGGTCGGGGCCTCGTCGCTGGTGTCGGGTCAGCCGCGGCGGCTGCCGACGGCCTGGTACTCGCCGACCGTCACGTTGCTCGTCGACGAGCGCGTGACCGTGGTCGACCCGGAGGCGTCCCCGGTGAAGGTCACGGCGTAGGTGATCGTCGCCGTCGCGGTGTAGCTGCCGGGGCGGGTGTAGCCCTTCGGCAGGCCGCAGTCGGGGCTGCTGGCCCAGCCCTTGCTCGTGTCGTAAGGAGTGCCGGCACCGGTGCACGTGACCGACTGGCCGTCGCCGAGCTTCCAGACGACCTTCGACGGCTTCGCCTGGATCCCGACGGTCAGCCCGCCTGCACTCGCGGTGGCGCTGTGGGTGCGCCACTGGTCGCCCTCGAGCCAGAACCACACCGGCGCGCCGACGGTGCCGGTGCACCCGGCGTCGGCGCAGGGTGCCGAGCCCATGTCGGGTGCGGGGAGGGAGAGCCGGGCCATGGCCATGGAGATGACCTGACCGATCGTCACGGCGGGTGTCTCGGGAGCGTCCGTCGCCTCCTCCTCGCCCTCGCACGGGGTGTAGGTGTAGGGCACGACGAGCAGACCGCACGGCGGGGTGCCCGTCGGCTGGTCGGAGCCGTCGTCGAGGCCACCGAAGAGCCCCGTGGGGCCGAAGCTCTCGGGGGAGCGACGACGCCACTCGGCCATCGCCTTCTCGGCGCTGTACTCCTCCCAGGTGCTCGGCAGCCGGTAGCCCGGGTCGGAGCCGCCGCCGCCGGCGACGGCGCCGTTAGAAGCGGCCGGCTGCTGGGCCTGCCCCGCCTGCTGCGCCTGCTCGGCGCGGTCGACCTCCTCGCGCTCCTGGGTCTCGGTCTGCGCCCACGCGCTGCACTGACCGTTGTCGTTGCAGCCGTTGCCGCCGCCGCTGCCCTCGGCGTTGGCCGGAGCCACGAAGGTCATGAGGAGCAGCGCCGCGCTGACGGCGCCGGTGGCGATCCTCGTCATGGTCACGATGATTCCCCCTGGAGGTCGCAGGACCTCTTGTACCCGACTTGGTTGGTGTCGACCTTCCACTCGGCCGTGGGGCCGCTGCGGGTCAGGCTGACGAGGTTGACCATCTCGGTGCCGTCCTTGATCGGGCGGCCGTTGTGGTCCGAGCGGATGTCCGTGCCCGCCTCGGCGGTCTGGTCGCCCCTGGTGAGCTTCTTCTTGGTGAGGTACTGCTGGTGGACCTCGTAGCAGTACTCGACGGTCGCCGTGGTGTTGGAGGTGACCTCGGCCTGGCTCGCGGTGAGCTCGTCCTTGCCCTCGACCGTGACGGCCGGGAAGCTCGCGGCGAAGTCGGCGCTGTCCGCATAGCTGTCGGCGGTCATGACGGCCTTGAGCTCCGCGCTGGGCTTGGTCGACGGGTTCTGCGCCTGCAGGGCCTGCCAGTAGGTGTCGAAGACGCCCTCGACGGCGGCCTGGTCGTCGTTGCCGGCGGACGTGGACGGGAGGTCGCTGGAGGAGGCTTCCGTCGGCTCGTCGTCACCGCAGGCGCTCAGCCCGGCGACGAGCGTCGCGGCGAGGGCCGTCGTGGCGAGGGTGCGAAGGGGGCGCACGTTGAGGTCTCCCGGAAGGTTGGCGTGGGGGCTCCGGCACAGGCCAGCACCCCCCACTTCATCACATCTGCGGAAGGTCCGCACGTCGACACCGTCCGTCCAACTCGCTTTCGACGCCATCCTTGGTTACCGTCAGCGCGTTGACCGACTGACTCAGGGGAAGCCACTTCGATGACCGCAGGACCCGGCACCGAGCTGTCGCCGCCCCCTCCGACCGGGCCGTCCGGGCCCCCGCAGGACGAGGTCGCTGCGGTCCGACCGAGGCGCGACCTGCGCCTGGTCCTGCTCGGTGTGGCGCTGGCCGTGGTCTGTGCCCTGCTCGCCGTCTGGGCGGTCAACCGGGCGGGGGAGGCTCGACAGGTCGTCGTCGTCAAGCAGGACATCCGCGCGGGCGACCGGGTGGAGGCCTCGGACCTCGGGACGACCCAGCTGCGGGGCGGTGACGAGGTCAGCACGGTGCGGGCACGTGATCTCAACTCGCTCGTCGGCAAGCGCGCCGTGCAGCCGATGGCTGCCGGCAGCCTCGTGACCCACGACGACTTCGCCCAGCGGATCACCCCTCGTGCGGGCGACGTCATCGTCCCGATCTCGGTCGTGAGTGGTCAGTACCCCGCGAGCGGTCTGCAGCGCGGTGACGTCGTGCGGGTCATCGTCACCGGTGGCGGGCAGACCATCGAGGGACTCGAGCCGGGAACGGCCTTCGACGGCGTCGTCCTGGCCATCGGTGAGGTCGACGACAAGGGCGCGATGACCGTCGACGTCTCCATCGCCTCGACCGACGCTCCCTCCGCCGCGGCGGCCTCCGGTACCGGTCGGATCAGCATCGTCAACGTCGCACCCGGCGGTAGCGGGCAGGACGGCTGATCCGTGGCGCTGCACGTGCTCACCTCCCTCAGCGGCTCGCCGGGCGTGACGTCGACCGCCCTGACCTGGGCCCAGGTCACGCCCCGTCCCACCCTGCTCGTCGAGCTCGACCCCGCGGGCGGCTCGCCGATGCTGTGCATCGGCTGGAGCGGCACCCACCCGCATAACCGCTCCGTCCTCGACCTGGCTGCCCACCCGGCCAACGAGTACGTCGAGCGGATCTGGGAGCTGGCGATCCCGCTCCCGCGCCGGGCCCGCCAGGCCTGGCTGCTGCCGACCGTCGGCACGGCGGCCCAGATGCGCTCGCTCCTCACCGTCTTCGGTCCCCTCGGGGAGGCCCTGGCGGCCATCAGTCGTGACGGGGGCGTCGACGTCCTCGTCGACCTCGGCCGACTCGGTGCCGCGGGCGCGGCCGTCCAGCTGTGGGCGCACGCCGACAGCGTGCTCGTCTTCACCGACAGCACCCTCTCGGCCCTCAACACCCTGGCCGTCGGCCTGCCCGCCGTGGCCGACGAGCTTGACCAGATCGGCGCGCGCTCCCGGCTGGCGGTCGTCCCCGTCGTCGGCGACGAGAAGGGGGCCTCGCACCGCCCCTACGGACCGCGCGAGATCAGCGGGGTCACCGACGGCGTCGCCGTGCTCCCGGGGGTCGTCCGCGACGCGAAGGCTGCCGGATCGCGCACCTGGGGCAAGCGGGCGCGCTACCCGCTGAGCGTGCGCCGCCTGATCTCGGCCGTCGACGACCACGCGCGCGCGGCCACCGACATGCTCCGCGTGGACGGGGTCGGCGCATGAGCCCGGCGCAGGGCCCTGAGCCCACCCAGCCGACCGACCTGCCGATCTTCGCCGAGCGCGGGTCTGCTCCGGGTGCCCGTTCGCTCGCAGGATCCGCCCCCTTCGCGCCGGCACAGAGCCCGCCGCCCCCGCCCGCCCACGGCGCCCCGAGTGCGGTCACGGTGCCGCGCACGCCCGTCATCGAGGCTCCCGAGTCGACCGCGCCGAGGTCGGTCGCCCGCGCCGCGGCCCAGCCGGTCGATGACCGACAGCACCAGATCCGCGACGCCCTCGAGCGGCTCAAGGCCGTCGACTGGGATGCCGTGCAGCACCTGCGCAGCCAGGTGAGCGCCGCCCTGACGCTCGTGTCGGCGGACACCGTGCTCGACGAGGCCCGCCACCGGACGACGGTCGACCGGCTCACCCAGCAGGCGATCGAGGACTGGTCGCAGGACCGCATCGCTCGTGGCGAGGGGGTCCCGCCGCTCGACATGAAGAACGCCCTGCGGGCGGCCGTCCTCGACTCGATGTTCGGCGCGGGCCGGCTCCAGCCGCTCCTCGACCTGCCGGGCATCGAAAACATCGAGATCGAGGGGCACGACGGTGTCACCCTCGAGTTCAGCGACGGCTCGCTCGAGGTCGGCCCCCCGGTCGCCGACAGCGATGCCGACCTCATCACCGAGATCCAGCACCTCGCGCGCACGTCGGCGACGGGGGAGCAGCAGTTCTCCATGGTGCGGCCGTGGTTGCGTCTGGCCCTGCCCGACGGCTCGCGCATGGCCGCCGAGGCCTGGCTGTCCCACCGGCCCTCGATCACCATCCGCAAGCACCCCTACATCGACACCGACCTCGGCGAGATGAAGCAGCTCGGGGCGATCGACGACTCGCTCCAGGCATTCCTGTCCGCGGCGATCCGCGCGGGCAAGAACGTCATCGTCTCCGGCGACGCCGGTGCCGGCAAGACCACGCTCGTGCGGGCACTGCTCAACGAGCTCGACCCGCAGGAGCGTCTCGCGACGATCGAGGCGCAGTACGAGCTGCTCATGCACCGTCTGCCGGAGCGCCACCACCGCGTCTGGGCCGCAGAGGCCCAGGGTGGCGGCGAGGTCGGTGTCGACGGACGCCCCGTCGGCGAGGTGACGCTGACCCGCCTCATCGAGCTCAGCCTGCAGAAGAACGTCAAGCGGATCGTCGTCGGCGAGGTCGTCGGCGAAGAGGTCATGGCGATGATGGAGGCCATGCAGGGTGGCCGAGGCTCCGTCTCGACCGTGCACGCCCACTCCGCGCTCGACACCATCGAGCGTCTGGTCACCCTCATCACCCGCGCCCGCGGCAATGTCGACACCTCCTTCGGCTACCGACTCGTCGCGCAGAACGTCGACCTCGTCGTCCACGTCGGGCTCGTCGACGAGTCGCACCTCGAGGGCGGCCGCAAGTGGCGGCACGTCGACGAGGTCGTCTCGCTCGAGGTCTCCCGGGACACCCACGTGGCCCACACCCGCATCTACGCCCCGGACGAGTACGGCCGCGCCTGCCCGACCGGCCAGCTCCCGGCCTGGATCAGCGACATCGAGCGGCACGGCTTCGACGCGGGGTGGCTCGACCCCTCCGCCGCGACCTGGGGCGCCCCGCCCGACCTGCTCGTCCGTCACCGGGGTTCGTGATGACCGGACTCGCGATCATGGCTGCCGTGGGTCTGGCCCTGGGCCTGACCCTCGTGGTCGCCGGCCTGACCCGACCGCCTGCGGCGGCCTCCCGGCCGCGGCGTCGGCGGGCGCAGAGCTCCTCCTTCAGCCCCGTCGACCGGCGCAACTTCCTCATCGGGCTGCTCATCGGGCTCGTCCTGGCCCTCTTCGGGTGGGTCATCGCCCTCGTGCTCGTCCCGATCTTCGCCGTGGCGATGCCCTGGCTCATGCGGGTCGACCGGGGGACGACGCCCGAGCAGCTCGAGGCCATCGAGGAGTGGGTGCGCTCGCTCTCGAGCGTCATCGGTGCCGGTCAGGGCATCAGTGGCGCGATCATCGCGACCCGCGCGTCGTGCCCCGACGAGATCCGCCCCCAGATCGACATGCTCATCAGCCGGATCCACGCGCGTCGCCCCCTCACCGACGCCCTGTACGCCTTCGCCGACGACGTCGACAACCAGGTCGGTGACTTCGTGGCGACCGCCCTCATCCAGGCGACCCAGCACGAGGGTGCCGGTCTGCGCGAGGCACTCGCCGGCATCGCGGCCGACGTGTCCGAGGAGGTGCGTGCCCGCCGTGACATCGAGGCCTCGCGGGCCGGCGCGCGCACCCAGGCGCGCCTCATCACGATCATCGTCGTCGGGGTGCTCGCCCTCTTCGTCTTCGTCACCCCCGTGGGTGCCCAGTACCGGTCGACCAACGGGCAGGCGAGCCTGCTCGTCCTGTCGCTCCTCTTCCTCGGCGCGCTCTACTGGCTCAAGCGGGTGGCCACGGTCAAGCCCCTCGCGCGCTTCCTCGTGCGACCGGCCCGGACGACGGAGTCGGCCTCATGAGCCCGCTCGTCCTCGCCATGGCGCTGGCCGCCGTCGCCGGCATCGGCATCACCCTCGTCATCGCCGGGCTGCGACCCTCGAGCCCCGACCTCGAGGCCGCCGTCACCCGGATGCGCCCGGAGACGCTGCTCACCCGACGGCCCGTCGACCACGACCCCGCGGACCGGACCCGCACCGAGCGGATCGGGGCCTGGGCACGGCGACGCACCGACCGGCACAGCTTCCTCCAGGCGCCGCTCGAGGACCTCGAGCTGCTCCAGATCCCTGTCGAGGAGCACTACGGCAAGAAGGTCATCGCCGCAGGCGGGGCACTGCTCGCCTGCACCTTCGTCCCGATGCTCCTCGGCATCGGCTTCGTGCTCCCCTTCGGCATCGGGCTCGCCTTCGGCGCCTTCGCCTGGTTCGTCCCCGACCTCGCCGTGCGCGACAAGGCCAAGGTGAGTCGTGAGGACTTCGCCTATGCCGCCGTCTCGTACCTGCGGCTCGTCGCCATCGCTCGTCGCGCCGGACTCGGGCTCGTCGCCTCGCTCGACTCCGCGGCGCACAAGTCGGACTCGTGGATGTTCCTGCGCATCCGCGAGGAGCTGCGTCTGGCCCGCTGGTCCGGAGAGACCTCGTGGGACGCCCTCGAGCGGCTCGCGGGCCGTACCCGCGTCCCGGAGCTGAAGGAGGTCGCCGACATCATCCGACTGGCCAACGACTCGGGCGCGAGCGTCAGTGACAACCTGCTCGCCCGAGCCGCCTCGATGCGCGACCGGCTCCTCACCCGCGAGCAGACCGCAGCCAACGCCGCCACGAGCTCGATGGGCATCCCGCTCGCCGCGCTGGCCGTCCTCTTCCTCATCGCCATGCTCGTCCCCGCCGCCATGCAGCTCAGTCCGGGCTGACCGTCCGTCACCACCCACCAGGAGAGAAACCATGATCCGCTTCTTCGTCGTCGTCGCCATGCTGTGCATGGCCCCCGTCCGCCGTCTCGACCAGCTCGCCGAGCAGCGCGGTCAGGACCGCGAGGCTGGCCTGACCACCCTCGAGTACGTCGTCCTCGGCGCCCTCGTCCTCGCCGTCGTCGTGACGGTCGCCGCCGTCATCACCGGCAACCTCGAGGACTGGGCCGACCAGATCCCCACGCCCTGACCCACTGACGACGTGCGCTCCCTTCGTCGCCTGACCACATCGCTGTCGGCCCGCCTGCGGGACGACAGCGGTGTGGCCACGCTCGAAGGTGCCGTCCTCGCGCCCATCGTCATCTTCGCGACGATGGTCATCGTCCAGGCCGCGTGCTACTTCATGGCCAACACCACCGCGACCAATGCTGCGCAGATCTCGGTGGAGTCGGCCCGCCTGCAGGGAGCCACCGACGCAGATGGTGAGGAAGCCGGACGCAGCTACCTGTCCCAGGTGACGGCCCTGGACGACGCGACCGTCGATGTCGGCCGGGCCGGAGGGACCGTCACCGCCACGGTCATCGCGCCGGCGCCCTCCATCGTGCCGCTGGTCCCGATGCCGGAGGTCCGCTCGGTGGTCAACGCACCCGAGGAGAGGGTGACGCAGCCATGAGGCGATCCGACGACGGCAGCATCAGCCTCGAGATGGCCATCTGCGCCCCGGTGCTCGTCGGCATGCTCGTGCTCGTGGGGATCTTCGGGCGGACGGCAGCTGCCACCTCGCACGTCGACGGGGCGGCCTTCAGCGCTGCGCGAGCCGCCTCGATCGAGCGCGACGGCGGCTCGGCCCGGGCTGCCGGGGAGGCCGCGGCCCGCGACTACCTCGACCAGCGGGGACTGACCTGCGAGGACGTCGTCGTCCGCGTCGACACCAGTGGCTTCTCGGCACCGGTGGGCACCTCGAGCCGCGTCGTCGCCGAGGTGTCCTGCCGGGTGCCTCTCTCCGACCTCGCGGCGCTCGTCCCGACCCGGGACCGCACCTTCACCGCCGAGGCCGTCAGCCCCATCGACCGCTACCGAGGCAGGTGATGACCATGACCGACCACGGACGCCTCGCGGACGAGAGCGGCTACGTCGCCGTGTGGACCGTCGTCATCGGCGGTGCCCTCATGGTGGCCGGCGGGGTCGTCTACGACTCCGCCGACAAGGCGAACGAGGCCCGCCGGGTGACGATGGTGGCCAACGAGGCCGGCCGGGCCGCGGCCCAGGAGATCACCTCGGACGCCATCTCGGGTCGGGCCGCGCAGATCGACCCCTCGCGGGCCGCCGGCGCAGCCCGTGAGTACCTCGACGCCACGGGGATGAACGGCACCGTGTCGGTCGACGGCACGACGGTGACGGTGACGACCTCGCAGTCGTGGTCGCCGAAGATCATGCCCGTGCTCCAGCCCGACACGCTGACCTCGACGGTCGAGGTCGACCTCGAGCGCGCTGGGCCCGGGGGCGCGCCGTGACCCGCGCGCTGCAGCGGAGCCGGGCGTCAGTCCTGGCGCGAGGTCTGCTCTCGCTGCTCGGGATCGTCCTCATCGTCGTCGGGCTGCCGGTGGCGCTGGTCGTCCTCGGTGGCAACCCGCTCCCTTCGGAGGTCCCGCAGACCCAGGAGGTCATCGACGCGCTGACCCGCCCGGACGACGGCACCCTGCTCATCGGCATCATCACCGTCGTCGGCTGGCTCGTGTGGGCGAGCCTCACCCTCTCCTTCGTCGTCGAGATCCCCGCGGCGATCCGCGGCGTCCCCGCACCGCGGCTGCCGGGCCTGTCCTGGCAGCAGGGACGAGCGGCGGCGATGACCGGGGCGGTCCTCGCCATGGTCGCCCTCGGCACGGCCACCGCGACGCCAGCCAGCGCCGCGACGGCGGCCCCGACCAGCTCGCCCGCGAGCACATCGGCTGCGGTCACCACCGTCACGCACGCCGCGCACGATGCTGCGACCGCGGCGATGACGCCTGACGACGCGTCAGACGTCGTCGTGGCCGGTGGCGAAGGGCGTGTCGTCACCGTGCAGAGCGGCGACACCCTGTGGGACATCGCCGACCGCGAGCTCGGCGACGGCGATCGGTACCCAGAGCTCGTCCGGGCGTCGGCCGACCTCGTCCAGCCGGACGGGGGAGTCCTCACCTCTGCCGACGACATCCACCCCGGGTGGCGGGTCATGGTGCCGGTGGCCGCCCAGGCCACCGCGACCCCCGAGGCGCCCGCGACCGACGGGGCCGTGATCAGCGACATCGACCACGAGGTCTCCGGGACCGGTACCGGCCCCGTGGTCCTGCCCGACCACCACGGAGCGGCCCCTGCGCCGGCCCCGGTCGTCGCCGCTGACACGTCTGCGGACCCCGCCCGCGACCGGGCGCGCCCGGCTCCGGTGGTGGCTCCGGTGGTGGCTCCGGGGGAGGGTCCCGTCGCCAGCTCTTCCTCCGAGGCGCGGTCCCAGGGGCTGCTCGCCGATCGTGGCGGTCCCTCGGCGACGCTGGGTCTCGGCCTGCTCGGCGGCGCCGGGGCACTCGCGCTCGTCGAGGCCCGACGCCGGCGGCAACGCCGCACCCGCCCCCCGGGGTGGCGCGTCGTCGTCCCGACCGGCGCGGCAGCGCGTGCCGAGCAGTGGCTGCGCGCCACGGCCGACGTCGCCGGCCACGCGGACCTCGACGCGGCGCTGACGATGCTCGCCGAGAGGTGCGGCACCACCCCGCCCGCCCTGCGGGCCGCCCGCCTCGGCTCCCAGGAGATCGAGGTGTACGTCGTCGAGGAGCAGCTCGAGCTCCCCGCCCCGTGGGTTGGGGCAGGGGGGGGGACCTGGGTGCTCGACAGGCGGCTCATCGGGGCGCCCACGAGCCGACGCACCGTGTGGCCCGCCCTCGTGACCATCGGCGAGGACGACGCCGGGGCACGGATCTACCTCAACCTCGACGAGATCGGTGCGCTCGAGCTCGCCGGTCGGCCCGACGAGACCCTGGCCGTGCTCGCGGCCCTGGCCGTCGATCTCGGCACCTCGGACACCGGGCTCACCGCGGTCACCGTCGTCGGGCCACTCGGTGACCTCGTGCAGGCCATCGACGACCCGAGGGTCCGGCACGTCGCAGACCCGGGCGAGGTGCTCGAGCGCCTGACCTCGCAGCACCCGTGCGGAGTCGAGGTCCTCCTCGTCGGCACCGACCTCACCGGGGCCCAGACACGGCAGCTCCATGGCCTCGTCGAGGCGTCCGCGGGGTCGCTCACCGTCGTCACGACGTCCCGAGGTGTCTCCGACTGGTCCCTCACGGTGCGATCCGACCGGGGGAGCCTCGCCGCAGTGCTCGCCCCGGTGGGGATGGCCGTGCGGCCGACCTCGCTGGCAGGCCCCGGCTACGACGACCTGCTCGAGGTGCTGCGGACCCCGACGCGCGAGCACGTGCCCGGGCCGGAGTGGACCGCCGGGTCCAGCGCCGACGCCCTCACGGCGCAGACCGTGCCGCGCCGCCGGGTGCCCTCGAGCGAGGTCGACGAGGCGACCACCAACATCTCCCAGCTGCGCACCGACCGCGCCGCGCACGTGCGGGTCCTCGGCCGGCCCCAGGTGGCGGGGACCGGGACGCCGCCGCCCGACGTCGGTCGTGCGACCGAGCTCGCCGCGCTGCTGGCCCTGCACCCGGGCTCCGACGCCCCGGGTGCAGCCGGAGCGCTAGGGGTCACCGAGGACGCGCTCACCTGGGCGGCTCACCAGGTCGACCGATGGCTCGGCACCGGGGCCGGCGTCAGCGTGCAGTCCGGGCGGTACTCGCTCACCGGCGTCCTCCTCGACTGGCAGCAGCTGCGCACCCTCGTCGGCGCCGCGCTCGCCGGTGCGGACTCCGGCAACCTCCGGGCGGCGCTGACGCTCGTGAGCGGCACTCCCTTCGACGGGGTGACCCCCGGCACCTACGGGTGGGCCGCGGTGGACCGCGCCGAGATGTGTGCCGCGGTCGCCGACATCGCGCACGAACTCGCCCAGCGTCACCTGCGGGCCGGTGAGCCCGAGGCCGCATCGTGGGCTGCTCGCAAGGGGCTGCTCGCCGAGCCGCTGAGCGAGATGCTCTGGCGCGATCAGCTCCACGCCTCGTGGCAGGCCGAGGACGAGGAGCGGGTCCGCGACGCCGTGGCTCGCTCCCGGGAGACGCTTGGTGATCTCGGCAGCCTCGAGGACGACACGACCTTCGTGCTGAGCAGGTCACCGCAGCGCTGACTGCGGGTGCGACATGAGCGAGTTCTCGCTGGCCGAGCGCATCAGGTACCCGACGCTCGCCGATCTGATGGGTTCGGGATTCCACCAAGACTTCTGGGACTTCCACGAGTCGCCTGAGGAGGTGGTCAGCACCTTCACCGGGGACCCGATCTTTTGTGCTCGTATCCCGCTGGAGGTCGAGGAGCTGCTCGGGGAGGTCGACGGTCCGGACCGGGAGCAGCGGCTCGACGAGGTGCTGTGGGTGCTGTACAACAACTTCGACAACGAGGAGGAGGGCCTCAGCGCCTCGGAGTGGTTGACCGCGATGCGGGACCAGGTGGTCGCTGAGACGCCCCGGGTCGAGTTGGTCGAGGCGCTCATCGGGGCTCTGGTGCAGGCGCTGGGCAGCGGTCGGGTCTTCGCTCGAGGTGAAGGCGCGGATGTCGTCGCCACGGCTGTCGGGGAGAGCATCCTCGTCGCCTTCGACACCGGGAAGCAGCTGCACCTCGCCACGCGCTCGCTCGAGCTGGTGAGCGACAGGGAGGGGTGGCAGGCCCACTGGGAGCTTGGCCCGGAGGGCGGGAAGCGGCCACGTCGGCGGCTCCTTCGACGGGCCCACGGTGGTGCCGTATGAGCCGGACGCCTGGCGGGCCCGGGGCGGACCACCCCTCCATGAGCCCCGAGCGCGGAGTGCTGGACGCCACGTACTCGGCTCTCTTCGACAACTACCTCCGCGGTGCCGTAGAGGCCGCGGCATTCAGGAGGCAGTTCTACTCGACGATGGTGTCGGACGCCCGACTCGGCGACGAGGTCCGCTACGCGATCCTCCAGCGGGTCTTCTTCGGCCTGGAGGACCTCGTGCTCGACGGAGACCTCCCTGACGGCCAAGGGCGTGATGATGACGAGATCGACGAGCCCGAGTTCCGGGAGATCGTGGCCGAGGCCGCTGACGACCTCAAGCACCGGCCGGACGACTGGGAGGGCGACCACTCCGTCCGGCACGGGACGTCGCCCGCGAACCGGACAGAGGATCAGTGACGACATGGCAGGCTACGGCGACGCGCTACCCGGCGCTCGCCGATCTGATGGGTTCGGGCTTCCATCTGGACTTCTGGGACTTCCACGAGTCGCCTGAGGAGGTGGTCAGGACCTTCACCGGGGACCCAGGCGCTCATCGGGGCTCGGGTCGTCGGTGCCAGGGGTGGGAAGGTGCTCGTGCTCCAGACGAGCGCTGGCTCGATCCGCTACCCGGGAGGTGCTCTGGTGCAGGCGCTGGGCAGCGGTCGGGTCTTCGCTCGAGGTGAGGGCGCCGATGTCGTCGCCACGGCTGTCGGGGAGAACATCCTCGTCGCCTTCGACACCGGGAAGCAGCTGCACCTGGCCACGCGCTCGCTCGAGCTGGCGAGCGACAGGGAGGGGCGGCAGCCCCACTGGGAGTTCGACGCCGCGGACCGTGGAGCGCGGGCGGAGCAGGCCCCCCGTCGTTCGCGATGGTGGGGACGCCGTGGACGTTGACGCCGATCAGGGTCGGGACCTAACGCGCCGAGGTCACGTGGGTGTCACGGCCGTGCAGCGAAGCGACATATCCTGCAGGCGGCCCTTTGCCCCCTTCGTCCCGCGTAAGGCCCCGAGCACCTGATGATCCGTTTCGAGAACGTCACCAAGAGGTACCCCAACCAGAGCCGTCCGGCGCTCGACGGGATCGACCTCAACATCGAGCGCGGCGAGTTCGCCTTCATCGTCGGCGCCTCCGGTTCCGGCAAGTCGACCCTCGTGCGCCTGACCATCCGCGAGGAGATCGTCAGCTCCGGCCGGCTGCTCGTCGGTGGGCACGACCTGCGCAGGATGCCGCACCGCAAGGTGCCGCAGCTGCGCCGTCAGGTCGGCACGATCTTCCAGGACTTCCGTCTGCTGCCCAACAAGACGGTCCAGCAGAACGTCGCCTACGCCCTGCAAGTCATCGGCCGGCCCCGACGCGCCATCCGAGCCCTCGTCCCCGAGACCCTCGAGCTCGTCGGGCTGGCCGGGATGGAGAAGCGGATGCCGCACGAGCTCTCGGGTGGCGAGCAGCAGCGCGTCGCCATCGCGCGGGCAGTGGTCAACAAGCCGCCGATCCTCCTGGCCGACGAGCCCACCGGCAACCTCGACCCGGCGACGAGCCTGGACATCGTCCAGCTGCTGCGCCGCATCCACGACTCCGGCACGACCATCGTCATGGCCACCCACGACAACGTCATCGTCGACGAGCTGCAGAAGCGGGTCATCGAGCTCGAGGACGGCCACATCATCCGCGACGAGGAGGGTGGCAGCTACGTGCCCAAGGTCGTCGACTCACGCGACCGCGACGAGCGGGAGGCCGTGCGCGCCCACGACGAGCGAGACCACCACGACGACGGGGCGCTCCCGCCCCAGGAGGACCGACCGATCGGCGAGGTGCACGCCCTGGACGAGTGGGACGACGACGCGGAGGACCTGCTGCGATGAAGCCCTCGGTCTTCGCCGACGCCTGGGAGGGCCTGCGGCGCAACAAGTCCATCGCCGTCTCGGTGATCCTCGTGACGATGATCTCCCTCTACCTCCTCGGGGTCGGCCTGCTCGCCCAGCGCCAGGTCGACCAGATGAAGGGGTACTGGTACGACCGCGTCCAGGTCTCGATCTACATGTGCACCGACACCTCGTCGCAGCCCAACTGCTCCGGCGGGGCCGCGACCGAGGACCAGAAGGCATCGGTCGCCGCACAGCTCGAGGAGATGAAGCCCCTCGTCAAGGACGTCTACTACGAGTCCGAGGAGGAGGCCTACAAGCGCTTCAAGCAGGACTACAAGAACTCACCGCTCGCCGGCAACATCCGGGTCGGTGACATCCCGCCGAGCTACCGGGTGCAGCTGTCCGACCCGGAGGAGTTCGAGACGGTCGCCTCCGCCTTCGACGGGGCGCCCGGTGTGGCGAGCGTGCCCAACCTGCGCGAGGTCTTCGCCCCGCTCTTCCGCGCCATCAACATCATCACCGCCGTGATGATCGGTCTCGCGGCCCTGACCCTCGTCTCCGCCGTGCTCCTCATGGCCACGACGATCCGGCAGGCCGCCTTCACCCGCCGACGCGAGATCGCGATCATGAAGCTCGTCGGTGCCTCCAACCGCACGATCCGCACCCCCTTCATCATCGAGACCGTCGCGTCAGGGCTCATCGGGGCGGTGATGGCGATCGGCCTGCTCTGGGTCTCGGCATGGGCCCTCTTCGACCGGTACCTGCTGCAGGAAAACGCGGGGACCGCCTTCATCTCCGCCAACGACGTCTGGATCGTCGCGCCCTTCCTGATCGTCGGGGTGGTCGTGCTCGCCATCGCGACGTCCACCGTGACCCTCTGGCGCTACCTCAAGGTCTGACGGGGCGCGCCGGGGGGCGCAGGTCCTGTCCTCCCGGCCGCTTCGTGGCTACCGTTGACCCCGATGCAACGCCCCTCCCGTGCCCCGTCCTCCCGTCGCGCCCGTGCTCTCACGGGTGCGGCGCTGTCGCTGTGCCTTTTCGCCGGTGCCGGGTACGCCGTGGCCGCCGAACCGGACCCGCAGGATCGCAAGAGCAAGGTCGACGAGGACCTCAAGCAGGCCCGAGGCGACCTGCACGACACCTCCGCCGAGCTCGTCGCTGCGTACGACAAGCTCAAGGCCACCCGCACCAAGCTGCCCGGCGCGCGCAGCGCCGCTGCCGCAGCCGAGAAGGCCGAGACGAAGGCCCAGGGCGAGTACGACGATGCCGTCGCCGCCTATGACCTCGCCAAGGCCAACGAGGACAAGGCCGTCAAGGAGCTGCGGACCACGACCTCGAAGATGTCGAGTTCGCGTCGCGCGGTCGCGGGCTTCGCCGGGCAGGTCTACCAGCAGCAGGGCCTCGGCACGATGTCCGTCGCCGTCGGCAGCGAGGACCCCGGTGCCTTCGTCGACAAGATGATCATGGCCGAGTCGGTCGGCGACACGCAGAGCTCCGCCCTCGAGGAGCTGAGCACCTCTCGCGCCAACCTCGTCTCCAGCGGCGACCGCCTCAAGGCGCTGCGGCAGAAGACGAGCGACGCCAAGGCGACCAAGCAGACCAAGCTCACCGCGGCGCGTGACGCCAGCGCCCGCGCCGACGCGAAGCAGGCCGACCTCGAGTCCCTCGAGAAGGACCAGGAGACGCAGTCGGCTGCCCTGCGCCGGGAGAAGAAGAAGGACCAGAAGAAGGTCGACAGCCTCCAGGCCCAGTCGGACAAGCTGACCAAGATCCTCGAGGACCGCGCGCGCAAGGCCCGCATCCGGGAGGCCCAGATCCGCAAGGCGCGCGCGGAGCAGCAGAAGCGGGAGGCCGATGCCCGGGCCCGCGCCGAGCGCTCCCGCAGCAGCTCCGACGACTCGAGCAGCGGTGGCACGAGCGACCCGAACCCGCCAGCTCCGGTGAGCAGCGGGGTGCTCCAGGCCCCGAGCAATGCTCCCGTGAGCTCCGAGTTCGGCCTGCGCCTGCACCCGATCTACAACACGTGGCGTCTGCACGCCGGCCGGGACTACGCCGGCGCCTGCGGCAGCCCGATCTACGCGGCAGCCGACGGCGAGGTCGTCATGGCGCTGCCGCCGGGGTCGACCGGGGGGTACGGCAACCAGATCGTCGTCGACCACGGCATCAAGCGGGGCGTCTCGCTCTCCACGACCTACAACCATCTCCAGTCCTTCGCCGTGCGCAGCGGCAAGGTCAAGCGCGGCCAGGTCATCGGGTACACCGGCACGACCGGCAGCTCGACGGGCTGCCACCTGCACTTCGAGACCCGCACCAACGGCACGCCGGTCGACCCGCGCGGCTGGCTCTGAACTGCCTTCGCCCCAATCCACGCGACTGCTGTCGTGGGCGCGGGGTACCGTGTCCCGTCACACCACAGCGAAGGGGGGAGAGCACCCATGGCCAAGAAGACCGCCGAGGGCGAGCTCGTCGTCGCCCGCAACCGCAAGGCCCGGCACGACTACCTCATCGAGGACACCTACGAGGCCGGCCTCGCGCTCATGGGCACCGAGGTCAAGGCGCTGCGCATGGGGCGGGCCAGCCTCGTCGACGGCTATGCGATCTTCTACGGCGACGAGCTGTGGCTCGAGGGTGTCCACATCCCCGAGTACGTCCAGGGCACCTGGACCAACCACACCCCGCGGCGCCGCCGCAAGCTGCTGCTGCACCGCGCCGAGCTCGACAAGATCGCCACCAAGGTGCAGGGGAGCGGTCGCACCATCGTGCCGCTGTCGCTGTACTTCAAGAACGGCCGGGTCAAGGTCGAGATTGCCACGGCCACGGGCAAGAAGGCCTACGACAAGCGCCACGCGCTGCGTGAGCGGCAGGACCAGCGCGAGACCGCACGGGCGGTCTCGGACAGCTACAAGCGGCGCGGCTGATCGGCTCGCGGTGCGCGGGAATGTGTTTGGTCCTCGCCGCCGTTGAGTGGATACTGGCTCAACAACTCCACAGCGTGACGTGTCCATCCCATGGGGGTGATCGGTTTCGACATTGGCCGGTCCTTCAGGGGAAGCGGGTCGAGGATGCACGGTCATCTCGTCAACGCCCCGTGCAAACCCAATAGGTGCCAATTCCAAGCGCACCGACTTCGCCCTCGCCGCCTGAGCGAGCCCGAAGTCCGTTGGCCTAGGTGTGATCTCGACCTAGATCCCAGCGTCAGCTAGAGATCTTGCTGCGGTGTCAGGTCACGGGACATCGCGGGACTCCTACGTGACTGGGCCTGTCGGGGAACGTGTGCGTGCGAGCCCCGGGGCCGAGAAAATCCATAGCGCACTGCACCCGGAGAAGCCCTGATTGTCTGCCAGTGGACGCGGGTTCGATTCCCGCCACCTCCACCATCGTGGGCACGTCACGTAGGCGCACGCTCGGCACGGACTCGGTCCGTCCGGTCGTGCTCCGTGGATGCGTGAGCACGACGAAGGGCGGGACCGTCACGGTCCCGCCCTTCGTCGTGTCGTGGGTCAGCAGGTCACTTGAAGGCGTCCTTGACCTTTTCGCCGGCGGCCTTGAGGTCGCCCTTGGTCTCTTGGACCTTGCCCTCGGCCTGCAGGTCCTCGTTGTCGGTGGCGTCGCCCGCCGCGCCCTTGGCCTTGCCGGCGAGCTGGTCCTTGGCGTTGTCGATCTTGTCGCCGATCCCCATGGTGCCTCCTGTGGTGGTGGGTGGACCTCCACGCAACCACACGAGGGGCGGCGGCGCCACCCCCTTCGTCGAAGGGGGGAGAGCTCAGCTCGTGGCTTCGGCCGCGGCGACCTGCGCCTTGACCTCGTCCATGTCGACGTCCTGGACGGCGTCGAGCAGCTGCTGGAACTGCGCCTTGGGCAGGGCGCCGGCGCTCTGGTGCAGCAGGATGCCGTCACGGAAGGCCATGAGGGTGGGGACGGACGAGACCTTGGCCAGCGAGGCCAGCTCGGGGTTGTCGTCGATGTCGACCTTCGCGAAGGTGATGTCGTCGCGGCTGTCCGCGGCCTCCTCGAAGACGGGCGCGAACTGGCGGCAGGGGCCGCACCAGCTCGCCCAGAAGTCGACGATGACCGTCCCTTCGCCGCTGACGGCGGAGCGGAAGCTCTCGAGATCGAGGTCGGTGATCTTGCTCATGACCTCCACCATAGGCCGACCTGGGGGCCGGCGGCGACGCGCGGTGTGCTGTGCTGGCCCGGTGCGCCTGACCCCGACCCGCCCGTGGCCCCTCCTCGCCGCCCTGGTGAGCGTCGTCGTCCTGCAGCTCGTCGTGCTCTACCTGCCGACCGCGCCGGGGCCGCCGTCGCCGATCCCGCACGGGGACAAGGCAGTCCACGCCGTGGTCTTCGGTCTGCCGGTGCTCGTGACGGGTCTCGGTCGCCGGTCGTGGTGGCCGTGGGTGGCGCTGGCCTGCGCGGTGCACGCACCTGTGAGCGAAGTCATCCAGCACCGGCTGCTTGCGGACCGGTCCGGCGACCCGTGGGACGTCGCCGCTGACATCGTCGGTGTGGCCGCGGCCGCAATAGGGGTACTATTTGTCGTTCGGCGACCGTGACGTCGCCGCCTCGAGGAACTCGCACGATCGCTTCCGACCACTGACGTCGCCCGCGCCCTGTGTGTGCGGGTTTACCCATTTCAGTGAGAGACGAAGGATCACCCGTGCCCGCGAAGAAGAAGCCCCGCTGGACCACCGCGCAGAAGAACGCTGCCGCGAAGAAGAAGGCGACCGCCAAGGCGCCGAAGAAGCCCTACCACCGGGGTCAGGCCCCCACCGAGGCCCCCCGCGGCAAGGACCGCTGGCGCGACCGCGAGGACGCCCCGGCCGGCGAGCGCCCCAAGCGCGTGCGTCGGGACGGCAGCGAAGACCGTGGGTCGCGCACCTGGCAGCGTCGGGATGACCGTGGTGGCTACCAGCGTCGGGATGACCGCGATGGCGGACAGCGTCGCGATGACCGTGGTGGCTACCAGCGTCGGGATGACCGCGATGGCGGACAGCGTCGCGACGACCGTGGTGGCTACCAGCGTCGGGATGACCGCGATGGCGGACAGCGTCGCGACGACCGTGGTGGCTACCAGCGTCGGGATGACCGCGAAGGGGGACAGCGTCGCGACGACCGTGGTGGCTACCAGCGTCGGGATGACCGTGGTGGGTACCAGCGTCGCGACGACCGGCGCCGTGGTCCGGCCCCGCGCTTCGAGCGCGAGCAGGCCCGGCGCGGCTTCGCCCCGCGGACCGAGCAGGTCGAGGACCCGGAGGCGCTGCGCCAGGAGGCCGACACCTGGACCTCGTCGGCCCGCAACTCGCTGAGCGGCCCGGTCGAGGTCGCCGAGGACAACGGCTTCGCAGCGCTGGGCCTGCCCGAGGTGCTCGTGGAGCGTCTCGCCCGCGACGCCATCACGACCCCCTTCGCCATCCAGGCCGCCGCGATCCCCGACGCCTTGGCGGGCAAGGACGTGCTCGGCCGTGGGCAGACCGGCTCGGGCAAGACCCTCGCCTTCGGCCTGCCGATGCTCGCCCGCCTCGCCGGCGGTCGGGCCCGCAGCCGCAAGCCGCGCGGGCTGGTCCTCGTGCCCACCCGTGAGCTCGCCATGCAGGTGAGCGACTCGCTCGAGCCGCTGGTCCATGTGAGCGGGCTGCGGATCAAGCTGGTCGCCGGTGGCCTGTCGTACACCGGGCAGACGGCCGCCCTCGACAAGGGTGTCGACGTGCTCATCGCGACGCCGGGCCGACTCGTCGACCTGCTCGACCGCGGGGCGCTGACGCTCGACGCGGTCGAGGTCGCCGTGCTCGACGAGGCCGACCACATGGCCGACATGGGCTTCCTGCCCTCCGTCACCCGGATCCTCGACGAGTGCGCCCCCGGTGGGCAGCGGCTGCTGTTTTCGGCGACGCTCGACCGCGGCGTCGGTGACCTCGTCGAGGCCTACATGAGCGACCCGGTGACGCACAGCACCGACGAGGCGGCCGCGAGCGTCTCGACCATGGAGCACCACCTCATGCTCATCGAGCCCAACATCAAGAAGCAGATCACCGCCCGGATCGCCTCGCGCCCCGGCCGCACCGTCGTCTTCGCCCGCACCAAGCTCGGCTGCGAGCGGATCGCCGGGGAGCTGCGCGAGGCGGGCGTGGCGGCAGCGCCGCTGCACGGCGGGCTGAGCCAGTCGCAGCGCAACAAGACGATCGGTGCCTTCCGCACGGGCACGCTGCCCGTGCTCGTGGCCACCGACGTCGCCGCGCGCGGCATCCACGTCGACGACGTCTCCCTCGTCATGCAGGTCGACCCGCCAGGTGACCACAAGGACTACCTCCACCGCGCCGGGCGCACCGCTCGTGCGGGCGAGAAGGGCAGTGTCGTCACGCTGGTCCTGCCCCACCAGCGCAAGGAGGTCACCAGGATGGCCGACCAGGCCGGTCTGGAGACCCGACCGACGCGCACCACTCTCGACGACGAGGTGCTCACCGACCTCGGTGCCGTCGAGCCGAGCGGCGTCCCGATCCCCGACGCCGACTTCCGCAAGCTCGTCGACCCGCGACCGGCGCGACGCCACCCGGGGACCCGCGGCCCCCGCGGTGCCCGCGACCACCGTGGCGGCGGTCGGGGTGGCCGACAGGGTGGCTACCGGGGTCGCCCCCGCGACTAGGGTCTGGGTATGGAGACCTCGCTCGCCGGCAAGCTGCTCGTGGCGACACCGGACCTCACGGACGACCTCTTCGCCCGCAGCGTGGTCCTCGTGCTCCAGCACGACGAGGACACGGCCGAAGGGGTGATCCTCAACAAGCCGCTCGACACGCCTGTCGACGACGTGCTGCCCGGGTGGCAGCAGGGGTCGAGCCGGCCCCAGCGGGTCTTCCAGGGCGGACCGGTCCAGCTCGACTCGGCCATCGGCCTCGTCGGCCTGCCGGGTGATGCCGAGGAACCGCCCGGCGTGCGGCGGCTCTTCGGCGCCATCTCGCTCGTCGACCTCGACAGCCCGCAGGAGATCATCTGGCCCCAGGTGAGCGCGCTGCGGATCTTCGCCGGATACTCCGGGTGGAGCGCCTCGCAGCTCGCCGACGAGCGGGCGCGCGGTGGCTGGTACGTCGTCGACGTCGAGGTCGCTGACATCTTCGACGAGGACCCGGCCACCCTGTGGCGGCGGGTGCTGCGGCGTCAGCCCGGCTCGCTCGGCTGGGTCTCGACCTACCCGGTCGACCCCGACCTGAACTGACCCTTCGAGACGGTCGCTGCGCGACCTCCTCAGGGAGCGGGAAGACGGTCGCTGCGCGACCTCCTCAGGGAGCGGGAAGACGGTCGCTGCGCGACCTCCTCAGGGAGCGGGAAGACGGTCGCTGCGCGACCTCCTCAGGGAGCGGGAGGGCGGTCGCTGCCACTCTTCGTGCCGTGACAGGGTGTCCCGGCCATGACGTCACTCCGGGTCGGGGGAGGGCACGCGCCTACGATGGGGGCATGAGCACGCCAGCCGACCCCAGTCAGCCCGGAGGCCCGATCGCCGAGCCCGGTGGCCCCTCCACCTCGACCGCCGTCCTCGAGCGGACCGAGCCGGCCCCGCAGCTGGCCGAGCCCGGCGACCACGAGCGCTTCAGCCACTACGTGCGCAAGGAGAAGATCCTCGAGAGCGCGCTGTCCGGCGAGCCCGTCAAGGCGCTGTGCGGCAAGACCTGGGTGCCCGGACGTGACCCCGAGAAGTTCCCGGTGTGCCCCATCTGCAAGGAAATCTACGACGGTCTCCGTGCGCCCGAGGACGGCGAGGACTGATCGGCGACGTGGGCTCCTTCTACCGTCAGCTCGACGAGACGCCTTCGAGTCACTGCCCTCCACCGCCGGGCCGTGGAGCCCGCACGCCCAGCACGCCGGGCCTCCTGCCGCCCTGCTCGCGCGGGCGATGGTGCGGCACGACCCCGACCCGGCCACCCGGCTGGCGGACGTGCGCCTGGACATCCTCGGGCCGATCCCGGTCGCGCTGGTCACCGTCGACGTCGAGGTGCTGCGCGGCGGTCGGTCGATGCAGCTGCTCCAGGCGATCGCTTCGGTCGACGGTCGACCTGCTGCCGTCGCGCGAGCCTGGCGCGTGCGGCGGGCCCCCGAGGACTTCCCGCGGCTGGCCGGATGGCGCGGCGACGCGCCCGACCCCGTGCCGGAGCCGGACGGGCAGGGGCGGATCGACCTGCCCGGCATGCACGCCGACGGCTACATCAGCGCATCGAGTGGCGCTTCGTCGACGGGGGAGTGGGCGCCGGTGGCACCGCCGTGGCGTGGGGGCGCCAGCTCATCCCGCTGCTGCTCGACGAGGAGCCGACGCCGTGGGAGCGCACCCTCGTCCTCGCCGACTCCGGCGGTGGCGTCACCATGACGCTCGACCCGCGGCGGCACACGTACATCAACTGCGACCTGCCCGTCGCCCTCGACCGTGACCCCGAAGGGGAATGGGTCCGGATGAGCTCGCAGGCCCTCGCGACCCCCGGCCACGGCGGCACGGTCCACACCGGCCTCGCCGACGTCCACGGCGACATCGGCACCGGTCTGCAGACCATGGTCGCGATGGACGCGGGGGCGTGATCGGGGCGAGCGGGGCTCCCTTCGCCCGGCGGTTTTCGGTCCTGTCACCCGGGCGATCTACAGTGGCCCAGCGATGAGTCAGTCTGCTGCGTCCCACCTGTCACCCGCCTTCCCGAGGCGGGCGGCGTGGGGTACCGCCGGCGCGCTGCGGGCCTGGCAGGCCGAGGCGCTCAAGCTCTACCTCGAGTCCGGGCGCACCGACTTCCTCGCCGTCGCGACCCCGGGTGCCGGCAAGACGACCTTCGCCCTGCGCGTCGCCGCGGAGCTCCTCTCCGCCGGTGAGGTGACCGGAGTGACCGTCGTCGCGCCGACCGAGCACCTCAAGACCCAGTGGGCCGACGCGGCCGGTCGGGTCGGCATCCACCTCGACCCGAAGTTCTCCAACACCACCGCGGTGACCTCGAGCGACTACGACGGGGTCGCCGTCACCTACGCCCAGGTGGCCTCCCGCCCTTCGGTCCACGAGAGCCGCACCCGGGCCGAGCGCACCCTCGTCATCCTCGACGAGATCCACCACGGCGGTGACAACAAGTCGTGGGGCGACGGCATCCGGCAGGCCTTCGAGCCGGCGACCCGCCGCCTCTCGCTCACGGGCACCCCCTTCCGCTCCGACACCAATCCCATCCCCTTCGTCGGCTACGAGTACGGCGACGACGGGATCCTGCGCTCGAGCAGCGACTACACCTACGGCTATTCCGAGGCCCTGCGCGACGGCGTGGTGCGGCCGGTGCTCTTCATGGCCTACGGCGGCGCGATGCGCTGGCGCACCCGTGCCGGCGACGAGGTGGCCGCCCGCCTCGGCGAGCCGATGACCAAGGACCTCGTCGCGCAGGCCTGGCGCACCGCGCTCGACCCGAAGGGGGAGTGGATCCCGTCGGTGCTCGCCGCCGCCGACAAGCGGCTCACCGAGGTGCGCCGGGGCGTGCCCGACGCCGGCGCCATGGTCATCGCGACCAACCAGACGCAGGCCCGCGCCTACGCGCGGATCCTCACCGAGCTCACCGGCGAGAAGCCGACCGTCGTCCTCTCCGACGACAACGGCGCCTCGCAGAAGATCGAGGACTACTCCGCGAGCACGTCACGATGGCTCGTCGCCGTGCGGATGGTGAGCGAAGGGGTCGACGTGCCCCGACTGTGCGTCGGCGTCTACGCGACGTCGACGTCGACGCCGCTCTTCTTCGCCCAGGCCGTGGGGCGCTTCGTGCGGGCCCGCGGCCGCGGCGAGACGGCGAGCGTCTTCCTGCCGAGCGTCCCGGTGATCCTCGCCCACGCCGGCACGCTCGAGGAGCAGCGCGACCACGCCCTCGACCGGCCGGAGGCCGCCGACGACGAGGCTCCGCTGTGGTCGGAGGAGGAGGGCATGCTCGCCGCCGCCAACCGCGCCGACGGGGCGAGCGACGACCTGCTCGGCTCCTTCGAGGCGCTCGAGTCCGACGCGCACTTCGACCACGTGCTCTACGACAAGCAGCAGTTCGGTCTGCACGCCGAGGTCGGCTCCGAGGACGAGCAGGACTACCTGGGTCTGCCCGGTCTGCTCGAGCCGGACCAGGTGCACGCCCTGCTCACCGAGCGGCAGACCAAGCAGTCGAAGAAGACCGGTCGCACCCGCAAGGACGACGACGCCCCGATGGCGGCCCATCGTGCCCTCGCGGCCCAGCGCAAGGAGCTCAACAAGCTCGTCGCGGCCTATGCCACGAAGACCGGCTCGCCTCACGCCAACATCCACATGGACCTGCGTCGGGCCTGCGGCGGACCGGAGCTCGCCCAGGCGTCGAGCGAGCAGGTGACCGAGCGGATCGAGCGGATCCGGCGCTGGTTCGTCGGCCGACGCTGACGCGCTCTGCCCCTATCCGGGACAGCGCCCGGGCATCATGGGGACATGACCGTCTTCGCGTGGATCCTCGTGGCCCTGGGCGTGCTCGTGCTCGTCCTGACCCCGCTCCGTCTGCGGCGCTCCAAGGGCGAGCAGGGGATGACCGACTTCTCCGGGTGGGTGCTCAACGCCCACTCGATCACGCTCGTCGTCGGGCTCGGGCTCATCGCACTCCGGCTGCTCGACGTGCACACGTCCACGGGCGCGACCTGGCTGGCGATCATCTGCATGGTCATCGCCTCGCTCATCGGCCTGAGCTTCCTCGGGCGGTGGCGTCGCAGCGGTTCGCGGCACGCCGAGGCCTTCCACGGCGACTCGTGGACGCGCGGTCCCGGGCTGTCGCAGATCGCGCACATCGGCACGGCCCTCGGGACCATCGCCCTGGCGTGGATGCTGCTCGCCGACAAGATCTGAGCCCTTCGAGACGGTCGCGGGGCGACCTCCTCAGGGCCCGGGGGTGGTGGGGCGGTCGCGGGGCGACCTCCTCAGGGCCCGGGGGTGGTGGGGCGGTCGCGGGGCGGCCTCCTCAGGGCACGGGGGTTGCCGGGCGGTGGGCCGCTGCCTCGACGAGGGGTCCGGTGCGCATCTCCAGGTGGGTGACGAGCGCGATCGACGTGCTGGCGCGCACCACGTGCGTGTCATCGATGATCTCGTCGATGACCCTGCCCAGGTCCGCATTGTCCATCGCGACGATCCGGATGATGAGGTCACCGACCCCGGTCGTCGAGTGGATCTCCAGCACCTCGGGGATCGCCATGAGGTGGTCGACCACGGCCTGGTGCCCCAGCCGCTGACGGATCTCGAGGGTGCACAGTGCCGTGACCGGGTAGCCGAGCGAGGACGGGTCGAGCGTCGGTGCAAAGGTGCGGATGACCCCCTTCGTCTGGAGGCGGTCGAGCCGAGCCTGCACGGTGCCGCGGGCCACCCCGAGCTCACGGCTCGCCCCGAGCACCCCGATCGACGGCCGTTCGGCGAGCAGTGCGAGCAGGCGGGCGTCGAGCTCGTCGATGGCCGGTGGGCGCGAAGCGGGAGTCGGCATGGTCAGATTGTCGCCTCCAGGCCCCAATCATGGCAACAGATTGCGCAGCATGCGCACCGGGATGGGGGCCGGTTGCACACGGCGGTGGCGGTGATGATCCTGAGCCCATGTCCAACACCGCGGTTGAACTCACCAGGCAGGAGCGCGAGGCCGAGCTCGACCTCGACCAGCTCAAGCAGCTCGTCGGGCTCGTCGAGTACGACGAGGAGCGCGACCCCTTCCCCGTGACGGGCTGGGACGCGATCGTCTTCGTCGTCGGCAATGCGACGCAGACGGCGCACTACTACCAGAGCGCCTGGGGCATGGAGCTCGTCGGCTACTCCGGCCCCGAGCACGGCAACCGCGACCACAAGGCCTTCGTCCTCAAGTCCGGCTCGATCCGCTTCGTCGTCAAGGGCGCGGTGAGCCCCGACAGCCCGCTCATCGCCCACCACGCCAAGCACGGCGACGGCGTCGTCGACATCTCGCTCGAGGTGCCCGACGTCGACAAGTGCATCGCCCAGGCCAAGGCGGCTGGCGCCACGGTCCTCCAGGAGCCCGAGACGGTCAGCGACGAGCACGGCTCGGTGCGCATCGGCGCGATCGCGACGTACGGCGAGACCCGGCACACCCTCGTGCAGCGCACCATCGACGGCCAGACCTACGCCGGGGCCTACCTGCCGGGCTACGTCGAGAGGTCCTCCAACTTCGTCAAGCGCGACGGCGCTCCCAAGCGGCTCTTCCAGGCGCTCGACCACATCGTCGGCAACGTCGAGCTCGGCAAGATGGACGAATGGGTCGCCTTCTACAACCGGGTCATGGGCTTCGTCAACATGGCCGAGTTCGTCGGTGACGACATCGCGACCGAGTACTCGGCCCTGATGTCCAAGGTCGTCGCCAACGGCAACCACCGCGTGAAGTTCCCCCTCAACGAGCCCGCGATCGCCAAGAAGAAGTCGCAGATCGACGAGTACCTCGAGTTCTACACCGGGCCCGGTGCCCAGCACCTCGCGCTCGCGACCAACGACATCCTGCGCACCGTCGACGAGCTGACCACGGAGGGCGTCGAGTTCCTCGACACCCCCGACGCCTACTACGACGACCCCGAGATGCGCGCCCGCATCGGCGAGGTCCGCGTCCCCATCGAGGAGCTGAAGAAGCGCAAGATCCTCGTCGATCGCGACGAGGACGGCTACCTGCTGCAGATCTTCACCAAGCCGCTCGGTGACCGCCCGACGGTCTTCTTCGAGATCATCGAGCGGCACGGCTCGCTCGGCTTCGGCAAGGGCAACTTCAAGGCGCTCTTCGAGTCCATCGAGCGCGAGCAGGACAAGCGCGGCAACCTCTGACGCGCACGGGTCCGGGAGCGGGGAAGGACGCCTGTCCACCTCCGCTCCCGGCCCTGTTGCGGGGAGAGGCGCCCCGTTAGCATGAGGCAACCCTCACCTCACCCGGGAGCTCTCATGGACCAGCCGCTGTCGCTCGCCCTGCGCACCGAGACGGCCTCGGCGCACGACGACGCCGAGGGTTCCGCCTTCGTCGAGCAGCTCATGGCTGGCCTGGCCTGCCGCCCGGCCTTCGTCGCGCTCGTCGCCCAGCAGCTGGTCATCTACCGCGCCCTCGAAGAGGTGCTCTGGACGCACTACTCCGATCATCCCTTCGTCGCGCCGGTGCTCGACCACCGGCTCGACCGGGTCGCCGCGCTCGAGCAGGACATGGCCCACCTCTGCGGCGAAGACGTCGACGGTCGACTGGCCGCCGGCGACATCCACATCGTGCGCGCCGCGGTCGACTACGCGGCGCAGCTGCGTGAGCAGCACACCCCCGAGTCGATGCTCGCGCACCACTACGTGCGCTACCTCGGGGACCTCTCCGGGGGCCAGATCATCGCGCGGATGGTGCAGCGGCACTACGGCATCGACCCCGCGGGGCTGAACTTCTACCACTTCGAGCAGATCCCCAAGCCCAAGCCCTACAAGGACGCCTACCGCGCGGCCCTGGACTCGCTCGAGCTCGACGAGACCGCGCGTCGCCGGGTCCTCGACGCAGCCGTCGACAGCTTCGAGCTCAACCGGCGGGTCTTCGCCGACCTCGGTGCGGCCCGCGCACCCGAGCACGCCGCGTCCGGCGGGCCTGCGTGACCTGGTCGCAGTTCCTCCCGACCTTCGGGGCGCTCTTCGTCATCGTCATGCTCCGGGCCAATGCCACGTACTGGCTCGGCCGCGGGGCAGCTGCCGGTGGTCGTCGTTGGCGCAAGAGCGAAGGGGAGGGCTCGCCCGCGTGGCAGCGCGCCCGATCACTGGTCAACAGGTGGGGGCCGATCGCGGTCGTCCTGTGCTTCTTCACCGTCGGCATCCAGACGGCTGTCAACGCGACGGCCGGCGTCACCCGGATGCCGCTGCGCCGGTACCTGCCCGCCGTGACTCTCGGCTCGATCGCCTGGGCGACGATCTACGCGACGGTGGGTCTGGCCGCTGCGCGTGCCTGGCTGGCGGCCGCCGCCAGGTCGCCGCTCGCGGCGACGGTGCTGGCCGTCGTGGTCGTCGTGGGTGTCACCGCTCTGCTGTGGTCGCGTCGCCGGCAGGCGCGTGCGCTCGTCGCGGAGGTCGAGGGGTCGACACCCGATCGGGACTCCACCGACGCCGTGAGATCGTGAGGGCATGAGCACCCCCGAGCGCGCCGGCTGGTACGACGACCCGGAGGACGAGACGCAGCTGCGCTACTTCGACGGGATCATCTGGAGCGAGCGCACCGTGCCCCGGCAGACGCGGGCCGCGCAGCCCACCCCGGAGATCGCGCCGCAGGGCGACCCGGCGGTCGGTCCCGGCGCCCCGGGCACGCAGGGCGGGCAGGGCAGCCCGGGTGGGCCGGGCACGGATGTCTTCGGCCGGCCGACCCACGGGGCAGGGCAAGCCCCCTTCGGCACGGCGCCGCAGGGCGCAGCAGGCTACGGCGACGCCGCCCCGCAGCCCACGACGGCCGACGGCCAGACCCTGGCCAGCTACGGCCAGCGCGTGGGCGCCTACCTCGTCGACTGGATCGTGCTGCGGATCCTCAACGTCATCTTCGCCGGCTGGGCCGTGTGGCTGGCGAGCCGCGACTACCTGACCTTCATCTGGGACGCGGCGGCGGCCAACGACCCGGAGCGGCTCGAGCGGGTCACGCCCGAGGAGCTGCTCGGGCTCTTCGACGTGCAGTACCTGCTCGTCGCCCTCGGTATCGGCATGCTCGTGCGGTGCCTCTACGAGGTGATCTTCCTCAGCCGCTGGGCCGCGACCCCGGGCAAGCTGGCTCTCGGCCTGTCGGTCCGCCGGGTCGACCGCCCGGGCCGGCCGAGCGCCGGGACGGCCTTCATGCGGGCGCTCCTGCCGATGGCGACGATGCTGCTGTCCGCGATCAGCTGCTTCTCGACCGCCGTGACGGCCGCCGACCTGCTGTGGCCGATCAAGGACCCGCAGCGGCAGACGCTGCACGACAAGATCGCGGGCACGCTCGTCGTCCGCGGCCGCCAGGAGAAGGTCAGCGGCGAGGCCGAAACGGACCGCGAGGCCCGCTGAGTCCTAACCGTCGCCGTAGTGCTCGAGGACGGCGCGCACGAGGGCACCCATGCGGCTGCGCTCGGGGACGAGCGGGTCGACCCCCTTCGCCTGCAGCGGGGCAGCGGTGACCGGACCGACCGCGGCGACGAGCAGACCGGCGCGTGACCGATGGACGATCTCGTCGGTGACGCCCGCGGCGTCGGCCGCCGCGAACCAGGCCACGACGGCCGGTGCGGAGGTGAAGACGACCGCGTCGACCTCGCCGGCAGCGGCGGCACGGGTCGAGGCGGTGACCGCGGCAGGGTCCGGCGCCGGACCCCACCGGTAGACGACCAGCGGCGAGACCCGCGCGCCCGCGGCCGTCAGGGCCTCGTCGAGCCCGTCGGACCCGTTGCCGTGGTGCTGGACCGCGACGCTCGCGCCGTCGACACCCAGGGCGAGGAGGTGCTCGGTGATCTCGGCGGTCGTCTCGGACTCGGCCACCCACTCGGGGGTGAGCCCGTGGGCGACGAGGGCGCCCTTGGCCTTGGGGCCCCGGGCGAAGATCCGGGCGGAGGAGAGCGCGTCCGTGAGGGAGCCGTGGAGGCCGGCCACATCGGCGGCCTCGAGCCAGCCGCGCAGACCGGCCCCCGTGGTGACGACGACGAGATCCGGCGGGTCGGCGACGAGGGCACGGGTGTCGGCGACGAGCCGCTCGTCGTCGCTGTGGTGGACGATCGACATCGCCGCGGCGTGCCGGATCGTCGCACCGCGACGGGCGAAGGCCTCGGCGAGGTCGTCGCTGCGCCGGTCAGCCGTGATGAGGACGGTGCGGCCGGCCATGACCGCCGGCAGGGGGCGGCTCACGCGTCCGTCGTGGCGCCGGCGGCGGCCATCTCGGCGAGTGCTGCCTGCGTCGTCTCGGGGGCGACCCCGGCGATGGTGTCGGTGAGCAGTCGCACCGCAAATCCCTCGCGCAGCGCGTCGAGGACCGTGGCCCTGACGCAGTGGTCGGTGGCGATCCCGCCGACGTCGAGGTCGGTGACGCCCCGCGTGCGCAACCAGTCCGCGAGACCGGTGCCGTCCTCGGCGAAGCCCTCGAAGCCGCTGTAGGCGGCGTCGTGGGCGCCCTTGCGGAAGACCTCGGTCACCTCACCCATGGCCGGCTCGAGCGCAGGGTGGAAGGCGGCGCCCGTCGTGCCAGCCGCGCAGTGCACCGGCCAGGTCGTCGCGAAGTCGGGCTCGCCGTCGGTGGCCCAGTGCGCGCCGGGGTCGTGGTGCCAGTCGGCCGTGGCGACGATCGCGGCGTAGGGCGGGCCGTCCTGGTCGAGGACTCGTGCGGCGGCCCGCTCGGCGACGGCGGCGCCTCCGGTCACGGCGAGGGAGCCCCCTTCGCAGAAGTCGTTCTGGATGTCGACGAGGACGAGTGCACGGCTCATGGTGGTGAGGATGTCATGCCCCGGCGACGAGCAGGCCCCAGAAGTGGTCGAAGGCAGTCGTCGTCGCGGGGGAGTCGACGGTGACCGCCGTGGCGAGGAAGGCGGCCCGCCCAGTGGCCGGATCGGCATAACCGATGGTGCCCAGGCCACCGGCCCATCCCACCTGCCCGCCTGGACGGACCTCGACGGTGAGCCCCCAGTCGCAGCCCGGCTCGATGAACCCCGCTGCGGTGAGCCGCTGCTCGTCGGTGAGCGTGCCGGTGCGCAGAGCCGCGAGGGACTCGGGCGAGAGGACGGTGGGACCGCCGACGAGCGAGCGCAGGAAGGCCAGCTGGTCGGGCACGGTCGAGACGAGCCCGGTGGCAAGGGACGCGAAGGGAGGCGGGTCCACGAAGGTGCCCGCCGGGAGCTCCACGGGCCTGAGCCCTCCCCCCTCGGGAGCCAGCGGTGGGGCCAGGCAGGTGGCGTCGGCGCTGTAGCCGGTGTCGGTCATCGCGAGCGGCTGCAGCACGTGCTCGGTGAGCAGCTCGGGGACGCTCGACCCGGTGGCCCGGGCGAGCAGCACCCCGAGGACGTCGCTGCTCGTGTGGTACCGCCAGGCCGTGCCGGGCTGGTCGGCCAGCGGCACGCTGCCGAGTCGGCTCATGAAGTCGTCGGGTGACATCGTTGGGCAGAAGGGGCCGGGGGCGACCTGCTCACGGGCGAGGGCATCGGCGAGGGGGCCGGGCTCGCTCACCCAGCCGAAGCCCGGGGTCATCGTCAGCAGGTGCCGCAGCGTGATCGGTCGCTCGGCGGGGACGGTGGCGGACAGATCGGCAGCGGGGTCGACGAGCACCCTCGGGTCGGCCAGCTCGGGCAGCCACGCCGCCACGGGGTCGTCGAGGGTGAGGACGCCGAGCTCGACCAGGCGCAGTGCGAGGACGCCACCGATGGGCTTGGTGCACGAGCTGAGGGCGACCTGGGTGTCCCGCGTCATCGGTGCTCCGCTGGGGGAGCGGGCCCCACCCACGCGCAGGCGGGCTCCGTCGGCATCCGCCACGCCGACCGCCCAGCCCGCGAGCTCGCCGGCACCCTGCAGCCGGTCGAGGGTGCGGGTGAGGTCCTCGAGTGCGTTCATCGCCCCACCGTGGCACGGATCTGCCGGGCGCGGCGAAGGGGGAGTGCCCCCCTTCGGCAGCACACTGGAGCCATGACCTCGTGCACGATCCCCGACCTCCCCGAGCTGCACCCGACGCTGGCCCACCGCTTCAGCCCGGTGCGCTTCCGGGAGGACGCCGTGGTCGAGCGAGCACACGTCGAGACGATGCTCGAGGCCGCTCGGCGGGCGCCCTCCGCGGGCAACTCGCAGCCGTGGCGCTTCGTCGTGGGGGTGCGGGGGGACGACGTGCACGAGCGCATCGTGCGCCACCTGGCTCGTAGCTCAGGGGCGTGGGCGCCCGCCGCGTCGGCGATCGTGGTCAACCTCGCCGTGGTGGGCATCGAGGACGCGCCGGGCTGGGAGTACTCGGAGTTCGCGACCTATGACCTCGGTCAGGCGGTGGCGCACATGTGCGTCCAGGCGCTGACCATCGGGCTGGACAGCCACCAGTTCCGGGCCTTCGACCGCGAGGGGGTGGCGGCGGAGCTTGCCGTCCCGCCGCACCTCGAGGTCGTCTCGATGACGGCCTTCGGCGTGGCCGATCATCGCCCGGGCGAGATCCCGTCACCCGGGACCAGTCGGGAGCGGCTCGCTCTCGAGGAGATCGTCTGGCTCGAGGCCGGCGACGGGGCCTGATCAGTCCCGGGCGGCCAGCTCACCGTCGGACCTCAGCACGCAAAACAGGTTGCCCTCCGGGTCGACGAGGGTCACCCACCCGGTGCCGGGACCGTAGTGCCCGCGAAGGTCGGCGTGGAGGCTCGCGCCGTGGGCGAGCAGGCGCTCGACCTCCTCGGCCTGCGTCAGGTCGGTCGGCCGCAGGTCGTAGTGCATCTTGGTCTTGCCCGGCGTGGGGTCCGGGACCTCGATGAAGAGCACCCTGTGCCCAGTGACCGGGTCGACGAGCATGCACTCCTCGTGCCCGGGGCGGTTGGGGTCGCCGGGCACGTCGGTGTAGCCGATGACGCCCTTCCACCACTCGCTGAGGGCGTAGGCGTCGCGGCAGTCGAGGGTGGTGTGCGAGATGCGGGAGGTCATCCGCTCACCCTCGCGGCAGGTCAGCGGAGCCGCAAGCGGATTGCGTCAGGCCGTCGCGAGCCGGTAGCCCCGCTTGACGACCGTCTCGACGACCCGTCGGTCCCCGATCGCCTCACGCAAGCGGCCGACGGCCACCTCGACGGCGTGACCGCTCGCGGAGTCGCCCGGCAGCACCTCGAGGACGTCGGCACGGGTGACGACATCTCCCTTCGCGTCGATGAGCAGGTGGAGCACGGACAGGCCGCTCGGGGAGATGGCGAGCACCCGGTCGCCGAGGAGCGCGGCGGTGCTGCGCAGCTGCAGCGGTCCGGCGACGGTCTCGACGGCGGTGGCCATCATCGCCTCGTAGTGGCCGACCAGGGCTCGCACGAGCGACCCCAGCCGGGCCCGCTCCGGGAGCAGCGGGCTGATGCCGACGTGCTCGAGCGGGCGCGCGGTGACCGGCCCGACGGCCGCGACGACGAGACGGCCGGTGCGGACCCGGCCGACGATCGACGGCAGAACGCCGGCGTCCCGAGCCGCGTCGAGCCAGGCCGCCGCGGCCGGTGCGGAGGTGAAGACGACGACGTCGATGTCACCCACGGCCGCCTGCTCGACGCCGCAGGTCACCGCGTCGGCATCCGGTGGTGGCCCCCAGCGGTAGACCACGAGAGAGGTCACCGTGGCACCGGCGGTCGCCAGATCGACGTCGAGCTCGTCGCACCCTGCGCCGTGGTGCTGGATCGCGATGCTTTGTCCCGCAACGCCTTCAGTGATCAGGAAGTCACGGATCTCAGCGGAGGTCTCCGACTCGGCGACCCAGTCCGCGTCGTGCCCGGCCGCCTGGATCGCGCCGCGCGCCTTGGGGCCGCGGGCGACGATCCGGGTCCGGTCCAGGACCTCGTGCAGCTCCTCACCCAGACCCGTGGCGTCGGCCGCCTCAACCCACCCGCGGAATCCGATCGCCGTCGTCACGACGACGACGTCGGGCGGTGCGGCGAGGAGGGCCCGGGTCCGCTCGACGAGCTCCGCGTCGGCGGTGTGCGGCACGATCGTCAGCGCCGGGGTGTGCACGACCCGGGCACCGCGCCGCTCGAGGGCGGCGCGCAGGTCACCGGCGCGCCGGTCCCCGGTGACGAGGACGACGCACCCGGCGAGCAGTTGCGGCAGGCTCACGTGACACTGCGGTCGAAGGGGGAGCCCGTCACCTCGTCGCCGCGCGGCTCGATCCACACCTCGCCGTCGACGACGGCCACCGGCCAGGTCCGCAGGTCGACCGGGTCGCTGCCGGCCCCGTCGAGGCAGGCGCCGGTGCGCAGGTCCCAGACCTGCTTGTACATCGGCGAGATGACCGTCGGGACCCCGCCGCGCGTGCCGACGAGCCCGCGGGCGACGACGTGTGCGCCGCTGTAGGGGTCGAGGTTGGCGATGCCGTGGACCTCGTCGTCATGGGTGCGGATCAGCGCGACCTGCACACCGTCGACGAGGGCGACCGCGCCGCGCTCGGGAACGAGGTCGGTGAGGGCGCACAGGCGTACGCGGGCCTGTGGGGGAGCAGCGGTCATGAGCGGACCTCCAGAGTCGTGCCGGCGATGAGGACGGACCCGGAGGTGCGCTCCTCCGGGGTGGCGGGACGGGCCTGGCCGCGCTCGCCGACGTAGGCGAGCGAGTCGTCGACCGCGTCAGGGGCATTGACGAAGGACGCGAAGCGGGCCAGCTTGTCCGGGTCGGCGAGCGTCGCCGCCCACTCGTCGCGGTAGTTGCCCACGTGGGCGGCCATCGCGGCATCGAGGTCGTCGGCGATGCCGAGGCTGTCGTCGATGACGACGGCACGGATGGCGTCGAGACCCCCTTCGTGCTCCTCGACCCAGGGGGCGGTGCGCTGCAGCCGGTCTGCGGTGCGCACGTAGTACATGAGGAAGCGGTCGATGGTGCGCACGAGCGTCTCGGTGTCGAGGTCCTCGGCGAGCAGGCGGGCGTGCTTGGGGGTGAATCCGCCGTTGCCGCCGACGTAGAGGTTCCACCCCTTGTCGGTGGCGATGATGCCGACGTCCTTGCCGCGGGCCTCGGCGCACTCACGGGCGCACCCGGAGACGCCGAGCTTGATCTTGTGCGGCGAGCGGAGCCCGCGGTAGCGCAGCTCGAGGTCGATCGCGAGGCCGACGGAGTCCTGCACGCCGAAGCGGCACCACGTCGAGCCGACGCAGGACTTCACCGTGCGCAGCGACTTGCCGTAGGCGTGACCCGACTCGAAGCCGGCGTCGACCAGCCGCCGCCAGATGCCGGGCAGCTGGTCCATCCGGGCACCGAAGAGATCGATCCGCTGGCCGCCGGTGATCTTCGTGTAGAGGCCGTAGTCCTTGGCGACCTCGCCGATCGCGATGAGCCCTTCGGGCGTGACCTCGCCGCCCGGGATGCGCGGGACGACCGAGTAGGAGCCGTCCTTCTGCAGGTTGGCCATGACGTGGTCGTTGGTGTCCTGCAGGGTCGCCTGCTCGCCGTCGAGGATGTGCCCGGTGCCGAGCGAGGCGAGGATCGAGCCGATGACCGGCTTGCAGATGTCGCAGCCGCGGCCGGTCCCGTGGCGCTCGATGATCTCGCTGAAGGTCCGCAACCCCTGGACCCGGACGATGTCGAAGAGCTGGGCACGCGACTGCTCGAAGTGCTCGCACAGCGCACTGCTCACCTCGACGCCGGCGGCGGCGAGCTCGCTCGTCACGAGCTTCTTGACCAGCGGAAGGCAGGAGCCGCAGCTCGTGCCCGCGAGGGTGCACGCCTTGACCCCCGCGAGGTCGGTGCAGCCCCCTTCGCCCACGGCACAACGGATCTCGCCCGCGGTGACGTTGTTGCAGGAGCACACGGAGGCCTCGTCGGGCAGGTCGCCGGCAGGTGCCGGCGCGGACCCCTCGGGCAGCAGGTAGGCCGCGGGGTCGCCGCCGAGCTCGCGACCGACCATCGGGCGAAGGGAGGAGTAGGCACTGGCGTCGCCGACGAGGATGCCGCCGCGCAGGGTGCGGGCGTCGTCGCTCATGACGAGCTTCTTGTAGACGCCCGCGACGGGGTCGGAGATGACGACCTCGAGCGAGCCGGGCTCCTGCGCGAAGGCATCGCCGAAGCTCGCGACGTCGACGCCCAGGAGCTTGAGCTTGGTGGACAGGTCGGCCCCGGGGAAGGTCCCGGCACCGCCGAGCAGCCGGTCGGCGACGATCTCCGCCATCGTGTAGCCGGGGGCGACCAGGCCGAGGCAGCGACCGCCGATGCAGGCGACCTCCCCGATCGCGTGGATCGCGGGATCCGCTGTGGCACAGGCGTCGTCGACGACGACGCCCCCGCGCTCGCCGATCTCGAGCCCGGCCTCGCGGGCGAGCTCGTCACGCGGGCGGACGCCGACGGCGAAGACGACGACGTCCACGTCGAGCGCGGGGCCCTCGCTGAACTTCATCCGGGAGACGGCGCCTCGCTCGCCGACGATCTTCGACGTCGCGGTCGAGGTGCGCACCGAGACCCCGAGCCCCTCGATGAGCCGCTTGAGCCCCTCGCCACCACCCTCGTCGACTTGGAGCGGCATGAGCCGTGGCGCGAACTCTACGACCGTCGTCTCGACCTCGAGCGCCCGCAGGGCGCCGGCCGCCTCGAGGCCGAGCAGGCCGCCGCCGACGACCGCGCCGCGGACCGGCCGGTCGAGCTCCTCCCGACGGGTCTCGACGAACTGCCGCAGGTCGGCGACGTCGTCGATCGTGCGGTAGACGAAGGCGCCGCGCAGGTCCTTGCCGGGCACCGGTGGCACGGCGGCGTAGGAGCCGGTCGCGAGGACGAGGGAGTCGTAGGGCAGGACCTGGCCGGTGCTCGTCGTCACCGTCCGGGCGTCGCGGTCGATGCTCTCGGCCCGGACACCGCGGCGCAGCGTGACGAGCGGGTCGTCCCACAGCTCCTGCCCGCCGAGGGCGAGGTCCTCGGGGTGGCGCCCGGTGAAGTAGGAGGTGAGGGCGACGCGGTCGTAGGGCGCGCGCGGCTCCTCGCACAGCAGCGTGACGGCCCACCGCCCGGCGTCGTCCCGGGCGCGCAGCGCATCCACGAGCCGGCGGGCGACCATGCCGCCGCCGACGACGACGAGCTGTTGCGGCTGGGTGGTGGAGGTGGTGGTCTCTGGCATGGCGCTCAACTTAGGAAGCCCTCGTTTCGGCTCGGTCTTGGTCGTGTTTCCCCGGTGTGAACCCGCCCTCACCGGGTGCAGTCGTGGGCTGTGAGGGGCCCGTGTCTGCGCCGAGCCAGTCGAGGATCCCGCACACCGCATCGGTGCACCCACCGCAGCCGGTGGTCGCCCGGGTGCTCGCGGCGATCTGCTCCACAGTCGTTGCGCCGGAGGCGAACTCGGCGCGGATGTCCCCCTTCGTCACGCCGTTGCACCGGCAGATCGTCGCCTGGTCCGGGATGAGCGAAGGGGAGTCGCGTCGCGTCGTCGTGGCGGCCGGAGCGATGGCCGGCAGCAGCAGGTGCGCCGGGTCTGCGGGCAGGGGAGTGCGACGGGTGTAGGTGGTGATCAGGTCGGTGCCGACGCGGCCTGCCCCCACGGCGGCCGCGCCCACGAGCAGGCCGTCGCGCACGACGATCTCGAGGTGCCGTCCGGCGGCCGGGTCGCTCAGCCGCACGACGCGCAGGCCGGGGTCGTCGACTCGCCCGCTGCCGCACACACCCATCGTCACGATGTCGACACCGTGGGTCTTGGGCTTGACGACGTCGCCGACGCCGGTGGTCACGGCCTCGGGGTCACGACCGGTGAGCAGGTCGGCGAGACGGCGGGCCTGCTCCCACCCCTGGGCGACGAGGCCGCTGGCGCCGCCGGGAGGTTGGGCGCAGTCACCGATGGCGTGCACGTGCGGGTCGCTCGTCGTCAGGTCGGCGTCGACGAGGACGCCGCGGTCGACCTCGAGGCCAGCCTCGGCCGCCAGCGCGACATGGGGCACGGTGCCCGTGCACAGCACGAGCAGGTCGGCGGCCAGGACCTCGCCGTTGGTCAGCTGCACCCGTCGCAGCCGGCCCTCCTCGACGACGATCTCCTGCGCCCCGACGCCGACCCGCTGGTCGACACCGGTCCGGCGCAGGGTCGACTCGACGACCCGGCTGGCGGCCTCGTCGAGCTGGCGCTCCATGAGGGCGGGGGAGGGGTGGACGACGGTGACGGCGAGGTCGCGTCGGGCGAGCCCGCTCGCGGCCTCGAGGCCGAGCACGCCGCCGCCGAGGACGATGGCGCGGCGGGCGTTGAGGGTCGCCGCGATGATCTCGCGGGCGTCGTCGATGGAGCGCAGCACGTGGACGCCGCTCGGCAGGTCGCCGCCGGCTGGATCGTCACCGAGACCCGGGACCGTCGGGACCCGGGCGGCCGCACCTGTGGCGATGACGAGCTCGTCGTAGGGGACGCGCGTGTCGTCGGCGAGGACGACGTCGCGGCGTCCACGGTCGATCGCCCGCACCGCGACGCCGCGCTGCACCGTGACGCGCGGGTGGTCGGGCGCGGGGAGGGCGATCGCCGAGAGCCCGCGCGTGCCCGCGACGACGTCGCTGAGCAGCACTCGGTTGTAGGGCTCGCAGGCCTCGTCGCCGAGCACCGTGACGAGGTGTTCGCCGGCGTGGTCGGCCGTCGTGAGGTCCTCGACGAAGCGGGACCCGACCATCCCGTACCCGATGACGACGATGTGGCTCATGCGCTGACCTCCAGCGGTTCGGGGACGAGATCGGTCGTGCTGGCGGCGACGTCGACGGCGCACACCTTGAACTCCGGCATCGACGAGATCGGGTCGACCGCGTCATTGGTCGCCCGGTTGACGCTCCCGGCGCCGGCGAAGTGGAAGGGCATGAAGACGGTGTCCGGCCGGACCCGGTCGGTGATCCGCGCGGGAGCGGTGACCGTGGCCCGCGCCGTGCGCAGGTCGAGCTGGTCGCCCTCCTCGATGCCCAGGCGGTGGGCGAGGAGCGGGTGCACCTCGACGAAGGGGGTGGGTTGCGCCGCGAGGAGCGCCGCCACCCGACGCGTCTGGGCCCCCGACTGGTAGTGCTCGAGGACGCGCCCGGTGATGAGGAAGAGCGGGGCGTCGGGACGCAGGTCCTCGGCCGGCCCGAGGTGGTCGACGGGCACGAGCCGGGCCCTGCCGTCGGGCGTGGGGAAGTCGTCGAGGAAGGCGCGCGGTGTGCCCGGGTGCGGGGCCTCCCCTTCGCCGGTGGCGGGGCAGGGCCAGTGCAGGTCGGTCTCGCGGTCGAGGCGGGCGTGGCTCAGCCCGGAGTAGTCGGCGCGGCCGCCGACGCTCGCCCTGGCCAGCTCGTCGAAGACCTCCGACGGGACCGTCGACCACGTGCCCGGGGCATCGAGGCGGGCGGCGAGCTGGGCCCACACCCACAGCTCCGAGACGACGCCGTCGGGCGGGTCGATGGCCTTGCGGCGACGGATGATGCGGCCCTCGAGGTTGGTCATCGTGCCCTCCTCCTCGGCCCACTGCGTGACCGGCAGGACGATGTCGGCGAGGGCGACGGTCTCGGAGGGGACGACGTCGCAGACGACGAGCAGGTCGAGTGCGCGCAGTCGATCGGCGACGGCATCGGCGCGGGGTGCGCTCACGACGGGGTTGGCCCCGTGGACGAGAAGTGCCCGGGGTCCGTCGGGGGTGCCGAGGGAGCGCAGCAGCTCGACGGCCGGCAGGCCCGGGCCGGGCAGGTCGTCGGCGTCGACGCCCCAGACCGCGGCGACGTGCTCGCGGGCGGCCGGGTCGGCGATCATCCGGTAGCCGGGCAGCTGGTCCGCCTTCTGCCCGTGCTCGCGCCCACCCTGGCCGTTGCCCTGACCCGTGAGGGCGCCATAGCCGCTCCCTTCGCGTCCGACGAGGCCGAGCGCGAGGGCGAGGTTGATCGCGGCGGTGACCGTCGCGGTGCCCTGGGTGGACTGCTCGACGCCGCGCCCGGTGAGGACGTGGACGCCCGCGCCTCCCCGTGAGGGGCTGGCCGCCGCGAGCAGCCGAGCGGTCGCCCGCAGGTCGTCAGCGGGTACCCCGCAGACCTGCTCGGCCCGCTCGGGCCACCACGCGGCGACGGAGCGGGCGACGTTGTCGAGCCCGCTCGTCCGCTCGGCGAGGTAGGCCTCGTCGGCGAGCGACTCGGCGAGGACGACGTGCAGCAGTGCCTGGAGCACGACGAGGTCGGTCCCGGGGACGGGCTGCAGGTGGACGCCCTGCCCGTCGTCGGTGAGGTCGGCCGTGGCCGAGCGGCGCGGGTCGACGACGACGAGCCCACCGGCCGCGCGAGCTCCCGCGAGGTGCCCGACGAAGGGAGGCATCGTCTCGGCGACATTGCTGCCGAGCAGCAGGATCGCGCCGGAGGTGTCGAGGTCGGTGACGGGGAAGGGCATCCCCCGGTCCATCCCGAGCGACCGGTTGGCGGCGGCCGCCGCGGAGGCCATGCAGAAGCGGCCGTTGTAGTCGATGTGCTTGGTGCGCAACGCGATCCGGGCGAACTTGCCGAGCTGGTAGGCCTTCTCGTTCGTCAGCCCGCCACCGCCGAAGACGGCCACCGCGTCCGGACCGTGCTCGGTCGCGATCTCACGGAGCCGCCCGGCGAGGAGGTCGAGCACCTCGTCCCAGCCCGTCGGGTGCAGCTCGCCGTCGGCGCCGCGCACCAGGGGAGTGGTGAGCCGGTCGGGGGCGCGCAGCACCTCGGCGGAGGTCCACCCCTTGCGGCACATGCCGCCCCGGTTGGTCGGGAAGTCGCGGGCCGTGACCTCGACCCGCTCACCCTCCGGCTCCAGACTCATCGCGCACTGCAGCGCGCAGTAGGGGCAGTGGCTGTCGACCATCAGATGCCCTCGTCGGCCAGGCGCGCGCCGCGGCGGACGTAGACCGCCCACGTGAGCGTCGCCATGAGGACGTAGGCCGCGATGAAGACCCCGATCGCCGGCACGAGCGAGCCGAAGCCGGTCGTCGACATCGCGAAACCACGCGGCACGAGGAAGCCGCCAACGGCACCGACGGCGCCGGCGATCCCGATGCAGCCGGCGGCACTGCGGCGTGCGATGGCGAGCTCCTCGCCGTCACGCACCCCGGCCCGGAAGACGGCCGGGATCATCCGATAGGTCGCGCCGTTGCCGATGCCGGCCCCGGTGAAGAGCACGAGGAAGGCGAGGAGGAAGAGGACGAAGGAGTGCGCGGAGAGGGCGAGGATCGCCAGCCCCGCGGCGAGCCCCATGACGACGAAGGCCGCGATGGTCACCCGCGCGCCGCCGAGCCGGTCGGCGATGGTCCCGCCGAGCGGTCGGCTCGCGGCGCCGAGGACCGCGCCGACGAAGGCGATCGATGTCGTCACCTCGGGGAACTGGCTCGTGAGCAGCGTCGGGAAGGCCGCCGAGTAGCCGATGAAGGAGCCGAAGGTGCCGATGTAGAGGAAGGAGATGATCCAGGTGTGGGGGTGGGTCGCGGCCTTCGCCCAGCTGCGGTGGTCGGACCGCGCGGTGCTGAGGTTGTCCATGCCGCGCCAGGCGCCGAGCGCGGCGAGCAGCACGAGCGGCACGAAGAGCAGGCCGGCCCGCTCGAGGTGGATCCCGGCGCCGATCGCGATGACGGCGGGGACGACGAGCTGCACGATGCCGGTGCCGAGGTTGCCGCCGGCTGCGTTGAGCCCCAGCGCCTTCCCCTTCTCCGCCTCGGGGAAGAAGAAGGAGATGTTGGTCATCGACGACGCGAAGTTGCCCCCGCCGAAGCCGGCGAGTGCGGCGATCGCGAGGAGGAGGCCGAAGGGGGTCTCCGGCCGGCCCACGACCCAGGCCAGTGAGAGGGTGGGCAGCAGGAGCAGCAGCGCCGAGATGATCGTCCAGTTGCGCCCGCCGACGAGCGGGACCATGAAGGTGTAGGGGACCCGCAGGAAGGCGCCGACGAGGCTCGGCACCGCGATGAGCCAGAACTGCTGGTCCAGGGTCAGCGCGAAGCCGGCGGCGGGCAGCTGCGGCACGACGACGCTCCACAGTGCCCACACGCAGAAGCCGAGGAACTCGGCGAGCACCGACCAGCCCAGGTTGCGGCGGGCGACCGCACGGCCGCCGCCCGCCCAGAAGCCGGCGTCCTCCGGGTCCCAGTGGTCGATCCAGCGGCCGGCCCGACGGACGGGACCGGCGGGGGTGGTGGCGTCAGCGGTGCTCGCGGGCAGCGTCGTGGTCATGCCGGGAGGCTGGCAAGACCGTGTTTCCCCGTCGGTCCGCGGACGTAAAGCCCGCGTTACCCTGCGCGCACACCCGGGGTCGCAGCGCTGTGAGGGTGGGTCGAGACCGCTACGGCGTCTCGGTGAGGAAGACCGTCTCGACGGCCGGCTGACCCTGGCTCAGCTGGTGCGCCGAGCGCGGCAGCTCGGCGACCGAGGCCTCGTGCCGGGCGCGCGCGCCCTCGAGACTCGCGTGCTCGCGCCCGACGACCTCGCCGCCCTCGACGAGCCGCACGAGGAGGTCACGGTCGTCGCCGTCGCCGACCGGCTGCTCCCCGATGCCGAGCACCTCCGCCTCGGCGACACCGAGCGGGTTGCGCCGGCGCAGGGCGTACTTGCGGCCGCCGACCGACTGCTTGTCCTTGCTCTTCTTGGCGACGCCGATCATCCGCCCTTCGTCGTCCTCGCGGGCGACGAGCTTGTAGACCATCGACGCCGTCGGGTGGCCCGACCCGGTCACCACGCGGGTGCCGACGCCGTACGTGTCGACGGGCGCCGCCGCCAGCGCCGCGATGGCGTACTCGTCGAGGTCGGAGGTCACGACGATCTTGGTCTCGGTCGCACCCAGCGCGTCGAGCTGCTCGCGGACCTCGCTCGCCTGGACCACGAGGTCACCCGAGTCGAGGCGCACCCCACCGAGCGAGGTGCCGGCGACCTCGACGGCCGTCCGCACCCCTTCGGTCACGTCGTAGGTGTCGACGAGCAGGGTCGTGCCGACCCCGAGCGAGGTGACCTGTGCCTCGAAGGCCTCGCGCTCGCTCTCGTGGAGCAGGGTGAAGGCGTGCGCGGCCGTCCCGCCCGTCGGCACGCCGTGCCGCCGCCCCGCCTCGAGGTTGGAGGTGGACGAGAAGCCGGCGATGTAGGCGGCCCGCGCCGCCGCGACCGCCGCCTCGTCGTGGGTGCGGCGGCTGCCCATCTCGATGACCGGCCGCGACCCGGCGGCACCGGTCATCCGCGACGCGGCCGAGGCGACGGCGGAGTCGTGGTTGAGGATCGACAGGACGACCGTCTCGAGGATCACGCCGTGCGCGAAGTCGGACTCGACGACGAGCACGGGGGAGTAGGGGAAGTAGGTCTCGCCCTCCGCGTAGCCCCACACGTCGCCGTCGAAGCGGTAGTCGGCGAGGAAGTCGAGCGTCGTCACGTCGACGACGTCGTGCGCGCGCAGGTGCTCCAGCTCGGCGTCGCCGAAGCGGAAGCCCTCGATCGCGTCGAGGACCCGCCCGACACCCGCCAGCACGCCGTAGCGACGGCCGGAGGGCAGTCGTCGCGCGAAGGTCTCGAAGACGCACTGTCGCGACGCGGCGCCGCTGTGGAGCGCAGCCTGGAGCATGGTCAGCTCGTAGTGGTCGGTGAGCAGAGCGGTGCTGGGTCGGATCGTCACGCGCGCCACTCTAGGGTGGAGGGCGTGTCCATCGCCCCCGCCGAGCAAGAGACGAGCGAGCCCGACGTCGTCGAGGCCGTCGACACCCCGTGGATGACGTTGGTGTGGAACGACCCCGTCAACCTCATGTCGTACGTGACCTGGGTCTTCCAGACGCACTTCGGCTACCCGAAGCAGCAGGCGGAGAAGCTCATGATGGACGTGCACCTCAAGGGGCGGGCGGTCGTCTCGACCGGTCCCAAGGAGCAGATGGAGACCGACACCGAGGCGCTGCAGAGCTACGGCCTGTGGGCGACCTTCCAGAAGGACGTGTGATGGCGCGGGCCTTTGCCGCGGACGGCGACCACCTGGTCGCCCTGCTCGACGAGACCGAGCGGGCGGTCGTCGCCGGCCTGTGCGCGCAGGTCATGGACCTCGTCGCGCCGGCCGCCACGACGAAGGGGGAGTCCGCCGACCCCTTCGAGGCGATCGTCGCCGGGCTGGGTGACCTGTCGACGGACGTCGACCCGGGGGTCGAGGTGCCTGACCGGGCCTTCGGCCTCGACCACGACCGCGACCCGGCACTCGACCGGCTCTTCCCGACGGGCAACCGTGAGGACGAGCAGGAGGCCGCCGAGTTCCGCCGCTTCACGGAGCAGGGTCTGCGGCGGCGCAAGCACGAGGGCCTGGCGACGACGATCACCACCCTCGAGGCCGCAGATGCCGACCGGTGGGTCGTCACGCGCGCGCAGGCACCGCAGGTGCTCGTCGCCCTCACCGACGTGCGTCTCGTCATGGGCGAGCGCCTCGGGCTGCGCACCGACGACGACGCGACCCGGCTCGAGGAGCTCGTCGAGACGCTCGACCCGGACGACCCCGCCGTCTTCGCCCTCGGCGTCTACGACTTCCTCACCTGGCTGCAGGAGTCGCTCACCCGGGCCCTCGTCGGCGGGGCGCCGGAGTGAGCGGGAGCGCCCAGCCGATCGGCGTCTTCGACTCGGGCTTCGGCGGGCTGACGGTGGCCCGGGCGATCATCGACCAGCTGCCCCACGAGTCGGTGGCCTACCTCGGCGACACGGCGCGAGCGCCCTACGGCCCCAGGCCGATCGCGCAGACGCGTGAGTTCGCGCTGGAGTGTCTCGACCGGCTCGTCGACCACGGGGTCAAACTGCTCGTCATCGCGTGCAACACCGCCTCGGCCGCAGTGCTCCACGACGCCCGTGAGCGCTACGACGTGCCCGTCGTCGAGGTCATCCGCCCGGCCGTGCGGCGGGCGGTCCTCGCCACCCGCAACCACAAGGTCGGGGTCATCTCCACGGAGGGCACGCACCGCTCGCGCGCCTACCTCGATGCCTTCGCGGCGGCCCCGCACACCGAGGTCTTCTCCCAGCCCTGCGCGCGCTTCGTCGAGCTCGTCGAGGCGGGCACGACCTCCGGGCCGGAGGTGCTCGACGTCGCCCGCGGCTACCTCGACCCCCTTCGTCGGGCGGAGGTGGACACGCTCGTCCTCGGGTGCACCCACTACCCGCTCCTCGTCGGCGCTCTCTCCTACGTCATGGGGGAGGGTGTCACGCTCGTCTCATCGGCGGAGGAAACGGCCAAGGACGTCTACCGTGTCCTTGCGGACCACGACCTGCTGCGTCCCGAGTCGCTGTCGGCTCCGGGGCACGGGTTCACCACGACGGGGGACCCGGAGCGCTTCCGGGTCCTGGCCCGCCGCTTCCTCGGCCCCGAGGTGGCGGACGTCTTCGGCAACATGGGAGAAGAGTCGTGAGGCTCACCGTCGTCGGTTGTTCCGGTTCCTTCGCGGGGCCCGACTCGCCGGCCTCCTGCTATCTCGTCACCGCCGAGCACGAGGGCCGCACCTGGCGCATTGTGCTCGACCTCGGCAACGGCGCGCTCGGGGCGCTGCAGCGGCACACCGACCTGGCCGACCTCGACGCCGTCTTCGTCAGCCACCTGCACCCCGACCACTGCATCGACCTCACCGGCATGTACGTCACCCGCACCTACCGGCCGGAGGGCCCGCTCGCCGACCGCCTCCCGGTCTACGGTCCGGCGGGTGCGGCCGAGCGGCTGGCCGCGGCCTACGAGGGGATCGACGAAGGGGGGATGACCGGGGTCCTCGACTTCCGCCGGCTCTCCACGAGCGTGCCGACGCACCTCGGGCCCTTCGTCGTGCGTGCCTTCCGCGTCAACCACCCGGTCGAGGCCTACGGCTTCCGCGTCGAGGCCGATGGCCGGGTGCTCGCCTACAGCGGCGACACCGATTCCTGCGACGCGCTGACCCCGCTCTTCGCCGACGCCGACCTCGTGCTCGTCGACTCAGCCTTCGTCGAGGGGCGCGACGAGGCCCGCGGCATCCACCTGACCGGACGCAGGGCGGCCGAGGCCGCCGTCGCCGCCGGGGGAGTGGGGCGCCTGATGCTCACCCACATCCCCGCGTGGAACGACCCCGAGGTCTGCCGCGCCGAGGCCGCCGCCGTGTGGCCCGGCGAGGTCGAGCTGGCCTGCCCGGACGCGACCTACGACGTCTGAGCGTCGCCACGGCGCGTCGCGCGGCAGTTCGCTCGTCGAGCGACGAAGCATCGCCGATGTGAGGGTGCCGTGACCCCGAACTGCCGCGCGACACGCCGCCGCGCTCGACGCCGGCCGACGAACCTGCTGGGGTGGGGCCATGGACGCGCGCCTGCCCACCCCCCTTCGCCCCGGTGACACGATCGCGGTCACCGCACCGAGCTCCGGGGTCCCGCCGACCCTGCAGCCCCGCCTCGACCTGGCGGTCGCCGGGCTGCGGCGGCGCGGCTTCGAGGTCGTCGAAGGGGTCTGTCTCAGGGGCGGCGACCACGTCTCCGCGTCGAGGGAGGCGCGGGCGGACGAGCTCATGGCCCTGCTGGTCGACCCGGACGTCGCCGCCGTCGTCCCGCCGTGGGGCGGAGAAACGGGCATTGACGTCCTCCCGTGGCTCGACCTCGACCTGCTCTCGCAGTGCGACCCGACCTGGTACGTCGGCTTCTCCGACACGACCACGACGATGCTGCCGCTCACGTTGCGGGCCGGCTGGGCGACGCTGCACGGCAGCAACCTCATGGACACGCCGTACGCCCCGGCTCCCGGTCACCTTCACTGGCTCGACGTGGCCATGGCCGAAGGTGGCGGGCTCACCCAGACCGCCGCCACGCACCGCCGCGCCGCCGGTTGGGACGACTACGAGGCCGACCCGGGCGTCGACGAGTTGACGCTCACCGAGCCCACCGGGTGGTCTCTGCTCGAGGGGGAGTCCGCGAGCTTCGCCGGGCCGTTGATCGGCGGGTGCATCGAGGTGCTCTCGCCGCTGGCGGGGACTCCCTTCGGCGACGTGTGGTCGTGGGCGCAGGTGCAGGAGCAGCCGCCCGTGGTCCTGCTCGAGGCCGCGGAGGGCAATGCCTTCGAGATCGTCCGCTGCCTGCACGGGCTGCGGTTGGCGGGGTGGTTCGACCGGTGCGCCGGCGTCGTCATCGGCCGCACGCCTGCACCCGATGCGCCGACCCTGACCCACCACGAGGCGGTGCGCGACGCCCTCGGTGGGCTCGATGTGCCCGTCGTGCTCGACGCCGACGTGGGGCACCAGCAGCCGCAGATGCCGCTCGTCCTCGGGGTCCCCACCCGGGTCGAGGTGGGCCCGGAGACCCAACGGGTCACCCAGGACCTCGCCCGCCGGACCGCATCGCCCTAAGGTCGTGCGCGCTCGCCGACCCGTCCGGTGACCCAGGCGGCGATCCGCTCGCCGATGATTTCGGGGGAGCGGGCGAAGCTATAGTGGTTGACCGCCTTGCCCGGGGCGTCCACTGCCTTGGTGAAGGTGAAGCGCTCGACGTCGGCGCTCGCGAAGAGCTCGACGAGTTCGTCGACGGCAGCCGGGGGTGCGAGGGTGTCGTTGTCGAGGTCGACGACGAGCAGCGGCAGGGTGCGCTCGGCGAGTTCCGACGCGATGTTGCGACCCCCGGGAGCCAGGCGTCCGGTGCGGGAGAAGGCCGCCCACTCGCGCATCAGGGTCACCGCCTGCGTCCCGCCGAAGCCGAGGCGCGCGCCGGGCCAGAAGCCGCACAGCCGCGAGATCACCGCGATGAGCTGCGTCTGCGCGAGCGTCTTGACCCCTTGCTGCGCCCGCCAGTGCGGCGTCCCCGACCCGATGAGCACGGCGGCGTCGACTGCGGGCGTCGGGCCGGCGAGGTGCGCAGCGAGGACGTGGCCGCCGAGGGAGTGCCCCAGGGCGACGACCGGGCCGTCGTGCTGCCGGCGGACGGCGTCGACGACTGCCGGCAGCCAGCCGTGGGCGAGGTCGTCGTAGCCGAGGTCGCGTCCGCGGCCGACGTGCGGCAGCGACTCGTCCTGGCCGGTGTAGTCGGCGACGCCGGCGGCCAGGCCGTGCCGGGCGAGCTCGTCGACGAAGGGGCCGTAATAGCCCGCCGGCACCCCCATGGCTGGCATGACGAGGACGAAGGGAGCGGACGTCGCCTCGGTCCCCGCGACGTGCAGGGTCGTCGTCGCGCCACCGGGCAGGGTGATGTCGCGGTGCTTGTCCACGGCGGTGAGCCTACGGCCGTCGTGGATCGTTAGCCTGAGCGCATGACTGACACCACCCCCCGGCACGACGGACGCACCCCCGAGCAGCTGCGCGAGGTGCGCATCACGCGCAACTGGCTCGACCACGCCGAGGGCTCGGTCCTCGTCGAGTTCGGCCGCACCCGCGTGCTCGTCGCTGCGAGCTTCGAGGCGGGGGTGCCGCGCTGGCTCAAGGGCCAGGGCACCGGCTGGGTCACCGCCGAGTACGAGATGCTGCCGCGCTCGACCAACACCCGCAGCGGGCGCGACTCGCGCAAGGGCAAGGTCGGCGGCCGCACCCACGAGATCTCCCGCCTCATCGGCCGCAGCCTGCGCGCGGTCATCGACACCAAGGCGCTGGGGGAAAACACGATCGTCCTCGACTGCGATGTCCTGCAAGCCGACGGTGGCACCCGCACTGCGGCCATCACGGGCGCCTACGTCGCCCTCGTCGACGCCGTCGAGGACGCCCGCAGCCGTGGCCTGATCCCGTCCGGTGCGACGCCGCTCACCGGCTCGCTCGCCGCGGTCTCGGTCGGCGTCGTCGACGGCCGCGCGGTCTGCGACCTCGACTACCCCGAGGACTCCACCGCCGAGACCGACATGAATGTCGTCATGACCGGCACCGGCGAGTTCATCGAGGTGCAGGGCACGGCGGAGGGCGCTCCCTTCGACCGGGCGCTCCTGGGTGAGCTGCTCGACCTGGCCACCACCGGCTGCGCCGCGCTCACCAAGAAGCAGCAGGAGGCGCTCGCCGAGACCCCGCGGGAGCGCGTGCTGTGACCCGGCGGGTCGTCCTCGCGACGCACAACGAGCACAAGGTCAACGAGCTGCAGCAGATCCTCGGCGAGGCGGACCTGGGCCTCGAGATCGTCTCGATGGCCGCCTTCCCCGAGGTCGGTGAGATCCCGGAGACTGAGGTGACCTTCGCCGGCAATGCGCGCCTGAAGGCCGAGCACGTCGCGATGCGCACCTCGCTGCCCGCGCTCGCCGACGACTCCGGCCTGGCCGTCGAGGTGCTCGGCGGCAGCCCGGGCATCTTCTCCGCGCGGTGGTCGGGTCTGCACGACGGGGCGGACCTGCCGCGGGCCGAGAAGGACCGCCGCAACCTCCAGCTCCTGCTCGACCAGCTCGCTGACGTGCCCGACGAGCACCGCCGGGCGGCCTTCCGCTGTGCGGCTGTCCTCGCGATCCCCGGCGGCACCACCGTGACGAGCGAAGGGGAGGTCCCCGGGGTCATCGTGCGGGAGGCGGTGGGGGACAACGGGTTTGGCTACGACCCGATCTTCGTCCCCGACGGCGACACCCGCACCCTGGCGCAGTACACCGACGTGGAAAAGAATGCGATCAGCCACCGCGGCCGTGCCCTCCGCGCCATGGTCCCGCTGCTGCGCGAGCACCTGACGCCCCACGCTGGTTGAGGTGCGAGGCCGCCCGCGGCCGAGCCTCGAAACCTGTCCGGACCCGCGTCTCGAGGCTAAAGCGCGGCTAGGGGCCGATCTGGGAGCGTGCCCACGCAAGGCTGACCATTCAGAGGGGGTCGGTGAACGAGACAGGCGTTTCGGTGGCGCGAGCGTAGGCAATCTCTGAGCGAGTGGACTCGCCGATGTACCCGCCCGGGTTGACCACGAGCACCCTGTCGGCGAGGTCGATCTTGCGCAGGTGGAGTGCGTCCAGCATGGCCTTCTGGTCGCTGGTGACCTCCCCGTCGATCTCGCCGGGCATGAGGGCGATGAGTCCCGAGAGGGTCAGATCCCGGTGTGCCCTACGCAGGTCATCTGCGAACCGCAGATGCACACGATCTCCGGTCGCTCTGACACGGTCCAGTCCTCCACTCAAAATCTCTTGTGCCGAAGGCGGGACTTGAACCCGCACGCCCGTGGACACGGCATCCTAAGTGCCGCGCGTCTGCCATTTCCGCCACTTCGGCTCGGTCGTGCAGTCTAGGCGCTGGTGTAGCGACCCTTCTGTCGGCCGGCGAACGTTTCGGTTGTGGAATGGCAGTTCGGACATAGGTAGCGGACGCTTTCAGGCACGTTGTTCGTCATGTCGCCGTCGATGTGATCAACATGCAACGAGATGGTGTGGCACTTGCCAGTTTCCATCGCACCCGCACATCTCGCACACGTACGGCCGACCGATCTCATTGAGCGCACGTCGGAGTTGCTCAGGCTTGGTCCGGTTTGCGTCGCGAGGCTTCCGGACGAGGATCTGTGCCGCCGTCAGTGGAGGTTTCGTGGGAAGCAGACCACGTTGCGTGAAGTGAGACGTGTCCACTTCGAGCTTCTTCAGCATGCGTCCTATGTGGGCCTGGGTGCCTCCGGCTTGCCTCAACCCCAGGTATCTGAGAATCCCCGCGACCGAAGTCGAGTTGGCAGCAGCCTCTTCCAGCAGTTCCTTTGTGTACTTCCTCCCCATGAGGGAACTCTAGAGTTGACCACCGACAACGATTCTCGCTCAAGGAGGTGCCCGGTGAGCGACCACTCCTTCACCACGACCCTCGCCTGGTCGGGCTCGACGGGCGTCGGCTACGACGACTACTCCCGCGAGTACGAGCTGACGATGGCGTCGATGACGACGCACGCGAGCAGCGACGCTGCCTTCCGGGGCGACGCCAGCCTGCCCAACCCCGAGCAGCTCCTCGTCGCGGCGGCGAGCAGCTGCCAGATGCTCTCCTTCCTCGCCGTCGCCGCCCGGGCCCGCCTCGACGTCGTCGACTACTGGGACGAGGCGGTGGGGGAGATGCCGGAGGGCGAGCGGCCGATGTGGGTGACCCGGATCGTCCTGCGTCCGCACATCACCCTCGCTGCCCCGGCCCCCCGCGCCAAGGTCGAGCGGCTCGTCGAGGTCGCCCACAGGGAGTGCTTCATCGCGCAGAGCCTGCGCAGCGAGATCGTCCTCGAGCCGACCTTCGTCGGCATCACCGACTGATCGCACCGGTCAGCCGCGCGTGCGCCCCGGCACCGACCGCGGGTCGAAGCCGTAGGGCAGCTCCAGCCGGTGCGCCGCCATGAGCTCGCCGTCCGAGAGCACCTCGCGCGTCGCGTCGTCGGCGACAACCCTCCCTTCGGAAAGCACGACCGACCGCTCGCACAGCTGGAGGGCGTACGGCAGGTCGTGCGTCACCATGAGCACCGTGATGTCGAGGCCGTCGACGATCTCGGCGAGCTCGCGACGCGAGGCCGGGTCGAGGTTGCTGCTCGGCTCGTCGAGCACGAGGATCTCCGGTCGCATCGCGAGCACGGTCGCGACCGCGACCCGCCGCTTCTGCCCGAAGGACAGGTGGTGCGGGGGCCGGTCGGCGACGTCGAGCATGCCGACCGCCGTGAGGGCCTCCTCGACCCTGGCGTCGACCTCGTCCGCCGAGAGCCCGAGGTTGCGCGGGCCGAAGGCGACGTCCTGCGCGACGGTCGTCATGAAGAGCTGGTCGTCGGGGTCCTGGAAGACAATGCCGACCCGCCGGCGCACGTCGAGCAGGTGCTCACGGACCACGGGCAGCCCCGAGACGGCGACGGACCCGCTCGTCGGGGTGAGGATGCCGTTGAGGTGGAGCACGAGCGTCGTCTTGCCCGCGCCGTTGGGCCCGAGCAGGGCCACCCGCTCACCGGGGTGGATGTGCAGGTCGACGCCGTCGAGAGCACGGTGCCCGTCCGGGTAGGTGTGCCGGACCCCGCGCAGGTCGATGACGGGCGTGCTCACGAGGTCATCATCGCGCAGACGAGCACCGTGCCCGCGGCCAGGGGCAGCAGCATCGCGAGGACCCAGGTCGTGGCGGGCACGGGCGTCCGGTCGACGCGCAGGCGCCCGTCGTGGCCACGCGAGAGCATCGCGAGGTGCACTCGCTCGCCCCGCTCGTACGAGCGGATGAAGAGCGCGCCGGCGGTGCCCGCGAGGACCGGCCACGAGCGCAGTCCGCCGCCGCGGAAGCCGCGGGACTCGCGGGCCACCCGCATCGCCTGCAGCTGGCCGCCGACGACGTCGGTGTAGCGGACCATGAAGCCGAGGATGAGGACGAGCTGTGCGGGCAGCCGCAGTCGGGCCAGGCCGGCGACGACGTCGGCCGGGGGAGTGGTGGCAGCGAGCAGCAGCGAGGCCCCGACCCCGAGCGTGCCCTTCGCGAGGAGACCCCACGCGCCCCACAGGCCGGCGACCGAGAGGGACAGCGGCCCGACGTCGGTCCGCGGCCCCGTCGCGACGAAGGGCATGAGCACGGCGAAGACGACGAAGGGCACCTCGACGAGCAGTCGGGGAGCCAGGTGCCGCACGGGGACGCGACTGACGAGCACCGTCGTGAGGAGGAGCGCCGCGTGCACCCCGAAGGCCCACACCGCCTCCCGCGGCGTCGCGACGACCGCGACGACGAAGAGCAGCGTGGCGACGATCTTCAGGTGGGCCGGTGCTCGGTGCAACCAGGACCGGCCGTGGTGGGCCAGCGCGTGGTGGTGCGGTCCGGCCACCTCAGTCGCGGCGGCGCACGAGACGCAGCACGAGCCACATGACGGCGGCGGTCAGCGCGACGCCGACGACCCCGGCCAGGCCGCCGGAGAGCGGGCCGTCGACCCCCTTCGTCCCGTAGTCGGCGAAGGGAGACCCCTCGGCGGCGTGGTCGCCGGCGGAGTCGGCGAAGCCGAGGGTCTCGGCGACGTGCTCGAGCCCGTCGGGGTGGCCCGAGGCCCAGGCGCTCACCACGGCCGCGAGCAACAGGCAGACGGCGAGGCCGGCGACCACGAGGGTGCGGGTGGAGACGCGCTGCCTCATCGGGCGACCGCCTCGTCCGCGCGGAGGTGCGGCTCGACGGGTTGCGGGGCCCCGTGCACGAGGTCGGGTCGCACCGACAGGACGGCGGAGACCACGAGACCCGTGATGACGGCCTCACCGATCCCGATGACGACGTGCCACGAGAGCATCGCCGTCAGCAGCGCCCCCAGCTCGACCGGGGCCGTGCCGCCGATCGCGAAGAGCCCGGTGAAGACGGCGGCGGCGGCCGGCACGGACACCAGTGCGCCGACGGACGCGGCCACTGGCACGCTCCCGGTGCGAGCCGGCAGCACCCGTCGGGCCGCCGCAAAGACGGCCCAGCCGACCCAGACGCCGACGATCGCCATGAGGACGACATTGGTGCCGAGCGCCGTCAGCCCGCCGTCGGCGAAGACGAGCGCCTGCACGAGCAGGACGACCGTGAGGCACAGCGTCGCGACCCACGGCCCGACGAGCACGGCCGCGAGGGCACCGCCGATGAGGTGGCCTGAGGTGCCCGCTCCCACGGGGAAGTTGAGCATCTGGGCCGCGAAGACGAAGGTCGCGACGAGCCCGGCGAGGGGAGCGACCCGGTCGTCGACCTCGCCGCGGCTGCGGCGCAGCGCGAGGGTCACGCCGGCGGCCGCCACGACGCCGGTCGCGACCGATGTCGGGACGTCGAGGAATCCGTCGGGGACGTGCATGTGACTCCTTCGGCAGCGCGGGGCTCTGGGATAGGTTCGGGGCAGAGCGTCCACCGACCATAGGGCACGCGCAGTGCCACAGAGAGCGAGGCGAGATGGGCGAGCGACTCAGCCCGGGCGACCAAGCGCCGGACTTCACCCTCCCCGACGACACCGGGACCGAGGTCTCCCTGAGCGACTTCCGCGGCAAGCGGGTCATCGTCTACTTCTACCCGGCGGCGATGACCCCGGGTTGCACCAAGCAGGCGTGCGACTTCAGCGACTCGCTCGAGGCGCTGCGCGCCGCCGACACCGAGGTCATCGGCATCTCCCCGGATCAGCCGGCGAAGCTCGCGAAGTTTCGCGAGCGCGACGGGCTGACGATCACGCTCCTCTCCGACGCGGACAAGGCGGTGATGACCGCCTGGGGCGCCTATGGTGAGAAGAAGTTGTACGGCAAGACGGTCCAGGGCGTCATCCGCTCTACGATCGTCGTCGGAGAAGATGGCGTGGTCACCCACGCCCAGTACAACGTCAAGGCGACGGGCCACGTGGCCCGCATCCGCCGCGACCTCGGCATCGAGTAAGGACGGAACCCCCACGTGAGCAATGACAACCCGAGCATGACCAAGCTCGAGAACGACATCGTGACGACCCGTGACCGGCTCGCCCAGACGATCGACGAGCTGACGGTCCGGGCTGCGCCCAAGAACGTCGTGGCCCGCCAGAAGGAGCAGGCCAAGGCCTCCTTCGCGCAGGCGACGCGCACCGAGTCGGGCGAGCTGCGGATGGACCGTGTCGCGATCGCGGCGGCTGCCGTCGCGGGCCTGATCGTCCTGAAGATCATCTCGACCAACCGCAAGCACAAGAAGTGGGAGCGGCAGCGCGCCAAGCGCTCCTGGTGACCTCACCACAGCGTGACGAGGGGCGGTTCCCCGGCGGGGTCCGCCCTTCGTCATGCCGTGGTCAGGCGCCGGATGCCTTGTCGTGGCGTCGATTTCGTCTCCGCGGCATCGTGGTGCTAATGTCTCTCCTCGCGCGCCAATAGCTCAATTGGCAGAGCAGCTGACTCTTAATCAGCGGGTTCGGGGTTCGAGTCCCTGTTGGCGCACAGATCACGAAGGGCCCCACCGCATCGCGGTGGGGCCCTTCGTCGTGGTGCCGTGGGTCAGTCGCGCCACTCGTCGAGGTCGATCTCCTCGGCGTCGCCGGGGTCCCGGCGGCCGCGCAGGAGCAGGCCGATGCCGGCCAGGATGACGAGCAGGCCGCCGAGGCCGGCCGCCCAAGCCCACCACGGCGTGCCGGAGTCGTCGTCGGTGGTCGCCTCCTCGCCTGCGGCGTCGTCGGTCGTCCCGGAGTCGTCGGGCAGCGACGGAGCGGTCTCGCCGTCCGTCGGGCTGGTCGAGGCGCTCTCCTCGGGCGAGGTGGAGCTGCTCGTGCTCGGCTCCTGCGTGGAGGAGGGGGTCGTCGGCTCCGACGTGCTCGAGGCGGGGGGCGGGGTCGTGCCGGAGGTCGACGACGAGCTGCTCGGCGCGTCGCTCGAGGTCCCCGACGTCGCCGAGGTCGTCGGCTCGCCCGCACCCTGGTCGCCCTCCGGCGGGGCGTAGGTGAACTTCACCGATCCGCTGATCGGGTGCCCGTCGGCGCTGACGACCTTGTACGTGATCGTGTAGTCGCCGGCGTCGATGACCGTCTTGAGCGGCTGGTAGACCGTGTTGCCCGCGAGCTCGAGGTCCCCGTCGGTGACGTCGGTCGAGCCGCTCTTGACGCTCACCTGGTTGAGCCCGTCCTTGACCGGCTCGTTGAAGCGCAGCATCACCTCCGGCGGCGTGGCCGTGAGGGTCGAGCCGTCCTTGGGGCTGGACGCCTCGAGCCGGGCGTGCGCGGCTGCCGGGGGCGCCGCGACGAGCGCGGCGAGGAGCAGCGCGGCGAGGGCGGCGAGGACGGTCGCGACACGGACGAAGGGGGGATGGGGGCGGTCGGTGGTGATCACCCTGCCATCGTGCCCGATCCGCCTGTACGGACCCGGGAGGTGGGTGGTCACGAGCACCCTCCGAGAGCAGGTACGATGGTCCGCGCTGCCTGAGACAGGCAGCCGTGGTGGGTATAGCTCAGCTGGTAGAGCATCGCGTTGTGGTCGCGAGGGTCGCGGGTTCAAGTCCCGTTACTCACCCCAGGATGGCGAAGGCCCCCCGGGTTCACCCGGGGGGCCTTCGTCGTGCTCGGGCCGAGGGCCGCCGCTTAGCCCGCGTCGGGGCCGGACACCTGGTGGCGCGCGGCGATCTCCTTGAGCTCCGCGCTCTCCAGCCCGGGCTGCGGTCGGAAGACGGCCTCGCGGTAGTAGCGCAGCTCGGCGATCGACTCGGTGATGTCGGCGAGGGCCCGGTGGCCGCCGTGCTTGTCGGGGGAGGCGAAGTAGGCGCGCGGGTACCAGCGGCGGGAGAGCTCCTTGATCGAGGAGACGTCGATCATCCGGTAGTGCAGGTGCCCCTCGAGGGTCGGCATGTCCCGGGCGAGGAAGGCGCGGTCGGTCGCGACCGTGTTGCCGCCGAGCGGCGCCTTGCCGGCGTCGGGGACGTACGCGCGCACGTGGGCCAGCACGGCCTCCTCGGCCTGCTCGAGCGTCATCCCGTCGGCGAGCACGTCGAGCAGGCCGGAGCTCGTGTGCATGTCGCGCACGAAGTCGTTCATCTGGGTGAGAGCTGCCTCGGGCGGACGGACGATGACGTCGAGCCCGTCGTCGAGATGGTTGAGCTCGTAGTCGGTGATGAGCACGGCCACCTCGATGAGGGCATCGTGCTCGAGGGAGAGCCCGGTCATCTCGCAGTCGATCCAGACGATGCGTTCGGACGAGTTCGTGGTGGAGGAAGTCACGTCCGCCACCCTAGCCGCGGGGGACTTGAGGCCCCGGTCACTGGGGAGTCCTACCCACCGACAGGCGGCCCCTGCTCGGTTAGCGTTGACGCCATGACCGCGACGCCACCCCCGCCTCCCCACGGTCAGCCGCCGGCTCCGGGCACGCCACCCCCGCCGCCGGCTGCCGTGACGTCGACCCCGCCGCCGCCCCTGGGGGGAGCGACGCCTCCTCCGCCCACCAGCGCGGGGACCACCCCGCCTCGGCCTGCCGGGCAGCCCCCGGCCCCGCCGAGCGGCGGCGCGCCGGAGGACACGCTGTCCCGACGGATGATGCGCCGCCCCGTGCCGGACGAGCCGGAGTGGTACCGCACGGCGACGCGCTCCATCGCCCTGGCCGAGGAGACCGCGCGCACCGACTCGCGGGCCAAGGTCCTCGAGCTGCAGCGCGCCTACGAGGAGCAGCAGCGCGCTGCCCAGCAGGCCGCCGCCCAGCAGCAGGCGGCCGCTCAGCACCAGGCGGCGCAGCAGTACCAGCAGCACCAGGCCTGGCTGCAGCAGCAGCAGTACTCGGCGCACTACGTGACGTCGGCCGCGCAGAGCAACCCGACGCCGCGCCCCACACTGCGGACCTGGATCCTCGGCGGCATCGTCGCCCTCTTCTCTCTCCTCCTCATGCTCCTCTTCGCGCTCATGTGGCTGCCGAGCCTCGGGGTCGTCCTCGTCCTCGTCAGCCTCATCGCGGCGCTCATCCCGCTGTGCATCGTCGTCCCGATCTTCCTGTGGCTCGACCGCTTCGAGGCCGAGCCCTGGCGCTACCTGCTGACGGCCTTCCTCTACGGCGCGCTGGGCTCGACGATGCTCGCGATCATCGGCAACGGGATCTTCGGGGCCGTCCTGGGGGCCATCTTCGGCGCAGAAAACGAGGAGGTGCTCACGACCGTCGTCTCGGCGCCGCTCGTCGAGGAGACGACGAAGGGGGTCTTCCTCCTCATCATGTGGTGGTTCATGCGTCGTGAGTTCAACGGCCTGACCGACGGCATCGTCTACGCGGGCATCGTGGCCGCGGGCTTCGCCTTCACCGAAAACATCCAGTACCTCGCCGTCTCCGGGATCGAGCACGGGGTGGAGGGCTTCCGCGCGACCTTCATCCTGCGCGGCCTCGTCACCCCCTTCTGCCACCCGATGTTCACGGCGATGACGGGGGTCGGCGTCGGGGTGGCCGCGGTGTCGCGCTCGACGGGCGTCAAGATCGTCGCGCCGATCATCGGCTGGTGCGCCGCGGTCCTCCTCCACGGTCTGTGGAACCTCGGCGCCTCGAGCGGCGAGATCGGTCTGGTCGTCAACCTCGGCTTCGGCTTCGTCGTCTTCGTCGTCTTCGTCGGCTTCGTCATCTGGACCCGCAAGCGCGAGGGCAGGGTCATCGGCCAGCACCTCATGGCCTACGTCGACACCGGGTGGATCTCCGGTGCCGAGGTCACGATGCTCGCGTCGATGAAGGCCCGCCGGGCGGCGCGTCGCTGGGCGCGCTACCACCGCGGCCCGGGCGGGTTGCGCTCCATGCGCAGCTTCCAGGACTGCGCCTCGGAGCTGGCCCTGCTGCGCTTCCGCCAGCTGAGCCACGCGGCGGACCCGCAGGCCCTGCACCGCGAGCGGGTGCTGCTCGACTCGATGACCGCCCGCCGCCGCGAGTTCGCCGGCGCGGTCTGACCGCTCAGGCCTGCTGGCCGACGATCTCCACGGGCTCGTCGGTCAGCACGGCCACTGCGGCCCGGTGGTCCTCGCTCGCCAGCTCGACGTCGGCGATGGTGATCGCGGCCGGGCGCGGCTCCTCCGCCTGCCAGCCGACGAGCGCCGGCGGGTCGAGCGGCCCCGAGACGAGCACCTCGGCGGGGTCGACCACGAGGCCGTGACCGGTTGCCTTGAGCACCGCCTCCTTGCGGGCCCACACCCGGGCGCGCGCCACGAGCAGTTCGTGCCCCGCGAGGCCGGCAAAGCCCTCCACCTCGTGCCGAGCGAGGGTGGCCGCGGCGAAGCCGTCGAAGTCGGCGTCGGTGAGGTCCTCGACATCGACCCCGACGTCCGCGCCCTCCGTGGCCGCGACGACGGCGACGGAGGGGGTGTACGACAGCGAGAAGTGCCACCCGGGGGCGTCGAGCACGCTCGGCTTGCCGTGAGCGTCGCTGCCGCACGTGGTGCACCGTTGGGCGAAGGCCAACGACGCCGGGTCGCGGTCGAGCAGGTCGGCGAGGAGGCGCCGCACGAGCGCGTGGCCCGTGACGAAGGGAGCGGTCTCCCGCTTGCGCCCGGCGCGGTCGCGCTCGCCGGCGTCGAGCAGCGCGAGATCGGCGGACGAGGTGCTCACCCGCGCCTCACGCACGACGACTCGGACCGACATGGTGCCGATCATGGCAGGTCGTGGCGCTCACTACACTGGGACTCGCCCCGGCGTGGACACCTCGCCGCCCGGGCATGCCTCCGTAGCTCAGCTGGACAGAGCAAGGGCCTTCTAATCCCTAGGTCGCAGGTTCGAGTCCTGCCGGGGGCGCGGCGCACGCGCTCGTGCTGGTTAAGGTGTGCCCATGGGTGAGAGGTCACGGGGAACCATCGCGGACAGCGACCTCCTGGGTCGGGTCACCGCCCTCCGGGACGAGGTCGAGCGCAGCCGCCTGACGCTCGACCTGTCGAGCACTCGAGCGGCCCGCGACGAGCGTCGTGAGCTGCTCGCCCAGCTCGACGACTACGTCATCCCGCGGCTCTCCTCGATCGACGCTCCGCTGCTCGCCGTCGTCGGCGGGTCGACCGGCTCGGGCAAGTCGACGCTCGTCAACTCGATCCTGCGGCGCGAGGTGAGTCGCTCGGGGGTGCTGCGCCCGACGACGACGAGCCCGGTGCTCATCCACCACCCCGACGACGTGCGGTGGTTCCGCGACGCGCGGGTCCTCCCTTCGCTCGCCAGGGTCACCGGTGACGAGGGCGCCGACCCGCAGCCGGGGACGGTGCGGCTCACCGCCTCGCCGACGCTCCCGCCGGGCATGGCGGTCCTCGACGCCCCCGACATCGACTCCGTCGTCTCGGCCAACCGCGACCTGGCCGCGCAGCTGCTCTCGGCGGCCGACCTGTGGCTCTTCGTCACGACGGCCGCGCGCTACGCCGACGACGTCCCGTGGCGGCTGCTCCGGCAGGCCTCCGACCGGGGCACGGCGGTGGCCATCGTCCTCGACCGCGTCGACCGGCCGGCGGCCGCCGAGGTGCGCACCCACCTCGTCGAGATGCTGCGCGAGCAGGGCCTCGAGACGGCCCCCGTCTTCACCGTGCCCGAGACCGAGCTCGACGCCTCCGGACTGATCCCCGAGGCCGACATCGAGCGGCTGCGCGCCTGGCTGACGGCGCTCGCCGGCGACCAGCGTGCCCGGGCGAGCGTCATCCGCCAGACGCTGCAGGGGGCGCTGCGCTCCCTCGACGGCCGGGCGAGCGGGCTGGTCGCTGCCGCCCGCGCCGACCGGGAGGCGACGGGCAGCCTGACGCAGACGGCCTACGACGCCTACGACGCCGCCGAGCAGGGCGTGACCGACGGCATGCAGGACGGGCAGCTGCTCCGTGGCGAGGTGCTGGCGCGGTGGCAGGAGTTCGTCGGCACCGGCGAGTTCTTCCGCAAGGTCGAGAAGGGGGTCTCGCGCCTGCGCGACCGCGTCACCTCCGCCGTGGGCGGCGGGCCACCGCCGTCGGCCGAGCTCGACGAGGCGCTGCACACCGGTGTGAGCGCGCTCCTCATCGCCGAGGCGGACGCCGCGGCGGCGACCATCACCCGCACCTGGCGCGGCACCGAGGCCGGCCAGCTCGTCCTCGAGCAGCACCCCGAGCTCGCCCGTTCCTCCGCCGACCTCGAGCCCGCCGTGGAGCGGCTCGTGCGCGACTGGCAGGGCGATGTCCTCGACATCGTCCGGTCCGAAGGGGGCAACCGCCGCACCAATGCGCGCATCGCCGCCTACGGCGTCAACGGCATCGGCCTCTTCCTCATGCTCGTCTCCTTCGCCCACACCGGTGGCGTGCTCGTCGCCCCGGAGGTCGCGATCGCGGGCGGCACGACCGCCCTGGCGCAGAAGGTGCTCGAGGCGATCTTCGGCGACCAGGCCGTGCGCGACATGGCACGCAAGGCGCGCGGGCTGCTGCTCGAGCGGGTCGCCACCCTGTACACGGCCGAGCGCGAGCGGTACACGACGGTGACCGGCGAGCTCTCGGTGAGCGAGGCACAGATCCGGCGTCTCGAGCAGGCCACCGCAGCGGTGGGGGAGGTGTCCCGATGAGCCGGCTCAACCCCCTTCGGCGTGACGACGGGCGCACGGCCGTCCCCGCGGAGGAGCTCAACGCGCGCGCGGACGCCCTCGAGACGGCCCTGCGGGTGGGCGGCGATCGTCTGGAGCCGACGCCCGCGGCCCGGGCCGGGGAGGTCGTCGGCAAGGTCCGCGAGCGCACCGGTCTCGTCGGTGGGCACACCGTCGTGGCGCTCGCCGGCGCGACGGGGTCCGGCAAGTCCTCCCTCTTCAACGCGCTCGTCGGCGCCGACGTCGCCCGGGCGGGCATGCGGCGCCCGACGACCTCGACCCCCACGGCTGCCGTGTGGGGTGCTGAGCCGGCCGGCGAGCTGCTCGACTGGCTCTCCGTGGGCACCCGGCACCAGGTGGAGGCGGGTGACGACGCGCTGGACGGGCTCGTCCTCGTCGACCTGCCCGACTTCGACTCCCGCGAGTCGGCCAACCGGCAGGAGGCGCAGCGGGTGCTCGAGCTCGTCGACGTCTTCGTGTGGGTGACGGACCCGCAGAAGTACGCCGACGCCGTGCTCCACGACGACTACGTCGCGGTGCTGCGCGAGTACGGCGCGGTGACGATCGTCGTGCTCAACCAGGTCGACCGCCTGCCCGCTGGCGGGCAGGAGCAGATCGAGGCCGACCTCTCCCGCCTGCTGGAGCGCGATGGGCTGCAGACCCACGAGGTCATCGGCACCTCGGCCCGCACCGGCGCCGGCCTCGACGAGCTGCGGCAGCGACTGCGGGGCGCGGTCGAGCACGCCGACGCCGCCCGGCACCGGTTGGCGGCCGACCTGCGCACCGCCGCCGACACCCTGGGTCCGTCCGTCGGCGACGCCGAGGCCGGTGTGCCGGGTGGCGCCCGGGCCGAGCTCGTCGACGCGCTGGCGCGCAGCGCCGGTGTGCCGACGGTCGTCGACGCGGTCGCACGGGATTTCCGGCTCGAGGCCTCGGCTCGCACCGGCTGGCCCTTCACCCGCTGGGTGCGGGCGCTGCGCCCGGCGCCGCTGCGACGTCTCCGACTGGACCGTGAGGCCGACGGCGCACCCGACATCCGGGAGCACGACGTGCGGGCCGTGCTCGGCCGCTCGTCCATCCCACCACCGGCGCCCGCTGCCCGGGCCGCCGTCGACCTGGCGGCCCGCCGCATCGGCACCGCTGCGGGTGAGGGGCTGCCGACACGGTGGGCCGACGCCGTCGCCGACGCCGCCCGTCCGGTCGACGGGGACCTGGCCGATGCCCTCGACCAGGCCGTGGTCCGGACCCCGCTGCGGGGACGCAGGCCGCTGTGGTGGGCCGTCGCCGGGCTGCTGCAGGTGCTGCTCGCGGTCGCAGCCGTCGCCGGCCTGCTGTGGCTCGTCGTCGTGGCCCTGGCCGGGTGGCTGCAGCTGCCCGAGATCCCCACGGCCGACGTCGGCCCCTTCGCGACACCCTTCCTCCTGCTCGTCGGAGGGCTGCTCGGCGGCCTGCTGCTGGCGGCCGTCTGCCGGTGGTTGGCCGCCATCGGTGCTCGCAAGCGGGCCCACGCCGTCGACAAGCGGTTGCGTCGAGCCATCGGTGAGGTGGGTGACGAGCGGGTCATCGAGCCGGTCGAGGCCGTGCTCGCCGATCACGGTCGCACCCGGCAGGGCCTCGAGCGGGCTCTCGGCCGGACGCGCTAGTCGGCTGGCGGGATCATCCCGTGCGGCGGCGCCCAGCCGGTCGGGGATGCGAGACCACGTGGCCGGCGACGCCCTGATCCTCGTCCCCAGGCTCGCGCGCCGGGCCCGCGTCGTCCACATCCTGCGCCGGGCGCGGCTGTGCTCCCTTCGCCTCGGTGAGGCTGGACGCACGGGCCCACCGACCGTGGTGGGCGGGGAGTGAGGACAGCATCATGAACGAAGTCGAGATCACCGTCGCCGGCCGGGTCGTCGCCGACCCCGAGCACCGCGTCACGGGCAACGGACGCACCTTCACGACCTTCCGGGTCGCGTCGACGGTGCGCCGGCGCAACCGTGAGGGCGTCTTCGTCGACGTGTCGACGAGCTTCTACAACGTCGCCGCCTTCCGGTCCCTCGGGATGAACTCGCACGTGTCGCTGCGCAAGGGGGACCCGGTCGTCGTGCGGGGTCGCCTGACGATCAACACCTGGCAGCGCGCCGACGAGTCGTGGGGCAGCTCGGCCGACATCGAGGCGATCAACCTCGGGCACGACCTGACCTTCGGGACGACGGAGTACGCCAAGGCCGCCGGCCGTGGAGTCGTCGACAGCCTCGCCGAGCAGGCGGGCGCTGACGGCTTGGCCCGCATGACCGAGCGGATGGAGCGGTCCGAGGGGCCGAGCTGGGCCGTGCCCGAGGCGGGGCCGACGGGGGCCGACGTCGACGGAGACGAGGCGACCCACGACGAGGAGGCCGAGGTGGGGGTGCCGTCACCGGCCTGAGGGCAGCGACCGATTCGGGCGCGGGGGCAGGAGTGGATAGCCTGCCCCCATGGCCGACTACATCTACACCATGGTTCGTGCGCGCAAGGCGCACAACGAGAAGGTCATCCTCGATGACGTCTCGATGTCCTTCTTCCCCGGAGCCAAGATCGGGATGGTCGGGCCCAACGGGGCCGGCAAGTCGACCATCCTCAAGATCATGGCCGGGCTCGACCAGCCGAGCAACGGCGAGGCCCAGCTCAAGCCGGGGGCAACCGTCGGCATCCTGCTCCAGGAGCCGCCGCTCAACGAGGACAAGACCGTCCTGGGCAACGTCGAGGAGGGTGCGGGCGAGATCAAGGCCAAGCTCGACCGCTACAACGAGATCTCCGAGCTCATGACCGAGCCCGACGCGGACTTCGACGCGCTCATGGAGGAGATGGGCAAGCTCCAGGAAGACATCGACCACGCCGACGCATGGGACCTTGACTCCCAGCTCGAGCAGGCGATGGACGCCCTGCGGTGCCCGCCGCCGGACGCCGACGTCACCCACCTGTCCGGTGGTGAGCGTCGCCGGGTCGCGCTGTGCAAGCTGCTGCTGCAGAAGCCGGACCTGCTGCTCCTCGACGAGCCGACCAACCACCTCGACGCCGAGTCGGTGCTGTGGCTCGAGCAGCACCTCGCCTCCTACCCGGGCGCCGTCGTCGCCGTGACGCACGACCGGTACTTCATGGACAACGTCGCCCAGTGGATCGCCGAGGTCGACCGCGGTCGGCTCTACCCCTATGAGGGCAACTACTCGACCTATCTGGAGAAGAAGCAGGAGCGCCTGCAGATCCAGGGCAAGAAGGACGCGAAGCTCGCCAAGCGACTCAAGAACGAGCTCGAGTGGGTGCGCTCCAACCCCAAGGCCCGCCAGACGAAGAACAAGGCCCGGCTGGAGCGCTACGAGGAGATGGCGGCGGAGGCCGACCGGACCCGCAAGCTCGACTTCGAGGAGATCCAGATCCCGCCGGGCCCGCGCCTGGGCAGCAAGGTCATCGAGGTCTCGGGTCTGAAGAAGGGCTTCGGCGAGCGGGTCCTCATCGACGACCTGTCCTTCACCCTGCCCCGCAACGGCATCGTCGGCATCATCGGCCCCAACGGCGTCGGCAAGACGACCCTCTTCAAGACGATCGTGGGCATCGAGGAGCCGGACGCCGGCACCGTCGACATCGGTGAGACGGTCAAGCTGTCCTACGTCGACCAGAACCGCGGCGGCATCGACCCGGAGAAGAACGTCTGGGAGGTCGTCTCCGACGGGCTCGACCACATCCAGGTCGGCCAGGTCGAGATCCCTTCGCGCGCCTACGTCAGCCAGTTCGGCTTCAAGGGCCCCGACCAGCAGAAGAAGTCGGGCGTGCTCTCCGGTGGTGAGCGCAACCGCCTCAACCTCGCGCTCACCCTCAAGCAGGGTGGCAACGTGCTGCTCCTCGACGAGCCGACCAACGACCTCGACGTCGAGACCCTCGGGTCGCTCGAAAACGCGCTGCTCGACTTCCCCGGCTGCGCCGTGGTCATCTCCCACGACCGGTGGTTCCTCGACCGCGTCGCGACGCACATCCTCGCCTACGAGGGCACCGACGACGACCCGGCGAGCTGGTACTGGTTCGAGGGCAACTTCGAGGGCTACGAGGCCAACAAGGTCGAGCGTCTTGGCGAGGAGGCGGCTCGCCCGCACCGCGTGACGCACCGCCGCCTCACCCGCGACTGAGTCCCCGCTGCACGACGACGGGCGCTCGCCCCCACCACGGGGACGGGCGCCCGTCGCGTCGCGTCAGCGCAGCTCGGCCTTGACGAGGTCGGCCGCCCGGGCAGCGCGCGGGCGGCCGCCGCGGCGGTGTCCAGCCGTCGGGCCACGCCGAGCTCGACGAGGGTGTCGGCGAGCAGGATCGCCAGCTGTGGCACCCACCGGCGCGCCTCCACGCCCGTCGGGAGGTCACCGACCGCCTCGAGGTCGGTGCGCCGTCCGACCTGGAGGACGAGGTGCCAGCCCGGACGACCGCCGAAGGCCGTGACGCACTCCCTGTAGAAGTCCGGCCGGTCGGTGTAGCTCGACCCGGTCGGCGTGGGGCTGCATGGCGCGTGGGACGAGGGCGAGGGCCCGCGGCGGGACGCCGGCGAGGTCGCGCTGGGCCGGGTCGTTGACGACCTCGAGACGGTGCCCGCGCCGGACGACCTCGCTCAGGATCTCGAGACTGGGCAGGGTGTGGCTGACGGCGTCGACGCCGAACATGACGATGTGGGCCATGCCCCGTTGGTGGCCGGGCAGCAGGTCAGGGCGCCACCGAATTGCCGCCGCCCAGCGGGCACGAGTGCTCCGCGACGTAGTGCGGGCGACCGCCGCGCTGCTCTCGGGAGACGAACACGGTCACCTCGTGGGCGCACCACGCGGGGCCGACGTAGTCGCCCAGGGTCGCGAGCCACGGCGTGGCGTCGACGGGGTGCCGGGACCGGGCCAGGGTCAGGTGGGGCGTGTACGGACCGCCTGCGGTCGGGACGCCGGCAGCGCTGCAGGCCCGTCGGGTGCGCAGGGCCAGGTCAGTGAGGTCGTCGAGGGCGCCGGGGGCGTCGGCGCCGAGTCCGAGCCACGCCACGCGCGCCTCGTGGGTGTCCGGGAAGAACCCGGCCCCGACGAGGCGCAGGTGCAGGGGAGGGGAGGCGGTCGCCTCACGGGTGATCGCGTGGACGACGTCGTCGAGCCCGTCGCCCGGGACCTCTGCCATGAAGGCCAGCGTGACGTGCCACAGGTGCGGTGGCGTCCAGCGCAGCACTGGCTCACCGACACGACGGGGCACGAGGAAGGCCTCGAGGTGGGCCCGGGCCGGCTCGGACGGGACGATCGCGGCGAAGACACGCACGCCGCCATCGTCCCTCACCGTCGGGCCACACGCGGTCACCAGCGCCGGTAGCGTGCGCGGCATGGCGTCACTCGTGGAGCAGCTGGACGGACACACCCACGTCGTGGGGGAGGTCTTCGCCGGCGGGCTCGGCGAGGAGGAGCGTCTCACCGGGGTCGAGCTGGTCGACTGCACCTTCCGCGACGCGTCGTGGGCCGGGTCGACCCTCGCCGGCGTGCACCTCGACGGGTGCAGGTTCGAGCAGGTCGACCTCTCCCGGGTGCGGCTGCCCGATGCGGTCGTCGACGGGTGCACCTTCACCGGCTGCAAGGCACTCGCGACCTCGTGGGCGATGCAACGGTCGCCGGTCATCGCGCCCGACCCGAGTCGCTGGGTCGACTGCCAGCTGTCGTTGGGCGGCTTCGGCGGTCTCGACCTGACCGGCGCCGCCTTCGAGCGGTGCGTGCTCGACGAGGCCGACTTCGACGGCGCGGTCCTGCGCGAGGTCGTCTTCGACGAGTGCTCCCTGGCCGGTGCCAGGCTCGTGAGGGCGGACCTGCGTGACGCCGACTTGCGCTCGGCGCGCGACTACGTCGTCGACGCGCGTGAGACGCGGGTCGAGGGCCTGCGCGTGGACCCGGCGGGGGCGCTGGGCCTGCTCACCCCCTTTGGCGTCGTCGTCGACTGACCGGCTCAGCGGCGCTCGTCGGCCTGCCGGCTCGACCAGGCGCGGTCGGCCGCCATGATGCTCGCCGGCGAGTCGAGGTCGACGCCGGCGCGGGTCGCTGCGCGCCGCACCCGTGGTGAGTCGAGGTCGGGGCGCCGCACCGTCTTGGACGTGATGCGTCGGTCCGCTTCGGCACGTGGGCGCTGGCGGGCCGTCTGCTCGGCGGCGCCGGCATCTGCGCGTGCTGTCGTCGCGGGAGTCACCGTGACCGCGGCGCCCGTGAGGGGTGCGCCGGCGAGGGGGCTGTACCCGTCGCGGTGACCGGCGGTGTTGGGGTGGTAGCTCTCGCTGATCGGGTTGCTCAGGCCGTTGACCCACTCGGGGTCGTCGCACACCGCGTGGCCGGTGAAGCGGGAGGTCGGGTCGACGAAGGTGAAGCCTGCAGACGTGGCTGCCGTCCGCAGCCGGGCGTTGAGCAGGTCGGCCGTGCCATTGAGCCGGGTCTGCTCCTCCGGCGCGAACCAGGTGAGGGCGTTGCAGTCCTCGCCCATGAAGAGGCGCGGGTAGCCCACGACGACGACGCTGGCGCTGGGCGCCTTGGTGCGGATGGAGCCGAAGAGCGTGGAGAGCCGGCCCGGCAGGGTCGAGGTGATCGTGGACTGCGCGGTGTCGATCGCGCCGTTGCAGTCGCTCGACCAGCCCGGCAGAGCGCACTCGGTGAGCACATCGGCGAAGCCCGCGTCGTTGCCGCCGACGGAGATGCTCACCCGGTCGGTCGAGGACGACAGGGCCCCCAGCTGGGTCGCCGTGACGTCGGCTGTCGTCGCTCCCGAGCAGGCCCGCAGGTCGAGGTCGAGCCCACCGGAGGCCGCGACGAGCGAGGGGTAGGCACGGGTGGAGCGGTGGCAGCTCGTGCCGTCGTCGAGGTAGCTGCCGGTGCCGGTGCCGGAGGAGTAGGAGTCGCCGAGGGCGACGTAGCGGTCGCCCGGGGCGGCCTGCGCCGGCAGAGCGGCGGCGAGGGCGAGGCAGGTGAGGGCGGTGGTCGTGGCGAGGCGGACGGGACGCATGTGCGACTCCTCGGGTGGGTGTGGCCGTCCCTCGGAGGCTAGGGCCGTCGGGGCGCCCGCGTCAGCGGTCGTGGGGGAGTCCGGGAGATGCGCTGACCACTTCCTGACACCTGGCCCGGTCCGCGTCGGGTGTCAGTCCCCGCGGGCGCCGACGAGACGCAGTGCGAGGGCGCCGTAGGTCTGCGCGATCGAAGCCGGCGTGGTTCGCTTGATGCCGGGGTGGTACCAGCGGGCGACGTCGACGACGAGGGAGAGTGCGGCGAGGGCCGTGGCCCGCACGTCGCTCACCGCGAACTCGCCGGTTGCCACACCGTCACTGATGATCGCCTCGACGACGCCGTCGATCTCCCTCCGCAGGGTGAGCACCTCGCGCTGGTGGTCGGGGGAGAGGTGGCGGAACTCGTACTGGACGATGCGGGCGACCTGGTGCTGCTCGGCGTGCCAGCGGGCGAAGGCCGAGATGACCTCCTGCAGGGCGTCGGTCGGGGAGCCCGCTTCGGCGGCGGCCGCGGCGAGGGCATCGCGGGCACCCTCGTGCCCGACGCGACTAAGCTGGAAGAGCAGGTCCTCCTTGCTCGCGAAGTGGACGTAGACCCCAGCGGGTGACAGGCCGGCGCGCGAGGCGATGTCGCGCGTGGTGGTGGCGTGGAATCCCTTGTCGGCGAAGGCATCCGCTGCGGCCTCGAAGAGCCGCACGACGGTGGGGTTGTCATGCGCCGGGAGCGAAGGGGTAGGCGTCGTCACGTTGACAGCATGCCTCCTGGCGACGAGACTAAGCAAGCGCTTAGTGCGATGTCGCACACCACGTCCCAGGAGAGGTGACCATGCCCCGCAACATCTACGACGACGACCACGAGTCCTTCCGTTCCTCCGTCAAGGAGTTCGTCGACCGCACGCTCGCGCCGCGCGCGGAGTCGATGATCGCCGAGCACACCATCCCTCGTGAGGTGTGGCTCGAGGCCGGCAAGCAGGGCTTCTTCGGTCTGACGATCCCCGAGGAGTTCGGCGGCGCCGGCATCGACGACTACCGCTTCAACGCGGTCCTGGCCGAGGAGCTCGCCAGGTTCAACGTCGCGGTGTCCTCGTGCTTCGGCATCCACGCCGACATCACCGCTCCGTACATCGTCGCCCTGGGCACCGAGGAGCAGAAGCAGCGCTGGCTGCCCCAGGTCGCCACCGGCGAGAAGATCCTCTCCATCGGCATGACCGAGCCCAACGGTGGCTCCGACCTCGCCGCACTGAAGTCCACGGCGGTCAAGGCCGACGACGGCTCCGGCGACTGGATCATCAACGGCTCCAAGACCTTCATCACCAACGGTCACCAGTGCGACCTCGCGGTCGTCGCGATCCGGACCGACCCCTCCAAGGGCGCCAAGGGCATCTCCCTCTTCGTCCTCGAGAAGGAGGACGAGGGCTTCACCAAGGGCCAGCCCCTGGACAAGGTCGGCCAGCCCGAGTCCGACACCTCCGAGCTCTTCTTCGACAACGTGCGTGTCCCCGCCGACCGCCTGCTCGGGCCCGAGGGCATGGGCTTCATCTCGATGATGCAGAAGCTCCCGCAGGAGCGCCTCGGCAATGCCGTGGGCTGCGTCGCGCACGCCCAGCAGATCCTCGAGGAGACGATCGAGTACACCAAGGAGCGCAAGGCCTTCGGTCAGCCGATCGGCTCCTTCCAGCACAACAAGTTCAAGATCGCCGAGCTCGTCACGAGCCTCGAGGTCGCCCAGGCCTACGTCGACGACTGCGTCGCCGCGCACGCCGAGGGCAAGCTCTCCGCCGTCGACGCCGCCAAGGCGAAGTGGTGGGCCGCCGAGACCCAGAGCAAGGTCCTCGACGAGTGCGTGCAGCTGCACGGTGGCTACGGCTACATGAACGAGTACCGCGTGGCCCGCGCCTGGCGCGATGCCCGGATCAACAAGATCTGGGCGGGCACCAACGAGATCATGAAGGAGCTCATCGGCCGCGACCTGGGCCTGTGACGCCAGACGCATGCGAGGTCGTGGGCGACGAAGGAGCCTGCGGCTGCGCGGAGTCGGCGGAGCAGGCCCCAAGAATCGGTCTGTGACACCGGGCTAGCGCCACACGGCAGGCCCACCCCGTGAGACGGGGTGGGCCTGCCTTCGTCTTCCCTGCGTGATTTGAGACACTGGGAGACCAGCGAGGCGAAAGGAGCCCGGTGAGCACCACAGCGCACGTCATCACGGTCTCGAACCGGGTGAGCGCCGGCGAGCGGGAGGACCTGTCGGGTCGCACCGCGGTCGAGCTCCTGGAGGCGGCCGGCCTCGAGACGACGACGAGTGTCGTTCCGGACGGCGCGGACGAGGTCGAGTCCGTCCTGCGCGCCTCCATCGCGGCGGGGTGCCGCCTGATCATCACCAGCGGTGGTACCGGCGTGACGCCCACCGACCGGACGCCGGAGGGCACGGCCCCGGTCCTGGACCGGGAAGTCCCCGGTCTCGCCGAGCTGCTGCGGGCCGAGGGCTCGCGGCACACTCCCTTCGCCGCGATCTCCCGTGGACTGGTCGGTGTCGTGGACGCCTCCCCGGACCACCCGGGTGCCCTCGTCGTCAACCTCCCCGGCAGCCCCACGGGGGTCCGTGAGGGCCTGGACGTGCTCCTGCCCCTCGTCGAGCACGTCCTCGACCAGATCGCCGGAGGCGACCACTGATGGCACACACCGCGTGGATCGCCACCGACCCGATCGACCTGACGGCCATGCTCGCGAGCGTGAGCGGGCCGTCCCACGGAGCCGTCGCGAGCTTCGTCGGGCAGGTGCGCGACCACGACCCCGAGGCCACGGGCGAGGTGGTGGCGCTGCGCTACACCTGCCACCCGGACGCCCAGCGCTTCATCGAGGAGATCGTCTCGGCGACGATCGTCCGGCACGACCCGCAGGGCTTGGCCGAGGTGCAGGCGACCCACCGCGTCGGTGACCTCGACGTCGGTGACCTGGCGCTCGTCGTCACCGTGGGCAGCGCCCACCGGGATCTCGCCTTCACCCTCTGCCGCGCCGTCGTCGAGGCGGTCAAGCACGAGCTGCCGGTGTGGAAGCAGCAGTTCGAGGCCGATGGCTCGCACGCCTGGTCGGGGCTGAGCTGCTGATGTCCCGCCCGCTGATCGATCCCCACGGTCGCGTCCACCGCGACCTGCGGGTCTCGGTGACCGACAAGTGCAACCTGCGCTGCACCTACTGCATGCCGGCCGCGGGCCTGCCCTGGCTGCCCAAGGACGAGCTGCTCACGACCCCCGAGCTGCTCACCCTCGTCGAGGCGGCGGTCACGGCGGGCATCACCGAGGTGCGTCTCACGGGTGGCGAGCCGCTCGTGCGCCCCGATGTCGTCGAGATCGTCTCGGGCATCGCGGCGATGGAGGGCCCGCAGGGCCGTCCCGAGGTGTCGATGACGACCAATGGTCTGGGCCTGGCCAAGATCGCGCCGGCGCTCAAGGAGGCCGGTCTGACCCGGGTCAACGTCAGTCTCGACACGCTGCACCCAGAGCGCTTCCACGAGATCACGCGTCGTGACCGCTTCGACGACGTCGTCGCCGGCATGGCGGCCGCCCACGAGGCCGGGCTGCGGCCGGTCAAGGTCAACTCGGTGCTCCAGCGTGGCATCAACGACGACGAGGTCGTCGACCTCACGCGGTGGGCGGTCGAGCGCGGCTATGAGCTGCGCTTCATCGAGCAGATGCCGTTGGACGCCCAGCACAGCTGGGAGCGTACGGAGATGATCACCGGGCAGGAGATCCTCTCGTCGCTGCGTGCCGAGTTCGACCTCGAGGAGCTGCCCGGGCGAGGGGCCGCCCCGGCCGAGCGCTTCCGCATCGACGGCGGCCCGGCGACGGTGGGTGTCGTCGCCTCGGTGACGATGCCCTTCTGCGGGTCGTGCGACCGGCTGCGCCTCACGGCCGACGGCCAGCTGCGCAACTGCCTCTTCGCCAACGGCGAGACGGACCTGCGTGGGCCGCTGCGCTCCGGCGCGACGGAGGAGGAGATCCATGCTCTCGTGCACGAGTGCCTGGCGCTCAAGCTGCCCGGCCACGGGATCAACGAGCCCGGCTTCCTCCAGCCGCCGCGTCCGATGAGCGCCATCGGCGGATGACTCACCCCCCGGCGAAGGGGGGCAGCACGTCGATCGTCGCTCCGGCGGTGACCGGTGTGGAGTCGTCGTCGACGTAGCGGCCGGCGTGCAGCACGGAGCACCGCTCGAGGACCTCGCTCAGCCGATCCCCGTGCGCCCGACGGGCAGCCGCGAGCACCTCTCCGACTGTGGCGCCGTCGAGCTGCTCCTCGTCGGTGCCGGCCGCCTCGGCGGCGCCGGCGAAGTACCGGATCGTCGTGCTGCTCATGCCTGCTCCGTCCTCGACGCCGGGGGCAGCGTCGACTCGAGGTGCGATCGTAGGGAGTCCAGGTCGACCGGGCGGCCCTGCTCCTGCAGGCGCCCGACGGCCAGGCCGAGGATGTAAGCGCCGACCGGCGCCATGGGCCGCTCGAAGTCGTGCGCGATGGTCTTCGTCATCGCGAGGATGCTGCGCACGTCGACGGCCTCGGGGTCGAGCCCCAGTGCGGCGCAGGCGTGCTCGATCCAGTCGGCCCAGCGCTCCTCGGCCGGTCCGTCGTCGGTCCGGGTGCTCATCGCTCGTCCTCCTGCTGGGTGGGCTCGTCACGGGGCTCGAGCCGTTGGGCCCACGCGGCTAGGTCGGCCCAGGTGTCGATGTCGGCGACGTCGGCGCGGCTCGCCGGCACGGTGACGAGGGTCGCCTCGGCGAAGAGCTCGTGGAGGGCCCGGTCGCGCGGTGAACCCAGCCGCTCGAGGCCGCGGCGCAGCGTGCTCGTGCGGTGGATACCGAGCAACCACTGGGGGCGGTCGTCGGCGTCGGCCAAGCACCAGCCGTCGTGGTCATCGGTCGTGACGTCCGTGCTGCGGACCGCCCACGACCACGCGGCGAGCAGTCGACCCAGCGCGGGGAGGGGGTTGGCCAGGTCGCACGACGCGACCAGGGTCCACTCGGCGGCTCCGCCGGCGGCGTCCAGGGCCGACAGCCCGGCGGCGACGCCTGCGACGGGTCCGCCCCGGGGCGGGTCCTCGAGCGTGCGGTGGACACCGTCGGGGACGGCGACGTCACCGACGACGGTGATGGTGTCCGCGTCGGCCACGGCGACGAGCACCCGGTCGAGCAGGCGCTGGCCGTCGAGCTCGAGGTCGGCCTTGCTCGCGCCGCCGAGGCGGGAGCCGGTGCCGCCGGCGAGGATCACCGCGTCAAAGGGGGTGGGCTCGCTCATGCGCCCTCCCGCATCCACGTGCCGCTGCGGCCGCCGGTCTTCGTCAGCAGCCTGATGTCGGTGATGTGGGCGCTGCGGTCGCGACCCTTGACCATGTCGACGACGGCCAGCGCGGCGACCGAGACGCTCGTCAGGGCCTCCATCTCGACGCCCGTGCGGTCCGCGGTCCGGACGGTCGCGGTGATGTCGACGCCGTCGTCGGTGATCGCCAGGTCGACGACGGCTCCGTGCACGCCGATGACGTGCGCGAGGGGCAGCAGCTCGGGTGTCTTCTTCGCCGCCTGGATGCCGGCGATGCGGGCGACGGCGAGGACGTCCCCCTTCGGCACGGAGCCGTCCCGCAGGAGCGAGACGGTCTCTGCTGAGGTCACCACGCGGCCTGCGGCGGTGGCCGATCGGATCGTCGGCTGCTTGTCGGTGACATCGACCATGCGGGCGTGGCCCGCGGTGTCGAGGTGGGTCAGCGGGTGGTCCATCTACAGGCTCCTGACCCCGACGAGGTCGCCGGGCTCGACGGTGTCGGTCTCCTCGCCGACGACGGCCAGCGCGTGGGCGCCGCCGAGCGAGGTGGCCATGTGCGAGGCGGATCCCCGCCGGTGGGCCGGGGTGGCGACGAGGCGTCCCTCGTCGTCGCTCGTGAGGCGCACGGGGACGAACTGCCGGCGTCCCTCGGGGGATCGCCAGCCGGTGCCGGCGACCGCGAGCGTCGCACCGCCGGGTGCCTCGCGGCCGAGCAGGCGGTCGATGACGGGTCGGCCGAAGACCTCGAAGGAGATCGCGGTGCTCACCGGGTTGCCGGGGAAGGCCAGCACGGGCACGCCGTGCCACCGGGCCCAGCCCTGTGGCTTGCCGGGTTGCATGCGCACGTGGCGGAAGACCCCGTCCGCGGACTCCTGCAGGACGATGCGGGAGACGTCGAAGTCACCCACGCTCACCCCGCCGGTGAGGATGATCAGGTCGCTGCCCCGTGCGAGCTCGTCGAGGCCCGAGGTGAAGGCCGCGCGCTGGTCCCCGAGGACGACGGGTCCGCGCACCTCGACCCCGAGCTCGGTGAGGGTGGCGGCGAGGTGGGTGCCGTTGGACTCGAAGATCTGGCCCCGCTCCAGCGCCCCACCGGGGGCGACGAGCTCGTCACCGGTGGCTGCGACGGCGACGACCGGGCGGCGTCGCACGGAGACGGCGGCGGTGCCGGCGGCCGCGAGCGTGCCGAGCACGCGTGCGGTGACCGTCACCCCGGCGTCGGCGACGACGTCATCGGCCCGCACGTCCTCGCCGGCGCCGCGCAGGTGCTGTCCGGGCTCGACGGTCCCGGTGATGGTCACGATCTCGTGGCCGCCGTCGGTGAGCTCGACCGGGACGATCGTGTCGGCGTCCGTGGGCACGGGTGCGCCGGTCATGATGCGCACGCACTCGCCGGCGGCGAGGGCGGGGTCGAGCGAGGAGCCGGCGGCGACCGCACCGACGACGCGCAGCGTGCTCGTCCCGTCGGCGAGGTCGGCGTGGCGCACGGCGTAGCCGTCCATGCCCGAGTTGGCGAAGGCGGGCACATCACCGCGGGCCCGCACCGGCTCGGCGAGGACCCGGCCGAGGGCCTGCACCAGGGGGACCTGCTCGGTGTCCGTGAGTGGCCCGCTGCCGGCGAGCAGGTCGGTGAGCAGCTCCTCGCGGTACTCGTCGACGGTCAGCAGGACGCGGGCGGTGGGGCCGGTCATGAGTGGGACTCCTGGGCGAGCGGGACCGGGTCGGGCCAGGCGAGCATGCCGCCGTCGAGGACGTGCAGCTGCACGAAGCCGCGGGCACGCAGCGTGGTCGCCGCGAGTCGGGCCCGCGCCCCGGAGTGGCACACGAGCACGATGTCACGGTCGGTCGGCAGCCCGGCGCTGGAGGTCGGGTCACCCGTGAGGGTCGGCACGGGGATGTGGACGGCGCCGGGGACGCTGCCGGCAGCCAGCTCGTGCGCCTCACGCACGTCGAGGACGAAGGGGGCGTGCGCCCCGGAGAGCTGGTCGGCCAGGTCGGCAGGGGAGACGAGGGGGGTGCCCTCGGGCTCGGTGTCCTCGACCGTGGCGGGCAGGACCGCCGGGGGGCGGGTGCGTGGCCCGCGAGCGACGAGGGGCAGCTCGCGCTGGGTGGCGGCGAGCACGTCGATGAAGAGCAGCCGGCCGAGGAGGGGCGCACCGACACCGGTGATGAGCTTGATCGCCTCGGTCGCCATCATCGAGCCGACCTGGCCGACGAGTGGTCCGACGACGCCGGCGTCACCGCAGGCGGGCACCGACCCGGGGGCCGGTGGTCGCGGGAAGAGGTCGCGCAGCCCCGGGGCGGGGTGGCCCTCCGGCGCTGCGGTCCAGAAGACGGTGAGGTGAGCCTCGGTGCGGTAGACGGCTGCCCAGACGAGAGGGACACCGAGCTCGTCGCAGGCGTCGGCCACCGCGTAGCGGGTCTCGAAGTTGTCGCTGCCGTCGAGCACGATGTCGTGGTCGGCGAGCATCGCGGCGGCATTGTCGGCAGTGAGGTGGTCGGTGATCCCGACGATCTCGACGTCGGGGTTGACGGCCCGCACCCGCTCGAGGGCGCTGTCGACCTTGGGCCGACCCACGTCGGCGCTCGAGTGGATGACCTGCCGCTGCAGGTTGGTCTCGTCGACCACGTCGTCGTCGACGACGGTGATCCGACCGACGCCGGCCGCAGCCAGGTAGAGCAGCGAGGGGGAGCCGAGTCCACCGGCCCCGATGACGGCGACGCGGGCCGCGAGGAGGCGACGCTGGCCCCCTTCGCCGATGGCGGGCATGAGCAGGTGGCGCGAGTAATGGCTCACCTGCTCCCCGGTCAGCGCCGGTCCGGGGGCAACGAGCGGTGGGAGGCCCATGTACCGACCGTAGTTCACCAGGGCTGCGGGTCGCTGCCCGGTCTCATCGCGCCGTGCGACCCCCGCTCAGCCCACGGGCTTGATCCGCACCATGGCCTCCTGGGCGATGGTCGCGACGAGGACACCCTCCTCGGTGAAGACCTTGCCGACCATGAGCCCGCGACCGGAGCGGGTCGAGGGCGACTCCTGGTCGTAGAGCAGCCAGGCGCCCGGGTCGACGGGGCGGTGGAACCAGATGGTGTGGTCGATGGTCGCCGGCGTCAGCCCGGGCTCGGACCAGGTCAGGCCGTGGGCCCGCAGCATGCTGTCGATCGGCGTGTAGTCCGAGGCGAAGGCGAGGACGGCACACCGGGTCAGCTGGTCGTGGGGGAGCTGGGCGATGGTCCGGAACCACACCCGCTGGTGACCGTCCCGCTCGGGGGCCGGCGCCATCATGATGTCGCCGTCGACGTAGCGGTGGTCGACGGGCCGCGTGGCGACGTACTTGGCGCGCGGGTGGTTGATGGCGCCGTAGCTGTCGCCGATCGACTCGAGCTCGTCGGGGCCGGGCACGTCGGGAGCGTCGACCTGGTGGTCGAGGCCGTCGGAGGGGTCCTGGAAGGACGCGGTCATCGACAGGATCGGGCGTCCGTGCTGCAGCGCGTGGACGCGTCGGGTCGAGAAGGAGCGGCCGTCGCGCATCCGCTCGACGGCGAAGCGGATCGGCAGGTCGGAGTCCCCGGGACGCATGAAGTAGGCGTGCAGGGAGTGCGGCATCCGGTGCGGCATCTCGGGGAGGACGGTGCGCCCGGCCGCCATGAGCGCCTGCGCGAGCACCTGACCGCCGAAGACCCGCCCGTGCGGCATGGCGATGCTCTCGCCCTCGAAGACGTCGGCCGAGCTCGCGCCGAGCTCGCCCACCCCGTCGGCACCCTCGACGCGGATGGTCGCGTGACCGACCTCTTGGAGCTCGAGCGTCGCCAGAGCGGTGCTCAGGTTGATGCGCTGTGCCTGCTCGACGGAGTCTGCGGCCATGGTGCTCCTCGGTGTCACGTGGTCAACGGACCGAGCCTAGGCGAGAGGGGTGCCCGGGGTCAGCATCGGTCTGCCGCGCGGACCGCGCGGGCTCACCCGTCGACGGCGAGGGCGAAGGGGAGGACCTCCCGTGCTCCGGCCCGACGCAGGGCCCGAGCCGCCGTGGTCATCGTCCACCGGGAGTGGACGACGTCGTCGACGAGGAGGACCGGTCCGGTGAGGCCCGGGAGCTGGTGGGCGAGCTCGGGGTCGACGGTCAGCCGCTCCCACACCCCGGCGAGGCGGTAGGCGGAGTTGCCGCCCGGCTCGCCCACGGGTCCGCCGTCGACGGGGGTGAGCGCACCGAGCACCGGCAGCCGGCCGATCTGCCCGAGCTGATCGGCGAGCGAGGTGACGAGCGTCGGGCGAGACCGCGAGGGGACGACGACGATGCCGGCGGGGCGGGTCTGCCACCCCCACTCGGCGAGCACCCGGACGACGGCGCGGACCACCTGGTCCGGTACCGGCTGGTCCTCGGAGAGGAGCTCGCGCAGCCGTGGGCCCCAGCCGAGGTCGGTGACGCGCGCCAGGGCGCGGCCGGGCGACATGGCCTCGTCGGCGGGGATGCGTCCCTTGACCGGGACCCCGAGACGGTCCATGCCGCTGGGCCACTGAGCCCGCGGGTCGAGGTCGACACCGGTCCGGTCGAGCGTGGAGCGGGCCGAGCCGAGTGCGTCGTCGGCCACCTCGGCGTCGATCCACGGGCCGGCGCAGCGGTCGCATCGGCCGCAGTCCTGTGCGCTCGCGTCGTCGAGGGTGCGCTGGAGGAAGGCCATCCGGCATCCGGTGGTGTCGATGTAGTCGAGCATGTGCTGCTGCTCGGCCTCACGGGCGGCGGCGACCCGCTCGTAGCGCTCCGCGTCGTAGACCCACGGCTGGCCGGTGCCGATCCAGCCACCGCTCACCCGCTGGACCGCGCCGTCGACGTCGAGCACCTTGAGCAGCAGCTCCAACCGCGTGCGGCGGATGTCGACGATCGTCTCGAGGGCACCCGTCGACAGGGGACGGCCGGCCTCGGCGAGCGCGGTGATGACGGCGGCGGCCTGGTCCTCGCGGGGCATGGACGAGGAGGCGAAGTGCTTCCAGATCGACACGTCGTCGTGCCCGGGCAGCAGGACCACGTCGGCCCGCTCCGTGGCGCGGCCGGCGCGACCGACTTGCTGGTAGTAGGCGACGGGCGACGAGGGGGCACCGAGGTGGACGACGAACCCGAGGTCGGGCTTGTCGAAGCCCATGCCGAGGGCGCTCGTCGCGACGAGGGCCTTGACCCGGTTGTGGCGCAGGGCCTCCTCCATCGACGCCCGCTCCTCCGCGTCGGACCGGCCGGTGTAGGCGGCGACCTCGTGGCCGGCGGCCTGCAGCGCGGCGGCGACGTCCTCGGCAGCGCTCACCGTCAGGGTGTAGATGATGCCGCTGCCCTCGAGCCGGCCGAGGTGGGTGGTGAGCCAGGCGAGGTGGCGGTCCATCCCGGACCGTGGGAGGACGGCCAGCCGGAGGCTGTCGCGGGCGAGCGGCCCGCGGACGGTGAGGACCTCGCCCTCGGTGCCGGCTGCCAGCTGCTCGGCGACGTCGTGGACGACGCGCTCGTTGGCCGTCGCGGTCGTCGCGAGCACCGGGGTGCCCGCGGGGAGCTCGCCGAGCAGGTCCTTGATCCGGCGGTAGTCGGGGCGGAAGTCATGGCCCCAGTCGCTGACGCAGTGCGCCTCGTCGACGACGAGCAGACCGCACCGCCGGGTGAGGTCGGGCAGCTGCTCGGCGCGGAACCGTGGGTTGTTGAGCCGCTCGGGGCTGACGAGCAGGACGTCGACCTCGTCGCGGGCGAGCCGGCCACGGACCTCGTCCCACTCCTGGGCGTTGGCCGAGTTCATCGACACGGCGCGCACGCCGGCCCGCTCGGCGGCGGCGATCTGGTCGCGCATGAGCGCGAGCAGCGGCGAGACGATGAGCGCGGGGCCGGCTCCCTTCGCCCGCTGCAGGCGTGAGGCGACGAAGTAGACCGCGGACTTGCCCCACCCGGTGCGCTGGACGACGAGCACCCGCCGCCCACCCCCGACGAGGGCCTCGATCGCCTCCAGTTGTCCGTCGCGGAAGGTGACGTCGTCGCGACCGACGAGCTGCCGCAGGACAGCGGTCGCGTCGTCGTGGAGGGAGCTGGTCTGTGTGGTCATCGTGGTCAACCGTAGGTCAGCCCACCGACGACGAGCCGGCCGCCGACGGGGGATGGGGATGACCGCGGCGGTCGGTGGGAGGATGTGGACATGACGAGCGAGACCACCGAGCCGGGGGCCTTCACGGCCGAGATCGGCCTGCGCTGGGGCGACATGGACGCCTACGGCCACGTCAACAACGTCCAGTACCACCGGCTGCTCGAGGAGGCCCGGATCCGCGCCTTCCGCCGCTGGTTCCACGCCAGCGGTGGTGACAGCATGCTCCGCTCGGGGGTGCTCCTCGCCCGTCAGGAGATCGAGTTCCTCGAGCAGCTCACCTATCGTCCCGAGCCGGTGCTCATCGACATGTGGGTCACCGCCGTCGGCGGAGCCAGCTGGGACATGGGCTACACCATCCGTGACGAGGACGTCGTCTTCGCCCGCGCCGAGTCGACCCTCGTCGCCTTCGACCTGGCCACGCAGGGTGCGCGTCGGCTGACCGACGACGAGCGCGCCGCCCTGAGCGCCCAGCTCGGCGGACCGGTGCCGATGCGACGGCGCCGATGACCTCCCTTCGTCTCGTCGACGAGGAGAGCGCCGCCGACCTCGCGACCTACCTCGCCCGGGCCCGCCGCGTCGACGAAGGGGGCTTCGTCCGTCTCCAGGCCGTCGGCCCCGTGCTCGCGGCGTGGACCTGCGTGCTGCCGGGGCGCGGCCTGACCAACTCCGGGCTGGTGCTCGGTCTGCGGACCTTCGCGCTCGCGGAGCCCACGCAGCGCGATCTCACCGTGCCCATCGGTGCCGTGACCGACCGCCTCGCTCGCGGCGGTGTCGAGCTGCAGGACCCGCCGGTCCTGGCCTCGCCCGGGTGGTCGGCGGTCAGTCCGCCCCGGTCGGGCTGGGAGCGCGTCGGTCAGGTGCCCGACACGGCGCTGCAGGACCACGCTCGCGACGGGATCGCCGAGATCGCCCGCGGGGTGCCGGAGGGGGCCGGCTCCGCCGCCGTCGCCGACCTGCGCGCCCGCGTCTGGATGCGGCTGACCGACACGGTGCCCCCGGTGCCTGCGGGCACCGCCTTCGCGCTCCACGCGCTCGGCTTCCTGCGGCCCGCGCCGGAGGCCCGGGCCGAGGTGCACGCGCTCGGGCCGTGGACCCGGGTCTCGACCGACCGGGGCTTCGTCATCGCCCGCTGACCCGGTCGTCGGCGCCCCCATAGGCTGGGGGCGTGGACGATCACCTCGCCGACCTGCCCACCGACATCGACGACGCGGCCCTCGCGGCGGCCCTGACCCGGCAGGCGGCGATGCTCGCCGCCCGCATGCGCTCGGAGGGCCTGCGCGCGCAGCACAAGACCTCGATCTCCGACGTCGTCACGGCCGCTGACCACGCGGCCGAGGAGCTCGTCGAGAGCACCCTGCGTCGCCTGCGCCCCGACGACGGCATCGTCGGGGAGGAAGGCGCCGAGGCGCCGTCCCGCTCCGGCCGGACCTGGGTCATCGACCCGGTCGACGGGACCTACAACTTCCTCTCCGGGCTCGGCACCTGGTGCAGCGCGCTCGCCCTGCGCGACGGCGAGGGCCTCGTGCTCGGCGCCGTCCACCAGCCAGCGGTCGACGAGTCGTGGATCGGCGGTCGTGGCCTGCGGACGCGCCTCAACGGCACCGCGGTGGGTGAGCTGGCCGACCTGCCGCTGGCCGAGGTCGCCATGGCGACCTATCTCCACCCCGCCGTCCTGCCCGACGACTCCCTGCGCGAGCCCTGGCTCGCGGCGCTCTCCGGCGCGGCCACCGTGCGGATGTTCGGCTCCGGCTCGTGCGACCTCGCGGCCGTCGCGGCCGGGCGCCTCGGCGTCTGGGCCCAGCAGTCGGTCCCCGAGTGGGACTGGCTGCCCGGCGCAGCGCTCGTCACCGCCGCCGGCGGGCGCGCCGATCAGGTCGAGGCCCGCGGGCACGTGTGGAGCGTCGCCGGTCGGCCGACGGCCGTGGGCCAGGTCGCCGCGGCGCTGCAGTCCTGACGCGCAGCTGCGGGTCCCGAGGCAGCGGCGCCGGCCGCACACCGTCACGGGCGAAGCGGGTGGCCCCGCTCCGCGAGCACGTCCCGCAGGATGTCGATGCGGTCGGTGACGATGCCGTCGACCCCGAGGTCGAGCAGCCGGTGCATCTCGTCGGGGTCGTCGATGGTCCACACGTGCACCTGCTTGCCCAGCGCGTGCGCGGCGGCGACGAGGCGGGGCGTGACGAGGGTGATGCTCGCCCGTCCGACCCGCTGCGAGACCGGGATCTGCAGCGCCTGCGAGGGGGAGCGGAGCAGGCGGGTCACCACGCGGGGCAGCAGCCGTGTGAGCGCGACGTCGCGCGGCCCGGCCGAGGTGGCCAGGCGTGGGCCGAGGTCGCGGCGCACGAGCCGGAGCCGGGCGTCGTCGAAGGACCCGATGCACACCCGGTCGGTGGCGTCATGGCGGCGGATGGCGTCGACGAGCGGCCCGATGGCCCCCGGCGCCTTGATGTCGATGTTGAAGCGTGCTTGGGGGAAGGTCTCGAAGAGCTCGTCCAGCGTGGGGACGGCGTCAAGGCCGTGGATGCGGGCTGCGGAGATTTCGCTCCAGGGCAGCTCGGCGATGGCACCGCAGGCGTCGGTCACCCGGTCGAGCACGTCGTCGTGGAAGGCGACGAGCTGCCCGTCGGCCGTCGCGTGAACGTCGGTCTCGAGGTAGCGGTAGCCGAGGTCGACGGCCTGCCGGAAGGCGTGGACGGTGTTTTCGCGACCGACGTTGGGGGCGTAGGTCGAGCCGCCCCGGTGCGCGAGCGCGAGCGGCGTCGCCTGGTCGAAGTAGGGGTAGTCGCTCGCGGACCTCACGTGGTCACGCTACTCGTCGGGACGGGCACCCCGTCGTCCCCAGGGCTCAGTGCTCGGCGACGCAGAACTCGTTGCCGTCGGGGTCGGCCATCGTCACCCACCGGAAGTCGCCCATCCGGCGCGGCTCGACGACCGAGGCGCCGACGCCGGTGAGCCGCTCGACCTCGGCATCGAGGTCGGATGCCCCGAGGTCGAGGTGCAGCCGGTTCTTCCCCGGCGTCGGGTCGTCGACCCGCTGGAAGGAGAGCATCGGGCCACCGGGCAGCTGGACGGTGACGAACCACCCGTCGTTGGTCTCGCGGACCTCTCCGCCCGTCTGCTCGGCCCACCAGGTGCCGAGCCGCAGGGCGTCCGTCGTGTCGGTCGTGATCATGCCGAGCGTGAGGGTCATGCCCCGACCGTAGCGACGGCCTCTGACTGCGGTCGAGACCTCAGTCGATGAAGGCGTCGATCCGCTCGATCGTCGCCGCCGTCACCGCCGCCTCGTACCCGGGGAGGTCGGGGTCGGTGAAGAGGTGGCCGTGGCCGGGTGCCACGTGGTCCTCGAAGGGAGCCCCGCTCGCCTCGACCGCCGCCCCCAGCAGGGACACGTCCGATGGGGCGATCCACGGGTCGTCGGCGKGGCGGTGCACCWGCACCGGCACGCCGGACCAGTCGTGCCGCGGGGCCGCGACGGAGTGGAGCAGGATCGCGGCGCGGGCGCGTGGACGACGTGCGGCGAGCCGCTGGGCGAACCACGCGCCGAGCGAAAATCCGGCGAGCACCGTCACCGGCGGTAGGGCCGCGGCGAGCTCGCGGACGGTCTCGAAGTACTCGGGGTGGGCGTCGCGGTGCGCGATGCCCGGCGCCTCCTCGTCGAAGACGTGCCCCTCGTAGTAGTCGGGGACGGTCACCTCGTGGCCGCACTCGCGCAGCAGGTCGGCGAAGGCGTGCACGCCCGGCCGCAGCCCGAGGGCGGAGTGCAGGAGCAGGACGTCGGCCATCAGGGCAGCTCGGCCCAGACGGCCGTGTCGGCGGGGACCCGTCCGTCGACGAGCTCGCCGGAGGCGACGAGGACGCTGGCGCCCTCGGGCAGCCCGATCTGCTCGGTGGAGAGGTTGGCCACGACGAGGGTGCGGGCCCCGTCCGGTGCGGTGGCGACGTAGCCGAGGACGTCGTCGCCCGGCCCCTCGACCTCGGCGAGGGCTGCCAGCCCGAGGCGCCGCTCGCGGCGCAGCCGCAGGAGGGTGCGGTAGAGCTCGAGCGTCGACCCCTCGACCCCGGTCTGGGCGTCGACCGCCAGGTCGGAGTAGGCCGCCGGCTGAGGCAGCCACGCGGCACCGGTGGGGGAGAAGCCCAGGGCGGGGGCGCCCTGCTCCCAGGCCATGGGGACACGGCAGCCGTCACGCCCGAGCTCCACTCCGCCGGTCCGGGCGAAGGTCGGGTCCTGGCGCACCTCGTCGGGCAGGCTCGTGTGCTCGGGCAGGCCGAGCTCCTCGCCCTGGTAGACGTAGGCGCCGCCGGGGAGGGCGAGCATGAGCGTCGTCGCCGCACGGGCCCGGCGCAGGCCGCGCTCGGCGTCCGGCTGCGGGTCGTCGGCGCCGATCCCGTTGGGGCGGGGCCGACCGTCGGGCAGCCCGAAGCGGCTCGCGTGGCGCAGCACGTCGTGGTTGCTCAACACCCAGGTCGACGGGGCACCGACGGAGTCGTTGGCCGCGAGCGAGCGGCGGATCGCCGCGCCTAGCGGACCGGCCTGCCACTGGGTCTCGAGGAAGTCGAAGTTGAAGGCCTGGTGGAACTCGTCGGAGCGCACGTAGCGGGCGAGCCGGTCGGCGGGGTTGACCCAGGCCTCCGCGCACATGATCCGGGCCGGTTCGCCGTAGCCGTCGAGCAGCTCGCGCCATGCCCGGTAGATCTCGTGGACCCCGTCCTGGTCCCAGTAGGGGGCCTCGTGGGTCACCTCCATGAGCCCGCCGGGGTGCTTGCCGAAGCTCGGGAAGGTCTGGTCCTTGACGAGGCCGTGGGCGACGTCGACGCGAAATCCGTCGACCCCGCGGTCGAGCCAGAAGCGCAGCGTCGTCTCGAAGTCCTCGCGCACCTGCGGGTTGGTCCAGTCGAGGTCGGGCTGGCTCGGGTCGAAGAGGTGGAGGTACCACTGCCCGGGGGAGCCGTCGGGCTCGGTCACCCGGGTCCAGGCGCCGCCGCCGAAGTTGGCCAGCCAGTCCGTCGGGGGCTGCGACCCGTCGTCGCCGAGCCCGTCCCGGAAGACGTAGCGGGCCCGCTCGGGGCTGCCGGGGCCGGCGGCCAGGGCCTGCTGGAACCACGCGTGGTCGGAGGAGGTGTGGTTGGGCACGAGGTCGACGACGACGCGCAGCCCGAGCTCGTGGGCCCGGGCGATCATCGTGTCCGCGTCGGCGAGGGTGCCGAAGAGCGGGTCGACGTCGCGGTGGTCGGCGACGTCGTAGCCGGCGTCGCGCTGGGGCGACCGGTAGAAGGGGGAGAGCCACACCGCGTCGACACCGAGGTCACGCAGGTGCTCCAGCCGGGAGGTGATGCCCGGCAGGTCGCCGACGCCGTCGCCGTCGCCGTCGGCCCACGAGCGCGGGTAGATCTGGTAGATCACGGCATCGCGCCACCACGGGCTGTCCGCGGGGTCGGCGGCGTGGATCTCGTGGGTCGGCAGGGTCGCGGTCACAGGCGCTGTCCGTCCTCGTCGGCGTTGACGAGCGTGTCGGCGGCTCGTCGGAAGTAGTCGCGCATCGCGGCGTCGTGGGCCTCGGGCAGCTCGAGGCTGTCCATGGCCGCCATCATGTGCCGCATCCACCGGTCACGCATGTCCGGGGTGACGGCATAGGGCACGTGCCGCATGCGCAGTCGGGGGTGCCCGCGCTCCTGGCTGTAGGTGCCGGGCCCGCCGAAGTACTGCTCGAGGAACATCCGCAGCCGCACCTCCGCCGGCCCGAGGTCCTCCTCGGGGTAGAGGGCTCGCAGCGGCTCGTCGCCGGCCACGCCCTCGTAGAAGGCACGCACGAGGCGCACGAAGGTCTCGTGCCCCCCGACCTGCTCGTAGAAGCTGTCTCCGGGCTGGGCGAACATGCCCGTCAGTCTGTCAGGTGCGCCCACCACTGCCCGAGGGGGCGGTCAGATCTGGTGCTGCCCGCCGACGGTCGGGATCGGCGGCCCGGCGATGCCTTCGCGGTCGAAGACCTCCTTGACCCGGCGGCGGATCTCGCGCTGGATGCCCCAGTTCTGGTCGGGGGCGCAGCGCGCGAGGATGCGCACGGTGACGGTGCCGCCGGTGATCGACTCGACGCCGAGGACCTGCAGCTCCTCGCGCAGCACCTGTGACCAGTGGGGTTCCTTGTCGATCTTCGCGACCTCGGTACGGATGATGCCGATGACACGCTCGACGTCCTCGCGGTAGTTGAAGGGGATGTCGACGAGGACCGTCGACCAGCCCTGGCTGCGGTTGCCGATCCGGATGATCTCGCCGTTGCGGACGTACCAGACGACCCCGTCGGGGTCGCGCAGGCGGGTGACGCGCAGCGTGACCTCCTCGACGGTGCCGACGGCCTCACCGGTGTCGATGAGGTCGCCGACGCCGTACTGGTCCTCGAGGATCATGAAGATGCCGGAGAGGAAGTCCTTGACGAGGGCCTGCGCGCCGAAGCCCAGCGCGACACCGCCGACACCGGCGGAGGCCAGCAGCGGCGCGAGTGGGATCCCGCACAGCGACATCACGGTGAGCACGGTGATGACCGCGATGGCGAAGGTCGCGATGGACCGCAGCAGCGAGCCCATCGTCAGGGTCCGCTGGCGGTAGCGCTCCCGCGCCGTCGTCGCGTCGCGGTTCGCGCCGCGGCGCTCCCGCTTGGCGCGGGAGGCCTCGCTCCGGGCGATCGAGGCCGAGACGGCTCGGGTGATCGCCCGGTGGGCGAGCCACCGCGCGAGGAAGGCCACCGCGATGGTCACGACGATCTTCAGCGGCGCGCCGAGCAGCCAGTCCGCGGTGGACTCCCAGGTCAGGTCGACGGCGGGCAACGAGGACATGTCGATCATCCGACCGAGTCTGCGTCACGCTCCTGAGCAGCAACTGCACGCGCGACCGCGTCCCGGCTCTCGGCGACGGTGCGGCGCAGCCCCGCCGGCGCGTCCGGGTGCTCGTCGAGCCAGGCCTGCGTCGTCGCGAGCAGCTCCGGGCCGGCGAGGGCCATCGGGTAGAAGCCGATGACGATGCCCTCGGCGATGGCGTGGGTCCGCGCGGACCACACCTCCTCGAGCACGTCGTGGTACCGCTGGACGAAGGGGGTGAGCAGCGCCGGGTCCGCCGTGCGGCCGAAGCCGAGCCCGTGGGCGTCGACGACCGAGTTGGGGGTGTCGGTGGCGACGACCCCCGCCTGCCAGGCGGCCTCCTTGGCCTCGGCGGTCGGGATGCTCGCGGCGGCGCGGGCGGCACGCTCACGACCGGTGGCGGTGTTGTCCCCCTGCGCCTCCGTGGCCACGGCGTCCGCGTCGGCCTCGCCGGCGGCGGCCAGGCCGGTGAGCAGGGTCCACCGCATGTCGGTGTCGACGGCCAGGCCCTCGAGCGGGGCGCTGCCGTCGAGCAGGCCCGCGACGAAGGCGGTGTCGTCGCCGGGGGCGAGCAGACCCGCGTGACCGGTGACGAGCTGCAGCTGGGCGTCGCTGCCCGGCGCAGCGCGCCGGGCGAGCTCGGCGAGGTGGGCGACGACCTGCTGACGGGTCGTCTCGCGGTGCTCGGGGGAGCTGTAGGTGAGCACGGCGGTCGAGACCTGACCGATGAGCGCTCGCAGCAGCACCGAGTCGCTCAGCCCGTCGAGCACGGGCAGGACGAGCTCGACGTAGGAGCGGGCGGCCATCTCGCCGTCGCGCGTCATGTCCCACGCCGAGGCGAGGGCCAGCGACGCGGGCAGCGAGTCGGCGAAGGCCGTCGGGTGCGCGAGCAGCGTCGCGAGAGAGCGTTCGTCGAGCCGCAGCTTGGCGTACGTCAGGTCGTCGTCGTTGAGCAGCAGCAGATCGGGCTGGCGCTGCCCCACGAGCTGGGGGAGCGGCGTGTGCTCGCCGTCGACGTCCACCTCGATGCGCTCGCGGCGCTGCAGCACACCGTCGACGAGGTCGTAGAGACCGACGGCCAGACGGTGCGGGCGCAGCGTCTCGAAGCCCTCGGCGAAGGTCTGCTCGATGACGGCGTCGACGTAGTGGCCGCGGTCGTCGACCTCGACGAGCGGACGCAGGGTGTTGACCCCGGCGGTCTCGAGCCACAGCTTCGACCAGGCGCGCAGGTCGCGCCCCGAGGTCGCCTCGAGCTCGTCGAGGAGGTCGTCGAGCGTCGTGTTGCCCCAAGCGTGCTTGGCGAAGTACGCGCGCAGCCCGTCGCGGAAGGGCTCCCGGCCGACGTAGGCGACGAGCTGCTTGAGCACGGACGCACCCTTGGCGTAGGTGATGCCGTCGAAGTTGACCTCGACGTCGGCGAGGTCGCGGATCGGGGCGACGATCGGGTGGGTCGAGCTCAGCTGGTCCTGGCGGTAGGCCCAGGCCTTCTCATGGGTGCAGAAGGTCGTCCACGCGTCGGCCCACTCGGTGGCCTCGGCCTGGCAGGTCGTCGAGGCCCACTCGGCGAAGGACTCGTTGAGCCACAGGTCGTTCCACCACTTCATCGTCACGAGGTTGCCGAACCACATGTGGGCCAGCTCGTGGAGCACGGTGAGGGCGCGACGCTCGACGAGGGCGTCGGGCACCTTGGAGCGGAAGACGTACATCTCGTGGAAGGTCACGCAGCCCGCGTTCTCCATCGCGCCCATGTTGTACTCCGGCGTGAAGACCTGGTCGTACTTCGTGAAGGGGTAGGCGCGGTCGAACTCATCCTCGAAGAAGGCGAAGCCCGCCTTCGTCAGGGCGAAGAGGTTGTCGGCGTCGAGGTACTGGGTGAGCGACTTGCGGCAGAAGATGCCGAGCGGCACCTCCTTGTCCCGCGAGGTGAGCGAGTCGCGGACGACGTCGTAGGGGCCGGCGACGAGGGCGGTGATGTAGCTGCTCATCCGCTCCGTCGGCGCGAAGGCCCACTGCGCCAGGTCCCGCCCCGCTGCGTCCTGCACGGGGGTCGGCTCGGGGGTCGGGCTGTTGCCGATGACCTGCCAGTGCGCCGGCGCGGTGACGGTGAGGGTGAAGCTCGCCTTGAGGTCCGGCTGCTCGAAGACCGGGTACATTCGGCGGCTGTCGGGCACCTCGAACTGCGTGTAGAGGTAGACCTCGCCGTCGACCGGGTCGACGAAGCGGTGCAGGCCCTCGCCGGTGTTCATGTAGCGACCGGTCGCCGCGATCGTCACGACGTTGTCCTCGGCGAGGTCGTCGAGGCGGATGCGGTGGTCGGCGAAGACCGCGGCGGCGTCCAGCTGCGTGCCGTTGAGCTCGACCGACTCCACCGACTCACCGATGAAGTCGACGAAGGTGGCGGACCCTCCCTTCGCCGTGAAGTGGATGGTGCTCGTCGTGGCGAAGGTCGTCTCCGACGTCGTCAGGTCGAGGGTGATCTCGTGACGGTCGACCGTGACGAGCGAGGCCCGCTCGGCGGCCTCCTCACGGGTGAGGTTCTTCCCGGGCACGTGTTGCTCCTTTGCCGTACGACTTTTCGCTCATGCTGTCACAGCGCCGCGGCGCGTCTGAGACGATGGCGTCATGACGCAGACCGTGGAGATGTGGTTCGACCCGCTGTGCCCGTGGGCGTGGATGACGAGCCGGTGGCTCATGGAGGTCGAGGAGGTCCGGGACGTCTCTGTGACGTGGTCGCAGATGAGCCTGTCCGTCCTCAACGAAGGGCGTGACCTCCCCGACGAGTACCGCGAGATGATGGACCGTGGCTGGGCCCCGGTCCGGGTGATCGCGGCCGCCCGCAAGGCGCACGGCGACGAGGTGACCAAGCCGCTGTACGACGCCATCGGGACCCGCCTGCACCTCGGCGGCGAGCGCGACTTCGTCGCCGCCACCGCGGCCGCGCTCGCCGAGGTCGGGCTGCCGGCCGAGCTCATCGAGGCCGCCGACACCGACGAGCACGACGCCTTCCTCCGCGAGAGCCACGACCGCGCCATCGCCCTCGTCGGTGACGACGTCGGCACCCCGGTGATCTCCGTGGAGGGCGTCGCCTTCTTCGGCCCCGTCGTCTCGCCCGCGCCGAAGGGGGAGGCCGCCGGCCGCCTCTTCGACGGATGCGTGCTCGTCGCCGGGACCGACGGCTTCTTCGAGCTCAAGCGCTCCCGCACCCGCGACCCGATCTTCGACTGAGAGGTACTGACTTGCGCGTCCACATCGGTGGCGACCACGCCGCATTCGAACTGCACCAGGAGCTGCTGACCTTCCTCGCCGACGAGGGGCACGAGGTCACCGACCACGGTCCCTTCGAGTACGACGCCGTCGACGACTACCCGGTCTTCGTCATCCGTGCGGCCCAGGCCGTTGCGGCCGACCCGGGCAGCCGCGGCATCGTCCTCGGCGGCTCCGGCAACGGCGAGCAGATGGCGGCCAACAAGGTCGCCGGCATCCGAGCGGCGTTGTGCTACAACGCCGAGCTGGCCAAGCTGGCCCGCGAGCACAACGACGCCCAGATCCTGTCGATGGGCGGCCGGATGCAGTCCGTCGAGGAGTCCAAGGAGATGGTGCGCGTCTTCCTCGCGACCGACTTCACCGGCGAGGAGCGTCACCAGCGGCGCATCGACATGATCTCGGCCTTCGAGGCCGACGGCACGGTCCCGCCGCTGCCCTGACCACACGTCCCATAGCAGGTGAGACCCCCCGCGCGGCGAGCGCGGGGGGTCTCACTTTGGTTGCAAGGCTTCCCAGACAGGCGAATCGGTGCCTAAGGTGCGGTCACGGTGCCACGAGGCGCCGTGACGACCGACAGGGGAGGGGCCGCCGAGTGTCCGCGATCTTGCCCGGTCGGCTCCCTGCGTGGGCCGAGGGACGGCGGATGACGCGCACCCTGCCCGCGGTGGAGGGCACACCGCTGCTCGTCGCGGTGCTGACCGCCCTCGTCCTCGTCGCCCTGGCCCACCACACCTGGCCCGACGCCGTCCCGCTCGTCACGCTCGTGCCCCCCTGCCTCGTCGCGACGACCCTGTGCCCGATCCGCGAGGTCCGACTGGTCTTCGGCGTTGTCCTCGCCTACGTCGCCTACTCGGTCGTGGTCGGTCAGGGCAGCTGGACCCGGCAGCTGCCGCTGCTCATCTCCCTCGGCCTGCTCTACGCGCTGGCGACCTCGCGGGCCAGCCACGGCGTGGCCACCTTTGCCGGTGACCGGATGCTCGGCGACCTGCGGACCCGCCTGCTGAAGATGGGCGAGATCCCCGCGCTCGAGCGCGGCTGGCACGCCGAGCGATCCTTCGCGACGGCCCACGGCAATGCCTTCGCCGGTGACTTCAACGTGACGACCCGCAGCCGCTGCGGTCGCAGCCTCGAGGTCGTGCTGGCCGACGTCAGCGGCAAGGGGCAGGAGGCCGGCACCCGCGCGCTCGTCCTCGCGGGCGCACTCGGCGGGGTCATCGGCACGACCGAGCCCCAGCACGTGCTGCCGATGGCCAACGAGTTCCTCGAGCGGGACGGCTGGGACGAGGGCTTCGCGACCGCCGTGCACGTCTGCCTCGACATGGCCACGGGCGAGGTGCTCGTGGCCTCGGCCGGCCACCCGCCGGCGATGCACTACGACGCCGGGAGCGGCCGCTGGTCGGCGCTCGACGAGGCACGTGGCCCGGCCCTGGGCTTCGTGGCCGGAGCCACCTACCCGCAGTCGCGTGCCGTGCTGCAGCGCGGTGACGCGCTGCTCGTCTACACCGACGGCATCATCGAGTCGCGCGTGCGCGACCTCGACGACGGCATCGACTGGATGCTCGGTGAGGCCGAGGCGCGGCTGCGCGAGGGTTTCGCGGGTCTGACCAAGCGGCTCGTGGCGGGCGGACGCGCCGGCGACGAGGACGACCGCGCCGCCGTGCTCATCTGGCGCGACTGACCCCCTTCGTCGGGGCCGTATCCTTGAGCGCCGTGACCTCCTCCGAGCCCGACCCGCACAAGCTGCCCCTGACCGACACCCCGCGCACGGCGGACGGTCGGTACCGGGCGACCGTGCGCACCTTCACCCCGCGCTGGCGGATGTCGCCGCGAGTCGAGGAGCTCATGGAGCGGCTGCTGCCGCGCTACGCCGTCCCGACGACGCCCCTGGACCCGACGCAGGTCTTCGGCCGCGACCTGCCCGTCGTGCTGGAGATCGGGTCCGGCTACGGCGAAGCCGCGGTCGCCTACGCCCGCGAGCACCCCGAGCACGGGATCATCGCGGCCGAGGTGCACGTGCCGGGCGTGGCCACGCTCATGGAAAAGGCCGAGCGCGAGGGCCTGGACAACGTGCGGACCTTCCGCGGCGACGCCCTGGAGTACCTCATCGAGTGCGTCGGCCGCGACCAGCTCGAGGCCGTGCACCTCTTCTTCCCCGACCCGTGGCCCAAGGCGCGCCACGCCAAGCGGCGCTTCGTCCAGCAGGACACCCTCGACCTGGTGCTCGAGCGGCTGCGACCCGGTGGCCACCTGCTCGTCGCCACCGACCACGCGAGTTATGCCGAGCACGTGCGTGAGCAGCTCTCGCAGCACCCCCGGGTCGCGGTGGTCGAGGGGGAGCGGCCGGCCTGGCGGCCCAGCGCGGGCTTCGAGGACAAGGGCCGTGCGGCCGGCCGGGCGATCCACGAGTTCCGGGTCACCGAGGCGGGCTGACCGCGACGGGGCCGGTCGAGGACCACCCGGTCGGCGGGTGCGTCACCAGGTGTGGGCGACGTCGATGACGAGGCGGGTCGAGTCACCGGGGCCGGTGAGCTCGGTGACCTTGAAGGGCAGTCGGGCGCGCGTGCCGACGCCGATCGTCGTCTGCCCCTCCCAGCTGCCGCCCCACGCCACCTGGCGGAGGGTGCGGTAGGACGATCCCGGCGGCGTTGACGTCACCCGGTTGCCCGGAGAAGGGGGACCAAGCGACACCAACGACGCCGGACTGTCCGCGCATCAGAAAAGTCCTGAGCCGCGACACCGTGTCAACGATGTCGCGACTCAGGACACTGGAGCGGGCGACGGGAATCGAACCCGCGTAGCCAGTTTGGAAGACTGGGGCTCTACCATTGAGCTACGCCCGCGCGCTCGCCACCGACTGCGCTGCACGGGTGGAAGAGCAGGGGCTAGCCTAGACCCCGCTCGCGGCCCGGGCACAATCGGGACGCGTCACGGGGTATGGCGCAGGTTGGTAGCGCGTCCGCTTTGGGAGCGGAAGGTCGTCGGTTCGAATCCGGCTACCCCGACCGCTGGCTGCTGCAGCCGCTGGCTCAGTACTGCTGGTAGCCGGGCGTGCTCGCTCCGCCGAAGGCCTCCGACAGGCCCGAGTGGACGCCCTCGGCGTGCAGCCCGCGCTCGAGCCTGGCCGTGATGCGCTGGGTCGGCCACACGTGCCAGGCCATCGACAGCAGCGCCCAGAAGCCTCCGACGAGGTAGGCCCACGCGCTGCCGGTGGCGAAGGCCCACACGAGGGACAGGATCGCCGGCGCCTCGGTGATCGCGAAGCGGGTGATGGTCGTCTGCTGCATCGCGTCGAGGGCCAGGGACAGCGCCGCCTCGGGCTCGGTGCTGCGCGGGATCGCCGGGGCGCGGTAGCCGACGGCCTCGGCGACGGCGAAGGCGGCGACGTTGAGCCCGAAGAGCACGGCAGCGGTGATGGCGGACGGGTACTCGTCGGTCCCGAGCACCACCACGGCGACGACCGCGAAGAGGGGGAGCGCGCCGATGAGGCTCCCGGCGAGGATGCGCAGGGACTGGACGCGTGCGGCGGGTTGCGCAGGTGTGCTGGTCATGCGCCCGAACCTAGCGGGGACCGGCCGGCTGCAGGCCCAGGGCTGTGGACAGTCCTGACCGTTCGCCCGCGCGGTCGAGCCGGCGCTCGAGCGCGCGGATGCCAAGGTAGGCGTGCATTCGGCTTGCGGGCGGTCAGCGGATACAGTGGATCTCCGTGTCCCGGACCACCGGGACGGTGCGTGCGCGCCCGAGAGTCGTCCAACCGACGCGAAGGCCTGCGCCCCAACCCCCTTCGTCGTCCAGATCGTGTGGAGTGCCTGCAGTGAAGAGTGCCGTCGAGAACCTCAGCCCGACCCGGGTCAAGCTGACCGTCGAGGTCCCGAGCGAGGAGCTCCAGCCGCACGTCGACGCGGCCCTGAAGACCATCGGGAGCCAGATCCAGGTCCCCGGCTTCCGCGCCGGCAAGGTGCCCGCTCGGATCATCGAGCAGCGCGTCGGCAAGGGCGCGGTCATCCAGGAGGCCGTCAACGAGGCCCTGCCCGAGTTCTTCGGCAAGGCCGTCGACGAGACCGGTGTCAGCCCGATCGGCCAGCCCGAGGTCGACATCACCGAGGTGCCGATGGCTGACGGAGAGCAGCTGAAGTTCACCGTCGAGGTCGACGTGCGCCCCGAGATCACGCTGCCCGACTACGACGGCATCGAGATCACGGTCGACAACCTCGAGGTCACCGACGAGGACGTCGAGGCCAAGCTCACCGAGCTGCGCGAGCGCTTCGGCACCCTCGTGGGCGTCGACCGCGCCGTCGAGACCGGCGACTTCGTCTCCATCGACCTCAAGGCCGAGATCGACGGCGACGAGATCGACTCCGTCGAGGGCGTCTCCTACGAGGTCGGCTCCGGCAACATGCTCCAGGGCATCGACGAGGCCCTCGTCGGCATGACCGCCGGCGAGACCAAGGACTTCACCGCCCCCCTCGCCGGTGGCGACCAGGCCGGCCAGGACGCCAGCTGCACCGTGACGGTCCAGTCGGTCAAGGTCCGCGAGCTGCCCGAGGTCGACGACGACTTCGCCCAGATGGCCTCCGAGTTCGACACCGCCGACGAGCTGCGTGCCGACCTCGCCAAGCAGGCCGAGCAGGCCAAGAAGTTCGAGCAGGGCATCCAGGCCCGCGACAAGGTCCTCGACCACCTGCTCGACAACACCGAGATCCCGCTGCCCGAGGGCATCGTCGAGGCTGAGATCCACCAGCACCTCGAGCAGGAGGGGCGCCTCGAGGACGACGAGCACCGCGCCGAGGTCGACGAGTCGACCCGCAAGACGCTCACGACGCAGTTCCTGCTCGACGCCCTCGCCACGGCCGAGGAGATCGAGGTCGGCCAGCCCGAGCTCATCGAGTACCTCGTCATGCAGTCGCAGCAGTACGGCATGGACCCCAACCAGTTCGCCCAGCTGCTCGACCAGCAGGGCCAGGTCGAGGCCATGGTCGGTGAGGTCGCCCGCCGCAAGGCGCTCGCCGCCGCGCTCGACAAGGCCAAGATCGTCGACGCCGACGGCAACGCGATCGACCTCGACGACATCGTCCCCGAGTCCGAGCGCGCCGTCACCGACGTCGAGGACCTCGACGCCGACGACGAGGGCACCGAGGCCGTCGAGGCGGAGACCGCCGACGAGCAGGCCTGACCCCAGCACCCCGACGAAGGGGGTCGCCGCCGGATGACCGGTGGCGACCCCCTTCGTCCGTCCCGAGGAGCGTCGGATGCAGGCCGCAGACGTGACCACCGCCCGCAACGCCGTGCTGGCGACCTTCGCCGTGAGCGGCTTCGCCTTCGCGTCGTGGGCCTCGCGCATCCCCGCGATCCGGGAGCAGCTCGACCTCACGCCCGGTGAGCTGGGGCGCACCCTGCTCGTCGGTGCGCTCGGGTCGGTGCTCGCCCTGCCGCTGGCCGGGCGGGTCATCACCGCCGTCGGCGCCGCCCGCACGGTGATGATCGGTGTCGTCACCGTGGTCGTCGGACTGCTCTCGGTGGGGCTGGCCGTCGACGTCCTGGGCGACGTCGCAGTGACCGCCGCCGCGATCTTCGTCGTCTCCGTCGGCATCTCGCTGTGGGACGTCGCGATGAACCACGAGGGTGCCGCCGTCGAGCAGCGCCTCGGGCGCACGATCATGCCGGTCTTCCACGCCTTCTTCTCCGGCGGCACCGTGCTCGGCGCGCTCGTCGCGGCGGGGGTGGTGCGTCTGGGCGCGCCGGTGCTCGGCCACCTCGCCGGGGCCGCGGCGCTCGCCCTCGTCGCGGGGCTGCTCGCCCCGCGACGGTTCCTGCCGCGCCTGCTCGAGGTCGGCGAGGGGGGTCCGGCGCCCGAGCGACCCGGCAGCGCCTGGCTCGAGCCGCGCACGCTCCTCATCGGGCTCGTCGTGCTCGTCGCGGCCCTCACCGAGGGCACCGCCAACGACTGGATCGCGCTCGCGGTGACCGAGGGTCACGACCAGCCGGAGGAGGTGGGGGTGCTCGCCTTCGCGACCTTCCTCGCGGCGATGACCGCCGGGCGCCTGCTCGGGGTGCGTCTGCTCGATCGCTACGACCGGGTGCTCGTGCTGCGGGTGCTCTTCGCCCTCGCCGTCCTCGGCTCCATGCTCGTCGTCCTCGGCACCACGGCGACCGCCTTCGTCGGGGTTGTCCTGTGGGGCGTCGGGGCGAGCCTGGGCTTCCCGACCGGCATGAGTGCGGCCGCGGACGACCCGGCGCGGGCGGCGGCCCGCCTGTCGGTCGTCTCGACGATCGGCTACCTGGCCTTCATCGTCGGTCCGCCCGTGCTCGGGATGATCGGTGATCACACGGGGGTGCTGCGTTCGCTGCTCGTCGTCGGCCTGCTCGCCGTCCCCGCCTTCGTCGCCGTGCCGGCGGTGCGGGAGCGGGAGTCGGCCCGGACCTGAATCCGCATTACCCTAGGGTGATGCGGTTGTACGAGTGTTCAACCCCGCCCCACGAGGAGGACGCATGACCGACGGGACCTTCGTCTCCCCCTTCGCCGTCGAGGACCCGGAGGCGCTGGCCGCGACCGAGCGCGTCCAGGCCGAGCTCGCCCGCACCACGGGCCAGCTCGTCGACGCCGTCGTGCGCACCCGCGTCGACGACGCGACGCTCGCCGAGGTCACCGCGCAGGTCGAGGCGCTCGCCGGGCGGCTCCTGGAGGTCGCCCAGGAGGGGCCGCTCGGTGTCGAGACGGCCAGCGACGGGCGGCTGCGCGACCACGGCAACCCCATGGTCGGGATGCGCAACCCCATCGCGCCGCCGCTGCGGGTGACCGGCGACGACACCGGGCGCACGACGTGCACCTTCACCCTCGGCGCGGCCTACGAGGGCCCGCCGGGGTGCGTCCACGGCGGCATCGTGGCCGCCGTCCTCGACCAGGTCGCAGGCTCCGTCCCCGCGCGGCTCGGCAAGCCCGGTCTGACCGCCTACCTCAACACGACCTACCGCCGCCCCACGCTCCTAGGGCGCGAGCTCGTCTGCAGCGCGTGGGTCGAGCGCGTCGACGGGTGGAAGACCTTCGTCCGCGGCGACATCCGCGACGACCAGGGCCGGGTGACCGCCGAGGTCGAGGCCCTCTTCGTCGTGCCGCGCTGGGCCCGGGAGCACGTGTCGACGCCGGCCGCGGACGCCATCGACGTCCCCTCCGCGGGCGAGGAGACGCCGGGGTCGAGCACCCCGTAGCGTGGCGGCATGACGTCCCCTGACGAGGTCGTGCCCGAGCCGGAGCAGCCGGTGGCCCTCGAGGTGGAGGACCCGGGCGAGCCCGACTTCGCCCGGATCTTCTTCCCGGCCCGGCCACGGGCTCTGCGGCCCCGAGCCCGCCTGCGCCCGCAGGGCGCACCCTCGGCCGACCAGGTGCGCTCGGGCGAGCCGCTCGGGTCCAACCCCGTCTACGTCGAGTGGTTGCGGGGGCAGTCGATGCTGCAGGACGCGAAGGAGATCGCGGCGCAGCTCACCGGGCTGGGCTCGATGTGGCAGAACCCGTACGCGCAGCCGGACCCGCGGGCCGCGGTCGAGACCGCCTCCGTGTGGTTCACCGCCTACCCGATCTCGATGATCACGCCGGCCGGCGCCTCCTTCCTCGGCTCGCTCGCCGACCCGCACCTGTGGCGCACCTTCGAGCGGATCGGCATCCACGCCCTGCACACCGGGCCGGTCAAGCGGGCCGGCGGGCTGTCGGGGTGGAGCCCGACGCCGAGCGTCGACGGTCACTTCGACCGGGTGTCCACCCACATCGACGAGCTCTTCGGCAGCGAGGAGGACTACCGGGAGATGTGCCGGGTCGCCGCGGAGCACGAGGGCACCGTCATCGACGACATCGTCCCCGGCCACACCGGCAAGGGCGCCGACTTCCGCCTCGCCGAGCTCGGCGTCGACGACTACCCGGGCATTTACCACATGGTCGCGATCCCGCAGGAGGACTGGCACCTCCTGCCCGACGTGCCGGCCGGCCGCGACTCGGTCAACCTCCACGAGGCCGCCGAGGCGGCGCTCGCCGAGGCCGGCCACATCATCGGCGCCCTGCAACGGGTGATCTTCCACGTCCCCGGCCTGAAGGACACCAACTGGTCGGCCACCGCCCCCGTGACCGGCCCCGACGGCGTGACCCGACGCTGGGTCTACTTGCACTACTTCAAGGAGGGGCAGCCGTCGATCAACTGGCTCGACCCCACCTTCGCCGGGATGCGGCTGGTCATCGGCGACGCGCTGCACAGCCTCGGCGACCTCGGCTCGGGCGGACTGCGGCTGGACGCCAACGGCTTCCTCGGTGTGGAGCGCTCGCTCGAGGGGCCGGCCTGGTCGGAGGGTCACCCGCTCTCGCTGGCGGCCAACCAGCTGATCGGGTCGATGGTGCGCAAGGTCGGCGGCTTCACCTTCCAGGAGCTCAACCTGTCGATCGAGGACATCCGCGACACCGCCACCGGCGGGGCCGACCTCTCCTACGACTTCGTCACCCGGCCCGCCTACCACCACGCCCTGGCGACGGGGGAGACCGAGTTCCTCCGGCTCTGCCTGCGGCAGGCGATGGATCTCGGGGTCGACGCCGCCGGCCTCGTCCACGCCCTGCAGAACCATGACGAGCTGACCTACGAGCTGGTCCACTTCGCCAGCCGGCACCGCGACGACGACTTCACCTTCCGCGGGCGGACGACGAAGGGGGCCCAGCTCGCCGAGACGATCCGGCAGGAGCTCACCGACGCCCTGACGGGCGAGGCGGCGCCCTACAACCTCGTCTTCACGACCAACGGCATCGCCTCGACGACGGCCTCCGTCGTCACCGCCGCGCTCGGGCTGCGCGACCTCGACGCCCTGACGGCAACGGACGTCGAGCGGGTCCGGCGGGCCCACCTGCTGCTCGCGATGTTCAACGCGCTCCAGCCCGGGGTCTTCGCCCTGTCCGGATGGGACCTCGTCGGGGCGCTGCCGGTGCCGGTCGACGACATCGCCGAGCTCGTCCGCGAGGGTGACACGCGCTGGATCCACCGGCCCGCCTACGACCTGCTCGACGTGGCGCCTCAGGCCAGTGCCTCGGCCTCGGGCATGCCCCGGGCCCGCACCCTCCACGGCCCGATCGACGCCCAGCTCGACGACCCGACATCCTTCGTCTCCCGGCTGCGGGACCTGCTCCACCTGCGCGGGTACTTCGCCATCGCGACGACCCGCCAGGTCGACGTGCCCGACGTCGCCCACCCCGCGATGCTCGTCATGGTCCACGCCTACGAGCAGGTGCCCGGTCAGCTGCAGGTGACCGTGCTCAACTTCGGCGAGGAGCCGATCAGCGGCACGGTGATCAGCGAGCACCTCGAGCCCGGCTCCCGCCTGATGGACATGGGCGACGGGTCGGCCTTCGGCGAGGTCGACCAACTGCACGGTTTCCACGTCGAGCTCGACGGCTTCGCCGGCCTCGCCCTCCTCGTCACCGCCCCCAGATCCGAACTTGCCTAGGTTTCTGTCATCCGCCGGGGAATGTTCGCAGGCGCCTCGTCAGGATCCTCGGCGGATCCGGGCGGAGGGGACGAAGGAGGAGTTCCGCACCTGTTTGCGCAGGTCAGGGTGGGTTACCGTCGGGACGTGACCCACGACCCGAACCGGCGCCGCGTCCAGATCCGCCCCCTCGGCGGTGCACCCGGGTGCCTCGCGATGATCCTCTTTTCGATACTCGCGAGCGTCGTCCTCACCGTGCTCCTCAACCTCGTCTTCTGAGGTCGGAGTCACGGCCACGGCCGCGGCACCGCACCACCCTTCGCCAGTCCCCCTTCGCCCGTCGCCCTCCGACGACGACTCGAGCGACGACCACCAGGACGACGACAACACCTGAGCCGTGGCCGACGTTGCGCTCAGGGCGAACACGTGCGGGAGGCGGGAAACATGCGCAGGGAGCGGGCGTTAGGGTCAGTGAAAGTCGTGAACCACGAGAGCAACCGCCCCACGGCGGAGAAGCGAGTGAGCGTGAGCAACAGCAGCGAGATCGTCGCGGCCGGCCCGCAGGGCGGGATGGGTCTCGACGACCACATCTACCAGCGCCTCCTCAAGGAGCGCATCATCTTCCTCGGCTCGGATGTGCGAGACGACAACGCCAACGCCATCTGCGCGCAGATGCTCCTCCTCGCCGCGGAGGACCCGGAGAAGGACATCTGGCTGTACATCAACAGCCCCGGTGGCTCCATCTCCGCCGGCATGGCGATCTACGACACGATGAAGTGGATCCCCAACGACGTCGCGACCGTCGCGATGGGCCTGGCCGCCTCGATGGGCCAGTTCCTCCTCTCCGCCGGCACCCAGGGCAAGCGGTACGCGACGCCCCACGCCCGCGTGATGATGCACCAGCCCTCGGGCGGCATCGGCGGCACCGCCTCGGACATCAAGATCCAGGCCGAGCAGATGCTCTTCGTCAAGACGCAGATGGCCGAGCTCATCGCCGAGCACACCGGGCAGAGCGTCGAGCAGATCCACAAGGACTCCGACCGCGACCGCTGGTTCGGCGCCCAGGAGGCCAAGGAGTACGGCTTCGTCGACCACGTCTTCGAGCGCTCCGACCAGGCCGGCCGGGCCGACAACCCGGTCAGCGACTGAGCCCCGACCCGCGAGCCCTCCAGGAGACACCATGAACTTCGACGCCCAGCTGCGCACCCACCAGCCCGGGGGTGCCCCCCTTCGCCCGGGGCCGTCCAACCGCTACGTCCTGCCCAACTTCGAGGAGCGCACCTCGTACGGCATGAAGCGGATGGATCCGTACACCAAGCTCTTCGAGGACCGGATCATCTTCCTCGGCGTGCAGGTCGACGACGCCTCGGCCGACGACATCATCGCCCAGCTCCTCGTCCTCGAGTCGATGGAGCCCGAGCGCGACATCCTCATGTACATCAACAGCCCCGGTGGCTCGTTCACCGCCATGACGGCGATCTACGACACCATGCAGTACATCCGCCCGGACATCCAGACCTTCGTCATCGGTCAGGCTGCCTCCGCCGCGGCGGTGCTCCTCGGTGCCGGCGCCCCGGGCAAGCGCTTCGCCCTGCCCAATGCGCGCGTGCTCATCCACCAGCCGGCCCTCGCCGGCGGTGAGTACGGCCAGGCCTCCGACATCGAGATCCAGGCCAACGAGGTGCTGCGCATGCGCACCTGGCTCGAGGAGACCTGGGCCAAGCACTCGGGCAAGACCGCCGAGGAGGTCCGCGAGGACATCGAGCGCGACAAGATCCTCTCGGCCGCGGAGGCCAAGGAGTACGGCCTCATCGACGAGGTGCTCACCCCGCGCAAGGCCTCCCTGGAGGACTGAGCGCGCCGCGCACGGCGTGTCGTCCTGCAGTTCGCGCGACACCACCACGAAGGGCCCCGGGAAGCCGGGGCCCTTCGTCGTGCCCGACCCTGAACTGCAGGACGACATGCGGGAGCGACCGGTCTGACCGGCCCGTTCCGCTGTCAGCGGAACGGCGCGACGCGCCCCCGTCGGACGGTGTCCAATGGGTCCTGAGACGGACCGCTTTGGGTACCGTCGAGGCACGCGGCCCACCGTGGTCGACCCGGGATCGAGAGGACACCTGACGTGGCACGAGTCGGAGAGAGCGGCGATCTGCTCAAGTGCTCCTTCTGCGGCAAGTCCCAGAAGCAGGTCAAGAAGCTCATCGCCGGGCCCGGGGTGTACATCTGCGACGAGTGCATCGACCTGTGCAACGAGATCATCGAGGAGGAGCTCACCGACGGCGGTGACCTCGGCCTCGACGAGCTGCCCAAGCCGCGCGAGATCTTCGACTTCCTCGAGACCTACATCATCGGCCAGGACACGGCGAAGAAGGCGCTCGCCGTCGCCGTCTACAACCACTACAAGCGCATCCAGGCCGACGAGGGCGCCGCCGCCAAGCGCGACGAGGACCACGTCGACATCGCGAAGTCCAACATCCTGCTCATCGGCCCGACCGGCTGCGGCAAGACCTATCTCGCCCAGACCCTCGCGCGGATGCTCAACGTCCCCTTCGCCATCGCCGACGCGACGGCCCTGACGGAGGCCGGCTACGTCGGCGAGGACGTCGAAAACATCCTGCTCAAGCTCATCCAGGCCGCGGACTACGACACCAAGAAGGCCGAGCAGGGGATCATCTACATCGACGAGATCGACAAGGTGGCCCGCAAGTCCGAAAATCCGTCGATCACCCGTGACGTCTCCGGCGAGGGCGTGCAGCAGGCGCTGCTGAAGATCCTCGAGGGCACGACGGCGTCGGTGCCTCCGCAGGGCGGGCGCAAGCACCCGCACCAGGAGTTCATCCAGATCGACACGACCAATGTCCTCTTCATCGTCGGCGGGGCCTTCGCCGGGTTGGAAAAGATCATCGAGTCGCGCGTCGGCAAGAAGGGGTTGGGCTTCGGCTCCGAGCTGCACAAGGCGACCGACCTCGCCCAGGCGATCACCGACGTCATGCCCGAGGACCTGATGAAGTTCGGCCTCATCCCCGAGTTCATCGGCCGCCTGCCGATCATCACGACCGTCACGCCGCTCGACCGCGAGGCCCTCGTCCAGATCCTCGCCGAGCCCAAGAACGCGCTCGTCAAGCAGTACCGCAAGATGTTTGCCATCGACGGGGTCGAGCTCGAGTTCACCGACGACGCCCTCGAGGCGATCGCCGACTCCGCGATCTCGCGCGCCACGGGTGCCCGCGGGCTGCGCGCGATCCTCGAGGAGGTCCTCATGCCGGTCATGTTCGACACCCCGAGCGACGACGGCATCAAGCAGATCGTCGTCACCGCTGAGGTCGTCCGCGACAACGTCCTGCCGACGATCGTGCGCCACGAGGAGAGCGGCAAGCGCAAGCACAAGCGCTCCGCCTGACCCACCACGGTGGCTGAGGAGGCCCCCCGCGGCCGCCTACGCCCACCACGCTGGCTGAGGAGGCCGCCCGCGGCCGCCTACGCCCACCACGCTGGCTGAGGAGGCCGCCCGCGGCCGTCTCGAAGCCTGACAAGATGTGGCTGTGAGCGCCCCCTACCGACTCGTCCAGGGTTCCTCGGGTCCCCGGCAGCAGAGCCCGACGACCTGCGGGTCCGCTTGCGCCACGGTCGCCCGCATGCTCGTCGACGCTCCCTTCGCCCGCTGGATCACCGCCGGTGAGGGCCAGCCCGTCCCCGGGGCCGAAGGGAGCACCCAGGCCGAGCGCTTCGCCGCCTGGGAGCGCACCGTCCACGCACGGACCAATGGCTGGCGCGGGCCGAGCGGCGCCCTGGCGCTGGGCTGGCCACGGGCGCTCGGGACGCCACCGTGGGGACTGCGTCGTGAGCTCGAGCAGGGGGCCTCGCGGGTGGGGACGCGCTACCGCCTCGTGTCCGTGCGTGGGCACTCCGAGGAGTCGCTGCGCGCCCGCTACCGCCGCCTGCTCGACCTCGTCGTCGACGGGGAGCCGGCGGCGCTCTACGTCGGCAGCCGCCTGCTGCCGCGGCACGTCACGCTCGTGCTGCCGGGGCAGCGAGCCGATGCGCTCGACGTCTACGAGCCGGCCAGCGGGAGCGTGCAGCTCCTCGACGAAGATGCTTTTGCTCGGCGTCGGCTGCGCTTGGGCGGGTGGTCGGTGCCGTGGATCCTCGTCCAGCCCACCGGTCACCGCCGGGTGGTCGAGGGGGCGCCAGCGACCAGCCCTTGGCGGGTGCCCCGGCTGGCCCCCGAGCCCTCGCCCGACCTGCTGCGGGAGGCCGACCCCGACTCGGTGTGAGCGGGGCCGGCCCGGCCGTCAGTTCTTCGGCGGCTTGACGAAGGGGATGAGCTCGACGTCGCGCAGCGTGACCTCGTCACCCTCGACGTAGTCGAAGCTGCCCGTGAGGCGCCCCGCGGCCCGCAGGTCGGCCTCGCCGGCGCGCACCCGCTCAGCGGTCGCCGCCGGGGCGACGAGGGTCGCCGAGGTGATCTCGCTGCGCATGCCGACCTTGGCGTCGGACTTGGCCTTGCGCACCTGGCTCAGCGCGGTGCCGACGGCCGTGAGGACCTGTGGGTCGCCGGCCTCGGAGAGCGCCAGCTCGCTGGCCTCGGGCCAGGTCGCGCGGTGCACCGAGCCCCCCTGCCACCAGGACCAGACCTCCTCGGTCGCGTAGGGCAGCACCGGGGCGAGCAGGCGCAGCAGCACCGACAGGGCCAGTCGCAGCGCGGCCCGGGCCGAGGGGTCGCCGCCGTGGGCGCGGTCCTTGACCAGCTCGATGTAGTCGTCGCAGAAGGTCCAGAAGAAGGTCTCGGTGACGTCGAGCGAGCGGGTGTAGTCCCACGCCTCGAAGCCGTTGGTCGCGTCCTTGACCACCTGCTCGAGCGCGGCGATCATCGCCCGGTCGAGCGGCTCGGTGATGACCGACGCCAGGCCCTGCCGGTCAGCGAGCTCGGGCTCGCCGAAGCCGAGGGCGAACTTGCTCGCGTTGAGCAGCTTGATGGCCAGGCGGCGGCCGATCTTCATCTGCCCGGTGTCGTAGGCCGCGTCGGTGCCCAGACGACCCGAGGCGGCCCAGTAGCGGACCGCGTCCGCGCTGTGCTCGACGACGACGTCCTCGGGCGTGACGACATTGCCCTTGGACTTGCTCATCTTCTTGCGGTCGGGGTCGAGGATCCACCCGGAGATCGCGGCGTTCTTCCACGGCGCGGTGCCGTGCTCGAAGTGGGCGCGCACGACGGTCGCGAAGAGCCAGGTCCGGATGATGTCGTGGCCCTGCGGGCGCACGTCCATCGGGAAGACCTTGTCGAAGAGGTCGCTCTCGCCGCGCTCGCCGGCGAGCCAGTCACCGGCGATCTGCGGGGACAGCGAGGAGGTCGCCCACGTGTCCATGACATCAGGGTCGCCGGTGAAGCCACCCGGCTGGTCGCGCTGGTCCTCGGTGTACCCGGCGGGCACCTGTGCCATCGGGTCGATGGGCAGCTGGTCCTCGGTCGGGACGAGGGGGGTGTCGTACTGCGGCTGGCCGTCGCCGTCGAGGGCGTACCAGACGGGGATCGGGATGCCGAAGAAGCGTTGGCGGGAGATCAGCCAGTCGCCGTTGAGGCCGGCGACCCAGTTCTTGTACCGCGACTTCATGAAGTCGGGGTGGAAGTCGATCTCGTCGCCGCGGGCCTGCAGTGCCTGGTTGAGGTCGGCGTCGCGCCCACCGTTGCGGATGTACCACTGGCGCGAGGTGACGATCTCCAGCGGCTTCTCGCCGCGCTCGTAGAAGTTGGCCTTGCGCTGGGTCTTCTGCGGCTCGCCGTCGAGGTCACCGCTGGCGCGCAGCGCCTCGACGACGACCTCACGGGCCGAGTGCACGGTCTTGCCGGACATCTGCGCGAAGGTGGCGGCGCCCCCTTCGCTCTGGATCCACTCCGGGTTCTCGCCGAGCACGCGACCGGCACGGGTGATGATCGAGCGGGTCGGCAGCTGCAGCTCACGCCACCAGATGACGTCGGTGAGGTCACCGAAGGTGCAGCACATGGCGATGCCGGCGCCCTTGTCCATCTCGGCCGAGGGGTGCGCCACGACGGGCACCTCGACGCCGAAGATCGGGGAGGTGACGGTCGAGCCGAAGAGGCCCTGGTAGCGCTCGTCGTCGGGGTGGGCGATGAGCGCGACGCAGGCCGGGAGCAGCTCGGGGCGGGTGGTCTCGATGTGCACCGGCCCGTCGGGGCCGTGGAAGGCGACGCGGTGGTAGGCGCCGGGGTAGTCACGGGCCTCGAGCTCGGCCTGCGCCACGGCGGTCTGGAAGGTGACGTCCCACAGGCCGGGCGCCTCGGCGGTGTAGGCCTCGCCGCGGGCGAGGTTGCGCAGGAAGGCGGTCTGGGCCGTCGCGCGGGAGCGGTCGTCGATGGTGCGGTACTGGATGCCCCAGTCGAGGCTGAAGCCGAGGCGGCGGAAGAGGGACTCGAAGGCCTCCTCGTCCTTGACCGTCAGCTCGTCGCACAGCTCGATGAAGTTCTGCCGGCTGATCGGCACCTGGTCGGCGGCCTTGATCGACTTCGTCGTCCCCTCGAAGGGGGGAGTGAAGTCGGGGTCGTAGGGCAGCGAGGAGTCACCGCGCACGCCGTAGTAGTTCTGGACCCGCTTTTCGGTCGGCAGGCCGTTGTCGTCCCAGCCGATCGGGTAGAAGACGTTGTAGCCCCGCATCCGCTTGTAGCGGGCCATGCAGTCGGTGTGGGTGTAGCTGAAGACGTGCCCCATGTGCAGCGACCCGCTCGCGGTGGGCGGCGGGGTGTCGATGGAGAAGACCTGCTCCCGGGCGCCCGCGCGGTCGAAGGCGTAGGTGTCCTGCTCGCGCCATACGGCGCCCCACCGGTCCTCGAGGCCGTCCAGCGAAGGACGGTCCGGGATGCGGGCGGCGTCGGGGGCGGGGGAGTGCTCGGTCATGGGGTGGATCTTCCCACTGCGGGGTGTGACCAGACCAATCGGTCAGACCCTGACGCGACCACCTACGAGACCGTAGGGTGCAGTCATGCGCCGACCTGAGCCCCTGTACCGCGCGATCATCATCGTCGCGCGGACCATCTTCCTCATCAACGGCTACCGCTTCACCATCAAGGGCGACCGCAACGTCCCCAAGCGCGGCGGCGCGGTCATGGCGATCAACCACACCGGCTACATCGACTTCGTGCTGGCCGGCCTGGGGGCGCGGCGCAGCAACCGGTGGGTGCGCTTCATGGCGAAGAAGTCGATCTGGCAGCACAAGGTGGCCGGGTTCTTCATGCGGGGCCTGAAGCACATCCCGGTCGACCGCCACGCGGGTGGGGCGGCCTTCAAGGAGGCCGTGGCCAAGCTCAAGGACGGCGAGGTCGTCGGGGTCTACCCGGAGGCGACGATGTCGCGCTCCTTCGAGATCAAGGAGCTCAAGAGCGGCACCGCCCGCATGGCGCAGGAGGCGGGTGTCCCGATCCTCCCGACGATCGTGTGGGGCGCGCACCGGATCTGGACCAAGGACGTCCCCAAGCGGCTGGGCCGCACCAACTTCCCGATCCACATCACCATCGGCGACCCGATCCACGTCGGGCCCGACGACGATGTCAACGAGGTGACCGAGCGGCTGCGCGAGGTCATGAAGCAGCTCCTCGACGAGACGATCGCGCGGTACCCGGAGCTCACGGGTGACGAGCTGCGCTTCCACCCGGCCCGTCTTGGTGGCACCGCGCCGACGTACGAGGACGCCTGGGCGAAGGACCACCGCGACATGACCCGCACCAAGGACCAGTTCACCAAGGACTGACCGTCGCCCCCGGACCTGCGCATCTCCCTAGGGAAATCACACCGGACCTGCGTATTTCCCTAGGGAAATCACACCGGACCTGCGTATTTCCCTAGGGAAATACGGCCGGGGGCGAAGGGGGAGCCCCGCACCTCACGCGGTGAGGGCGACCTCGGCCTCCCGACGGTCACCCTGCCGAGGTTCGTCCCCGGCGAGCCGGGCGTAGGCGCCGCGCCGCCGCAGCAGGCTCAGGTGCTCACCGCGCTCGACGACCCGCCCGCTTGCGAGGACGAGGATCTCGTCGGCCGCCTCGATGGTGCTCAGCCGGTGGGCGATGGTGATCGTCGTGCGGCCGCGGGCCAGGGCGTCGAGGGCCGCCTGCAGCTCGCGCTCGGTGTCGTTGTCCAGGGCGCTCGTCGCCTCGTCGAGGACGAGCACGGCCGGGTCGCGCAGGAGGGTGCGGGCGATGGCGATGCGCTGCTTTTCGCCGCCGGAGAAGCGGTGCCCGCGGGCGCCGACGACCGTGTCGAGCCCGTCGGGCAGGCTCGCGACGAGGTCGGCGGCTTGCGCGGTCGCGAGGGCCTGCCACAGCTGGGCCTCGGTGGCGTCGGGGTCGGCGAGCAGGAGGTTGGCCCGCACGGTGTCGTGGGCGAGGTAGGTCTCCTGGGTGACGATGCCGATGACGTGGGTCAGGGTCTGCGGGTCGATGTCGCGCAGGTCGACGCCGTCGACGGTGATCCGCCCGGTGCTCGGGTCGGCGAGCCGGACGAGCAGCGAGGCGAGGGTCGACTTCCCGCTGCCGGTGGCGCCGACGAGCGCGAGGTGGGAGCCGGCGGGGATGGTCGCGTCGATGCCGTCGAGGGCGAGCCGGTCGCCGTCGGGGTAGCCGTAGCCGACCCCTTCGATGCGCACGTCGCCGCGCACGGTCGCCGGGTCGAGGTCGACCGGCGCCGCCGGGGGAGCGACGCCGGGCTCGAGGTCGAGGTAGCCGAAGACGCGGCTGAAGAGGGCCATCGAGGCCACCCACGAGGCGCCGACGTTGAGCAGCCCCATGATCGGCCGGAAGATGCCCGACTGCAGCGTGGTGAAGGCGATGATCGTGCCGATCGTCATGCCACCGCTCGTCGCGGGGAAGCCGGCGGCGAGGTAGATCAGCGCCGGGATCGCGGCGAAGACGATCGACATCGTCGCCATCCGCCAGCGGCCGGCGAGCTCGCTGCGCACCTCGAGCCCGACGAGGTCGGTCGAGGTGGTGGTGAACTCGCGGGCCCCGCGCTCGGCGGTGCCGAGGGTCTTGGACAGCAGGGCGCCGCTCACGGAGAGCTCTTCGGTCACCTGGGCCTGCAGGTCCGCGAGGCGCCGCTGACGTCGTGAGGTGATCTCGCGGCGGGTCAGCGCCACCTTGCGCGTGGTCCAGATGGCCGGAGGGAGCACGAGGAGGGAGAGGAGGGACAGCCGCCAGCTCAGGGCGACCATGGCGACGGCGGTCGCGACGGCGGTCGTGAGGTTGGAGGCGATCGACACGGCGGTGCTCGTGACGATCGACTGCATGCCGGCGACGTCCTGGCTGATGCGTGACTGGATCTCGCCGGAGCGGGTCCGGGTGAAAAAGCTCATCGACTGGCGCTGCAGGTGGGTGAAGACGTCGGTGCGCAGGCGGTGCATGACGGCCTGGCCGACGCGCGTGGAGATCCACGTCTGCTGCACGCCGATGAGCGCGGTCGCGATGGTCACGAGGAGCATGCCGCCGACGGCGAGCAGGAGCAGCCGGACGTCCTGGTGCGGCAGTGCGTCGTCGATGACGGTCCGCAGGAGGAAGGGGGAGGCCATCGAGACCAGCGAGCTGGCGACGATGAGGGCCACGACCGCGGCGACCTGCCAGCGGTAGGGGCGGAAGTAGGCGATGACCCGGCGCGCGCTCACGGGGCTCTCGGCGAGCTGGGCGCGGTCTCGGGGGTCGATGCGGCGGGGTCCGTGCCCGCCGCCGGTCTTGGGGGAAATCATCGGGGTGTCCATGTGGGCCCCTTTCGTTCGATCCGTTCGCGATGCTGAGGTTACCTCACTATGAGGGGAGCGGGCAAGTCGGCTAGCGTGCTCACCATGACGCAGCGCACGGCCGGGCAGAGCTCGGAGGACCTCGGTGAACAGCTGCTGCGGGTGGCCCGCGGCCTGCGGCGAGCGTGGATGGTCGACCTCTCGGAGCACGACCTGTCACCCCACGAGTCGCGCGCCCTGCGCGTCGCCGCCGATCGTGACGAGTCGCCGCGGCTGCGCGACCTGGCTGATGCCCTGCGCATCTCCCCGCGGTCCGTCACCGACGTCGTCGACGCGCTCGAGCGCAAGGGTTATGTCGTCCGCGAGCCGGACCCGCACGACCGGCGGGCGAGCGTGGTCGTCGTCACCGACGCCGGGCGGCAGGTGCGGGCGGCGGTGCGCGAGGCGCGTCGCCGCAGCGTCGGTGACCAGATGGGGGCGCTCACGGCGACCCAGCGCGCGGCGCTCGCCGACGCGCTGACGACGCTCGAGGAGGGGCTGGGCTGCTGAGGGGCGTCGAGACGGCCCTTCGAGACGGCTCGTTCCTTGCCTCCTCAGGGGCCGGGGTGTGGGCTCAGCCAGCGGGAGTTCAGAAGGAGCTGTGGCCCAGGTGGGCCAGCGCCTGACGCAGCAGCGCTCCTTGGCCACCGGCCATCTCGGCCTGCAGTCCGGTCTCGGCGGCCTCGTCGAGGGTGAGCCAGGCGAGGTCGAGGGCGTCCTGCTGCGGCGCGCAGTCGCCGCGCACCGGGACGATGAAGCTCAGCGCGACGGCGTGCTGGCGCGGGTCGTGGAAGGGCGTGACCCCCGGCGTCGGGAAGAACTCGGCAACCGTGAAGGGGATCGGCGAGGCCGGCACGCTCGGCAGGGCCATCGGGCCGAGGTCCTTCTCGAGGTGACGCACGAGGGCGTCGCGCACGCGCTCGTGGTAGTTGACCCGGCCGGCGATGAGCTCGCGCTCCATCGTGCCGCTCTCGCTGGCCCGCAGCAGCAGCCCGACCGCGGTGACATCGCCGTTGTCGGCGACCCGCACCGGCACCGCCGCGACGTAGAGGATCGGCACGCGGCCGCGCACGTTGTCGAGCTCCTCGCGGCTGAGCCACGCTTCCTGACGGTCGAGGTCGGTCGGCATGCGGCCATCCTCGCACGCGGTTTCGGCCCTCCACCGGGGCGCCCTACACTGGTGGCACAGGCGCCTGAGCCGTCATCAGCGGCGAGCCTTCCGGAAGAACGGGAGCCCAGCTCCTCACTAGACCCGGACGGGTGGTCACGACACGACCGGTGGACCAAGGAGCGGTCTACTCCCTTCGTCGCGAAGGGGGTGGGCAAGCGGGGTGGTACCGCGGAGGCCGACCGGCCGCCGTCCTCGTGGCAGTAGCCGAGTTGACCCGCCGAGTACCCCCGGAGCCGCAGCGATGACCTACCCCAAGGTCTCCACCACCGACGCGACGACCGTCGCCTCCTCCCCGAGCTTCCCCGAGCTGGAGCAGCACGTCCTGAGCTACTGGGAGGCCGACGGGACCTTCCAGGCCTCCATCGACGCGCGCGAGCCCGGCGAGGACGGCGGCAACGAGTTCGTCTTCTACGACGGACCCCCCTTCGCCAACGGTCTGCCGCACTACGGCCACCTGCTCACCGGCTACGTCAAGGACGTTGTCCCGCGCTACCAGACGATGCGCGGCAAGCGGGTCGAGCGGCGCTTCGGCTGGGACACCCACGGACTGCCCGCCGAGCTCGAGGCGATGCGCCAGCTCGGGCTGAAGACGACCGACGAGGTCCGCGAGCTCGGCATCGAGAAGTTCAACGAGGCCTGCCGGGAATCGGTGCTCAAGTACACCGGCGAGTGGCGCGACTACGTGACCCGCCAGGCGCGCTGGGTCGACTTCGACAACGACTACAAGACGCTCAACCCCGGCTTCATGGAGTCGGTCATGTGGGCCTTCAAGTCGATGTACGACCAGGGGCTGGTCTACGAGGGCTTCCGCGTGCTGCCGTACTGCTGGCAGGACGAGACGCCGCTGTCCAACCACGAGCTGCGCATGGACGACGACGTCTACCAGATGCGCCAGGACCCGGCCGTCACCGTCGGCCTGCGGATGGACTCCACCGGTGCGGACCCGGTGCTCGACGGTGCCCACCTGGTCGTGTGGACGACGACCCCGTGGACCCTGCCGAGCCACCTGGCCGTCATGGTCGGCTCCGAGATCGACTACGTCGTCGTCGAGGCGCCCGTGCCCGGTGTCGAGGGTGCCACCGCGAAGTACGTCCTCGCCGAGGCGCGACTGGGCCACTACGCCCGCGAGCTCGGCGACGAGCCGACGGTCCTCGGCCGCTACACCGGTGCACAGCTGCTCGGCCGCACCTACACGCCGCCGATGTCCTACTACGCCGGCCACGAGGGTGCCTTCCGCGTCGTCGCCGCCGACGACGCCGTGACGACGACCGACGGCTCGGGCCTGGTCCACACGGCCGGCGCCTTCGGTGAGATCGACAAGGAGGTCACCGACCGCGAGGGCATCGCCGCCGTCATGCCGGTGGCCAAGGACGGTCGCTTCACCGCGCCGGTCACCGACTACGAGGGCATGCTCGTCTTCGATGCCAACGGCCCGATCATCGACGCGCTCAAGGCCGCCACGAGGTCGCTGGGCGAGGCCCTTCGAGACGGTGGCTTCGCGACCTCCTCAGGGACCGATGGAGGGGCGGCGACGGACAGCGTCAGCCCCGGCACGATCCTGCTGCGCCGCGAGTCCTACGAGCACTCCTACCCGCACTGCTGGCGCTGCCGGCAGCCGCTGATCTACAAGGGCGTCGAATCGTGGTTCGTCGAGGTCACGGCGATCAAGGACAAGATGCTCGCCAACAACGAGCAGATCACCTGGACGCCCGACCACGTCAAGCACGGCCAGTTCGGCAAGTGGCTCGACAACGCGCGTGACTGGTCGATCACCCGCAACCGCTTCTGGGGCAGCCCGGTGCCGGTGTGGAAGTCGGACGACGCTGCCTACCCGCGGATCGACGTCTACGGCTCCTTCGAGGAGATCGAGCGCGACTTCGGGCGGCTGCCGCTCGGCGTCGACGGCCAGCCGGACCTGCACCGACCCTTCGTCGACGAGCTGACCCGTCCCAACCCCGACGACCCGACGGGCCAGAGCACCATGCGCCGCGTCGAGGACGTGCTGGACGTGTGGTTCGACTCGGGCTCGATGAGCTACGCGCAGGTGCACTACCCCTTCGACAACGCGGAGTGGTTCGAGCAGCACTTCCCGGCCGACTTCATCGTCGAGTACATCGGGCAGACGCGCGGCTGGTTCTACACGCTGCACATCCTCGCGACCGCGCTCTTCGACAAGCCGGCCTTCAAGTCGGTCATCAGCCACGGCATCGTCCTGGGCAGCGACGGGCAGAAGATGTCCAAGTCGCTGCGGAACTACCCGGACGTCTCCGAGGTCTTCGACCGCGACGGCGCCGATGCGATGCGCTGGTTCCTCATGAGCAGCCCGATCCTGCGCGGCGGCAACCTCGTCGTCACCGAGCAGGGCATCCGCGAGGGCGTGCGGCAGGTGCTCATCCCGCTGTGGAACAGCTACTCCTTCTTCGCCCTCTACGCCAACGCCCTCGGCGAGGGCTACGAGGCGAAGTGGTCGACGGACTCCACCGACCCGCTCGACCGCTACCTGCTGGCCAAGCTGCGCGAGTTCGTCGAGGACACCACCGCACGCATGGACGCCTACGACATCGCCGGCGCCTGCGACAGCACCCGCAGCTTCACCGACGTGCTGACGAACTGGTACATCCGGCGCAGCCGGGAGCGCTTCTGGGCCACCGGTGACGACCGTGCGGATGCAGAGGCCGCCTGCGACACGCTCTACACGGCACTCGAGGTGCTCTGCCGCGTCGCCGCCCCCCTTCTGCCGCTGATGACCGAAGAGGTCTGGCGCGGGCTCACGGGGGAGCGGTCGGTGCACCTGGCCGACTGGCCGCAGGCGCAGGACCTGCCGGCCGACCACGACCTCGTCGTCGCCATGGACACCGCCCGCGCGGTGTGCAGCTCGGCCAGCGCGCTGCGCAAGGCCAACAAGCTGCGCAACCGCCTGCCGCTGCGTGACCTGACGGTCGTCGTGCCCGACGCGGCGAAGCTCGCGGACTTCGGCGCGATCGTCGCCGACGAGGTCAATGTGCGCCAGGTGAGCCTGCTCGACATCACCGACCCGGCGGCGGCGGACTTCGGCGTGAGCCAAAAGCTCACCGTCAACGCCCGTGCCGCCGGTCCGCGCCTGGGCAAGCAGGTCCAGGTCGCGATCAAGGGCAGCAAGTCGGGCGACTGGTCCGTCGCCGACGACGGCACCGTCACCTCCGGCGGCATCGCGCTGGTCGAGGGCGAGTACACGCTCGAGACCGTCGCGGCCGATGACGAAGGGAGCCAGCGCGCCACCGCGATGCTCCCCGCCGGCGTGGGCGGCTTCATCGTGCTCGACACCGAGGTCACCGACGAGCTGGCGGCCGAGGGTCTGGCGCGCGACGTCATCCGTGCCGTCCAGGAGGCGCGCAAGCAGGCCGGGCTCGAGGTCTCCGACCGGATCAGCCTGACGATCACCGGCTCGCAGCAGGTGTGGCAGGCGACCGTCGCCCACCAGGGCCTGATCGTCGACGAGACCCTCGCCGGTCAGTTCGGCTCCGCTCCCAACCTCGAGGCGCTGCCGCTCGGCGACGGCGTCGTCGAGACCGAGCTCTCCGGCAGCGAGAGGGTCCGGGTCAAGGTCACGCGCCTGTGAGCCGCCGATGATCAACGGGATCCTGTGGGTCCTCGGCTGCCAGCTCGTCGGGGAGGTCTTCGTCCGGAGCCTCGGCCTGTCGATCCCCGGGCCGGTCGTGGGGATGGTGCTGCTCTTTGTGGTGCTGTCCGTGCGCCGGCCGGGGGAGGTCTCGGGCACGTTGCGTTTCTCCGACGGGCTGCTGCGACACCTGCAGCTCTTCTTCATCCCGGTGACCGTCGGGATCATGGTCCACGCCTCCGAGCTGGGGAGCCAGTGGCTGCCGGTCACCGGTGGTCTCGTCCTGTCGTGGCTGCTCGGTCTGGTGACCGTCGCCGGTCTCGCCTCGTGGCTGCAGCGGCGGCGGGGAGTACGGGTGAGCTCGCATGACTGAGGCCCTGGACTGGCTGCGCGACTCGCCCCTGACGTGGGTCTTCGTCACCCTGCTCGCCTACCGGGCGGGGCTGTGGGTGCGCGATCGCACCGGGGGTCACCCGCTCGCCCAGCCGGTGCTCGTCGCCGCCGCGCTGCTCATCACGTTGCTGGCGGTGCTCGGCATCGACTACGACACCTACATGACCGGCGGCACGCTCATCCACGTCGTGCTCGGCCCGGCGACCGTCGCGCTCGCGGTGCCGCTGCACCGGCAGGCGCACCACCTGCGCGAGATGGCCCTGCCCCTGGCGATCGCCCTGCCGGCGGGTGCCCTCGTCTCGATCGGGTCGGCCGCGCTCACCGTGCGGGCCCTCGGCGGCTCCGAGGTGCTCGAGCACACGATCGCGCCCAAGGCGGCGACGACCCCGGTGGCCATCGCGATCGCCGACCACATCGGGGGAGTGCCGGCGCTCGTCGCCGCCTTCACCATGCTCGCCGGCATGCTCGGGGCGGTCTTCGGCCCGTGGCTGCTGGACTCCCTTCGCGTCCACGACCGGCGGGTGCGTGGTCTGGCCATGGGCGCGGTCTCCCACGGCGTCGGGACCTCCCGGTCGCTGCACGACCACGCCACCGAGGGCGCCTTCGCCGGCCTCGCCATGGGCCTGACCGCGCTGCTGACGAGCGTGCTCGTCCCGCTCGTCATCGCCCTGCTCTGACTGGGCTCAGGCGGCGCCGTCGGCGGCGCTCGGCTCCATCGCCTCGCCCGTCTCGAGGACGGTCTTGATGCCGGAGAGCACCCAGGGCCAGCCGCCGCCCCCTTCGTTGGTCGGGTCGGGGTTGCCGGCCACCTGCTCCGCCGTCGTGGGGCGGCCCGTGAGGTCGTGGGTGAGGGTCAGGCGGACCGAGCCGTGCGCGCTCGGCTCGATGTCCCAGGTGAAGGTGCCCGGCTCCTCGTCCTCGATCCACACCGGTGCCCAGGTCTGGACGAGGCGGCGCGGCGGGTCGGCCTCGAGGACCTCGCCGGTGACGACGACGTCGGGCATGCCGACGGCCTTCATGTCCTCGCCCGCCCGGTGCTCGAAGTGGCCACCCGGCTGCAGGTCGTAGTCGACGTCGCCGGCGTAGCCGTAGAGCCGGCTGAACTCCGGGGACGTGATGGCCGCCCACACCCGCTCGGGCGTGGCGTTGATGAAGATGCGGTGGATCTGGATCTCGGTGTCGCTCATGACTCGTCGTCCTCCAGGACTCGCTTGAGATCGAGCAGCGCGGAGGTCCGCGCCGCCGTGTACTTGCCGATCCACCGGTCGTGGATCGCGCGGATGGGGACGGCGTTGAGGTGGTGCAGCTTGGTCCGCCCCTGCTTGCGGGTGACGACGAGGTTCGCTTCCTCGAGCAGCCGCAGGTGCTTGGCCACCCCGAACCTCGTCATCTCCGTGTGCTCGCGCACGACCTCCTCGAGCTCGGACTGGCTGCGCCCGTCCCGCTCGAAGAGTGCGTCCAGCAGCACCCGGCGGATCGGGTCCGCCAGGGCCTTGAAGACGAGGTCGTCATCGCTCACGTGATCCACCATAGGTGACCATATTGTCACCTATCAAGGCCTAGGGTCGAAGTCATGGACACGACTCTGCACTCCGTCTCCGGCCTCCTCGACCTCGCGCCGACGAGCGAAGGGGGTCGCCCCGGCGTCAAGAAGGCGCTCGTCGGCCACGGCTGCCGCGTGGTGATGTTTCGCTTCGCGGCCGGGCAGGTCCTCGCCGAGCACACCGCGGCCTTCCCGATCCTCGTCCAGTGCCTCTCCGGCACGGTGGAGCTCGTGGCGGGGGAGCAGTCGGTGAGCCTCGGCCCCGGGGTCGTCGCCAACCTCGACGCGCGGGTGCCGCACGAGGTGCGGGGAGTCACCGACGCCGTGGTCCAGCTGGTCATGCTCGACCCGGCCGCTGAGCCGGACTGAGCCGTCGAGAGGCGCACGAGTCATCGACTGTCGCACCAGATATCTCTCGCGCGTGACTCGATGACCAGGGCGGGAGTCGAGAGGCGCCCATGATGGTTGGGCGCCTCTCGACTTCATCCCTTCGGTCAGGACCAGTGCTGGTACGCGTTGCTGGAACTGCAAGGGTTTGTGTACACGCTTCCAGCGTAGGAAGAGTCCAAACAGAGGCCCGTCGCCCGGTTCTTGAGGCGATAGAAGCCGGTGCCCTCCTTCACGAGGAGCCAGTTCTGGAAGTTGTTCCCAGTAGAGCAAGATCGCAGGTAGACGTTGCCGCTGCTGTTCGAGTCCAAGCAGAGGCCAGTGGCCTTGCTTCGGTAAAGGCGATAGCTGCCGTTGGCCGTGGCAGTCCAGCGGCCGTATGAGGTCACCTGAGACTCCGACGACTTCCCCAATGCCACGACATCGCGGTCAGTTTGCGCGTACAGGTACTTCAGACTCACCCGGTTCTTCCAGATGTACTCGGTCGCCGCTGCAGATGACACATCCGTTGCGGAGGCTGCCGCGCCAGGTGTCATCTTCACGTCGCCTTGAGCCGGCGCCGCCGAGATCGCGCTTGCTCCGAGCACTGCTGCGATGCCGGTCGAGAGTCGCTTCAGCTTCATGGTGTTCCTCCCCTAGTAGTTGGTGCGTGAAAGTCAGCATGTCGCAACGCGAACACCTTGTCGCGGCGAGCGAGGATGACCCCATGACGGGGGAGCGACTCGATGAGCGGGGGCCAGGTCTGGTGGCCGTCGCCGCTCTCGTCTCCTCCACGCTCCTCTGCTGGATCGGCGTCGCGCGGTACGGGCGAGGGGAATACGGCAACTACGACCTCGGGATCTTCCTCCAGGCGGCTGACTCGTGGACGGCTCGCGGCTACCCCTACTCGGAGCTCAAGGGCATCAACCTCTTGGGCGACCACTTCAGCCCGGTCACGCTGGTTTTCGCCGCCGCGCATGCTCTGTGGCCAGATCCGCGCTCGCTGATCCTGGCCCAGGCCCTCTGCCTCGGCGCCTTGGTGGGCTGTGTCGTCTGGGCGGCTGGCCGTGCCGGGCTGTCGCCTGGGCTCAGCGCGGTGGTCGCGACCGTTGCGACGTTGTGTCTGCCTGTCATCGCCGCCGCGGGTTTCCAAGTCCATGAGACGGCGCTCGGCGCGCCGGTGGTGGCCGTCCTCGCATGGTCCGTGTGGCAGCGGTCGCTGTTGCCAGCCGTCGTGTCGGCCTTGCTCCTCCTGACGGTCAAAGAGGATCTGGGCCTCATGGTGGTGGGCGCTGCCATCGCGTGGTTCCACCTGCACCGTGACCGGCGAACCGCGCTCTGGCTGGCCGCCATCGGCTCCAGTGGATTCGTCCTGAGCAACCTCGTCATCGTGCTCGTCAACCCGGGCCACCAGAGTCCGTACCTGAAGTACCTCACCGGTGGAGCGTCAGGGGGGGGTGGCGGATGGACAGCGCAGGAGGTGGCGGCTCGGGCCATCCCCTGGATCGTCTACGCCCTCCTGTGCGGCCTGAGGCTCTCGCCGCTGCACCTGATGGCCCTGCCGTCGCTGGCGTGGCGGTCGCTGTCGTCCAACGAGCTGTACTGGTCGGTGCACCTGCACTACGACGTCATCACGGCGCCGATCGCGCTCGTCGTGCTGGTCCACGCGCTGGGTCGAGTCGACCTGCGTCGACCGGCAGGGTTCGTGGTGATGGTTGCGATGGCCCTGTCAGCGGCCTGGGGGACGTCACGGATGCTCACGACCCAGCAACCGTGGACGTGGGACGGGCGGCTGAGCGATCGCCAAGTAGGCGCTCGTGCCCTGGCCGAGCAAGTCCCTGATGGATCGGTGGTCGTGGCGGATCAGTACCTAGGTCCTGATCTGGTGAGCACCCATCGGGTGCGGATGCTCAGTCAGAGCCACGATGCGACCGGCCGCTACGTCCTCCTGGAGTCAGGCCGCGACACGCTCGCGGCCCCGGCGTGCGCCAAGTACATCTTCATCGACCGTCATCACGTTGCGGCGCGGTCTGGCGATCTCGTGCTGGTGGACCTGGGACGAGTGCAGAAGTTCCGTCTACCGACCTGCCCGGTCAGCTGACGCGCACGTGCGGCACGACCATCGGCGTGCCCGACTGAGGGTCGTCGAGGACCTCTGCGCCCAGGCCGAAGACCTCGCGCACGAGCTCGCTCGTGAGCACCTGAGCGGGCGGACCGTCGCCGCGGATCCTCCCTTCGTGCATGACGACCAGACGTGAGGCGAAGCGCGCCGCCTGGTTGAGGTCGTGGAGCACGGCGACGATCGTGCGGCCCTCGCGGTTGAGCCCGGCGAAGAGCTCGAGCAGCTCGTACTGGTGCGCGATGTCGAGGAAGGTCGTCGGCTCGTCGAGCAGGATCACCTCGGTGTCCTGCGCGAGGACCATCGCGACCCAGGCCCGCTGCCGCTGACCGCCCGAGAGGGTCGCCACGGGGGTGTCGGCGAGGTCGGTCAGGTGGGTGCGCTCCAACGCCGCCGCGATCGCCCGGTCGTCGTCCGGCGACCACTGCCGCAGCAGGCTGTGGTGGGGGTGCCGGCCACGCGTCACGAGCTCGGCGACGGTGATCCCCTCGGGGGCATTGGCGCTCTGCGACAACAGCGAGATCCGTTGTGCCGCAGCGCGTCCCCGCATCCGGTGCAGGTCCTCGCCGTCGAGCTCGACCCGGCCGTCAGAGGGCCGGTTGACCCGGCACAGCGTCTTGAGCAGGGTCGACTTGCCGCAGCCGTTGGGGCCGACGACGACGACGAAGTCGCCCCGCTCGATCGTCAGGTCGAGCGAAGGGATGACCGGCTCACCCCCGTAGCCGACGGTGAGCTGGCGGGCAGCGAGGAGGGTCATGTGGCCTTCTTCCATTCGCCGACGAGCAGGGCGCCGAGGTAGACGCCGCCGATCGCCAGGGTGAGGATGCCGACGGGCAGCCCGTCGAAGATCGGGACCTGCTGGGTCGCGAGATCGGCGGCCGACAGCAGGAGGGCGCCGGTGACCGCGGAGAGCCCGAGCAGCGGGCGGGCGCTGCGGGCGAGCAGTCGGGTGATGTGCGGCGCGGTGAGCGCGACGAAGGCGATGGGGCCGGCGACCGCGACCGCCCCGCCGGCGAGCAGGACGGACAGGACGACCGCCCTGCGGCGGATGGCGCCGGAGTGCACGCCCAGGGAGGCGGCCACCTCGTCGCCCATCTCGGTCAGGCCGAGCGGGATCGACAGCAGCGCGAGCGGCACGACGGCCACGGCGAGCACGATCCAGATGGTCGCGACGTGGTCCCAGCCGCGGGCGTTGAGGCTGCCGTTGAGATAGGCCGACAGGACCGTCGCCTTGTCCCGCGCGACGACGTAGACGACGTACTGCGTGAAGGCGTAGGCCATCGCGGAGACGCCGATGCCGGCGAGGATCATCCGCATCGGGTTGGACAGGCCGGTGCCGGTGCTCACCGCGACGAGACCGACGGCCAGTGCCGCGCCGAGGACCGAGCCGAGCACGATCGACGTCGCGCTCGGCATGAGCAGCCCGACGAAGGCCGCGCCGGCCCCCGCGCCGGCGCTCACGCCGATGACGTCGGGCGAGCCGAGCGGGTTGCGGGTCACGGACTGGAAGAGGGCACCGGAGGCCCCGAGCGCGGCGCCCGCCCCGAGGGCGACGAGCAGTCGTGGGCCGCGCAGGTGGCCGAGGACGAAGCGGGCCTTGCCCGTCGCCTCGCCGCGGGCGACCTCGATGATGCCCGAAGGGAGGTCCGTCAGCGCCATGCCGAGCCGCCCCATCGTCAGCGTGGCCAGGGCCGTCGCGACGACGAGCGCGACGAGCGCGAGCCCGAGGAGGGTCGACCGGCGGCGGGCCGGTGCCAGCGCGCTCATGCCTGGGCCCTGCGACCGAGGCGGCGCACCGCGAGCAGCAGGATCGGCGCGCCGACGAAGGCGGTGACGACCCCGACCATGAGCTCCTGCGGGCGCAGCAGCACCCGGCCGACGACGTCGGCGCCGAGCAGCACGACGGGCCCGACGAGCAGGCACCCGATGAGCTGGCGACGCATGTCGAGCCCGAGCAGCCCGCGGACGATGTGGGGGACGGCCAGCCCGATGAAGGCGATCGGCCCGACCGCCGCGGTGGCCGCCGCGCACAGCAGGGTGGCCGCGCCGAGGGCCGCGGTGCGCACGAGCGTCGTGCTCACCCCGAGCCCGGCGGCCGTCTCCGAGCCGAGGGCCAGCGCGTTGAGACTGCTCGCGCACAGCAGGGCCAGCGCCAGACCGACGACGACGAAGGGGGTGACCGCCCGCAGCTGGTCGAGGCCGCCGTCGCCGAGCGAGCCGACGACCCAGAAGCGGTAGTTGTCGAAGTGTCGCGGCAGGGAGAGCGCCACGGCCTGGACGTAGGCGTTGAGCACGGCCGCGACGACCGCGCCGGCGAGGACGAGGCGCACCATGCTCGCGCCGCTGTCGCCGGCGGTGCCGATCGTGTGGACGACGAGGGCGGCGATGCCGCCGCCGAGCAGGGCCACCCAGGCGGCCGCGACCGACCCGGTCGAGACGCCGAGCCAGACGCTCGCCGTCACCATCGCCGCGGCCGCACCTGCGTTGATGCCGAGCAGGCCGGGGTCGGCGAGCGGGTTGACGGTCACGCCCTGCATGAGGGCGCCGGAGACGGCGAGGGCCGCGCCGATGACGACCGCGAGGATCGTGCGCTCGATCCTCGCGTCGAGGACGTTGGCCAGGTGGGCGTCGGGGCGCCCCGTGAGGGCGTCGACGACCTGGGGGAGGGTGGTCGGCTTGGAGCCCACGGTCAGGGAGAGGAAGCAGACGAGGGCGAGCACGACGACGCACCCCAGGAGGACCAGGGTGGTCCGTGGGGTGCGTCGCGCGGTCGTGCTCGAGGTCACGCGGCGGAGGCTACTTCTTCTCGGCCTTGGCGATGGCCTCGTCGATCATGTCCGGGTACGTCTTGAGGGCGTAGGGCACCGTGAGCGGGTTGATCATCGACGACGCGGTGACGAAGGAGTTGTCCGTGCTCGAGACGACCGCGCCGGACTTGATCGCCGGGATCGAGGCGTAGAGCTTGTTGGACATCGCCTGCTTCTTGGCCTTCGGGTCGCTGTAGAAGGTGAAGATCAGGTCGCTGTCGTTCAGCTGGTCGGCGTTTTCGTACCCGATGACCGCGGAGTCGGTGCCCTCGGTCTCCTCCATCTTGTCGATCGCCGGGTCGCTCTTGAGGCCGAGCTTGCGGACCATGTCGGCACGCTGCTCGGTCGGCTTGAAGACGCCGAGCGTGTCCGGCGTCGTGTAGACGTAGCTGAAGGTGTAGTTCTTCCAGTCGGGGTGCTTCTTGGCCTCGTCGGCCAGCTGCGTGTCGAGGTCCTCGACGAGCTCGGCCGCGTCGTCCTCCTGGCCCAGGGCCTTGCCGATGATCTCGATCTGCTCGTCCCAGTCGATGCTCCACGCCTGGTCGGGGTAGGCGACGGTCGGGGCGATCTCGCTCAGCGAGTCGTACTGCTCCTGGGTGATGCCCGACCACGGGGCGAGGATGACGTCGGGCTCGAGCTCGAGGATCTTTTCCATGTCGAGCTCCTCGCCGGCGCCGACGAACTCGGGGAGCTTGCCCCCTTCGTCCTTGACGGCCTCGCTGACCCACGGTGTGTAGCCGGAGTCGTCGGCCGCCCAGGCGTACTCCTCCATGCCGACGGGGATGGTCCCGAGGGCGATGGAGGTCTCGGTGGAGCCCTGGCCGAGGGTGACGACCTTCTTCGGCTTCTCGGGGATCTCGGCGGTGCCGAGGGAACTCTTGATGGAGACGGGGAAGGCGCCGTCGCCGGATCCCGACGTCGCGTCGCTGTCGGAGGCGTCGGAGCCGCAGGCCGTCAGGGCCACGGTGGAGGTCAGCAGGAGCGCGACACTGGTGGTGCGCAGGCGGTTCAGGGGCATGCTCGTGATCCTTGCGAAGGGGAAGTGCCGGCCACCTCGACCGGCGAACATTAGGAGACCCTAACCTAACTCTTGGGTGCCTCGCGCGCGGGTTCGCCGACTACGCCCCGTCGTGCCGGTGGGCGCGGTGCCCGTCCCGGTCGAAGATCATGATGACCTCGGCCGGCGAGTCGAGCGCGGCGAAGGCGTGCGGTGTCATCGTCTCGAACTCGGCCGCCTCGCCGGCCTCGACGACGATCTCGCGCTCGCCGAGGAGCAGCTGGATGCGGCCCTCGAGGACGAAGACCCAGTCGTGCCCCGGGTGCACCCGCTGCTCCGGAGGGGTGCCCGGCTCGAGGCGGACCTTCATCGCGGTGGTCGCCCCGGTTGCCTTGCTGAGCAGCCAGGTCGTGCGGCCCCCTTCGCTGCTCGGGGTCGGGCGGATGACGACGTCCTCGTCGACGTCCTCGGCGAGGAGGGTCTCGACGTCGGTGCGCAATGCGCGGGCCAGGGGCAGCAGCACGTCGAGGCTGATCGCTCGGCGGCCGGTCTCGATGCGGCTGATCGTCGAGGGGCTGAGGTGCGAACGCTCGGCGAGGTCGTCGAGGGAGAGGCCCTGCGCCGTCCGCAGTCCGCGCAGCCTGGTCCGCACCATCTGCTCGATCTCGCTCATCTCTCTCCTCGTCCCCTGCTCTGCTCGGTCTGCTGCTCTGCTTCCCCTGCTCCGCCTCCCGCACACCCACCTGCGTATTTCCCTAGGGAAATACGCACTGCCTCCGTATTTCCCTAGGGAGATGTCCACCCTTCCGGTGATCTCCCTAGGGAAATGCGAAGGGGAGGGTGTCTTGCGAATACTGCAAGAGTGTAGGCGATATCCGCAAGTCCGGTCTACCGTGGACATCATGAGCGCACCCGAGCACCACACCCCCCAGGACCACGCCGCCGAGCAGCACGCCGACAGTGCCCACCGCCACGGCGCCCACGCCACGATCGAGCGCACCGTCGACGTCGCCGTCGTCGGCGGATCCGCCGCGGGCCTCGCCGCGGCGCTCCAGCTCGCCCGCCAGCGCCGGTCGGTCGTCGTCATCGACTCCGGCGAGCCCCGCAATGCCCCCGCAGCCCACATGCACAGCTATCTCGGGCACGAAGGGCGTCCCCCTGCCGACTTCCTGCGCATCGCCCGCGAGGAGGTCCGCTCGTACGGCGTCGAGGTGCTCCGCGGCTGCGTCACCGACGTCACCCGCGACGAGACCGGTCTGCGCGCCGCCCTGACGGGTGGTCACGTCGTCCGGGCCCGCCGGGTCGTCGCAGCCACCGGTCAGGTCGACGAGCTGCCCGACGTCCCCGGCCTGGCCGACCACTGGGGCGGGGCCGTCATCCACTGCCCCTTCTGCCACGGCTACGAGGCACGCGACCAGCGCATCTCCTCCCTCGTCACCTCCCCGATGGGCCTGCACCCCCTCCCGCTCCTGCGCACCCTGACCGCGGACCTCACCGTCGTCGTCCACGACGGCGTCCCCGCCGACGATCCCTAGCTGCAGCAGCTGCGCGATGCCGGCGTGCGCGTCGTCGTCCAGGCGGCCACGGCCGTCGAGAGCGACGCGGCCGGTGCCCTCGCCGGCATCCGGCTCGCCGACGGCACCCTCGTCGAAGCCGATGCGATCCTCGTCGGGACCCGCCTGCACGCGCGGGTTGCCCCCTTCGCCGGGGTGGGTCTGCAGGCCGTCGAGCACCCGAGCGGTGTGGCCACCCACGTCGAGGCCGACCCGATGACCGGGGCGACCGCCGTGCCCGGGCTGTACGCCGCCGGCACCCTCACCGACCCCATGCTCCAGGTGCTGCCGACCGCCGCGGCGGGCAGCCGGGTCGGCAGCCTCGTCGCCTTCGACCTCGCCCGTGAGGACCTCGAGGCGGCCGCCCGACCCAGCGCGCACGCCGCCGACTGGGACGGCCGCTACTCCGGCGACCTGCAGTGGAGCGGCAACCCCAACGGCTCGCTCGTCGCCGAGGTCACCGGCACGACCCCCGGCACCGCCCTCGACGTCGGCGCCGGCGAAGGGGGCGACGCCATCTGGCTCGCCGAGCAGGGCTGGCAGGTCACGGCCAACGACATCTCGGCCCTCGCGCTGGACCGGGGGCGCGCCGGCGCCGCCCGGCGCGGGCTCGACATCGCCCTCGTGCAGGCCGACGCCAATGCTGCGACCCCCTTCGGAGGGCAGCAGTACGACCTCGTCACCGCCGCCTACGCGTCGATCCCGCGCACCCCCGACGGCCGCGGGGTCGCCAACCTCCTCGATGCCGTCGCCCCGGGCGGCACCCTGCTCGTCATCGCCCACGACTCGCACGACATGGCCGGTGCGGCCGCCGACCCGGAGCAGACCCGCGCCTTCGACCACGAGGCCTACGTCGACACCGACGCCATCGCCGCGGCCCTCGCCGCCCGCGCGGGATGGACCGTCGACGTGCACGACCGGCGCGAGCGACCCGCCGGCGCCGTGTCGACCCATCACGTGCACGACGTCGTGCTGCGGGCACGGAGGGCCGGCTGACGGGTGCGACAATCGGGGCCATGAGCCCCGCCTCCGATGCCGCCCAGCGGCAGGCCATCGCCGACCTCGAGCTGCGTGAGCGCATGCGCCGCGTCGAGGAGGGCATCCTCGAGCGCGCTCCCGAGCACGACCTCGAGCCGAGCCTGGACCGCATCCGCGCCGTGCTCGACCTGCTCGGCGAGCCGCAGCGCACCTTCCCCGTCATCCACGTCACCGGCACCAACGGCAAGACCTCGACCGCCCGGATCGTCGAGTCGGTGCTGCGAGAGTCGGGCCTGAAGACCGGGCGCTTCACCTCGCCGCACCTGCAGGACATCCGCGAGCGGATCACCATCGGCGGCGAGCTCATCACCCGCCGGGCCTTCCTCGACGCGTGGGCCGACATCGCCCCCTTCGTCGACGCGGTGGACACCCGCTCGGTCTCCGAGGGCGGACCGCGGATGACCTACTTCGAGGTGCTCGTCGCGCTGGCCTACACGGCCTTCGCCGACGCGCCGGTCGACGTCGCGATCGTCGAGGTCGGCATGGGCGGGTCCTGGGACGCGACCAACGTCGTCGAGGCCGACGTCGCCGTCATCACGCCCGTCGGCATCGACCACCAGCACTTCCTCGGCGACACCATCGAGGAGATCGCGACCGAGAAGTCCGGGATCATCCACCCCGACGCCATCGCCGTCAGCGCGCCGCAGGTGCCCGAGGTCCTCGAGATCCTGCGTGCCCGCGCCGACAAGGTCGGCGCCCGTCTCGTCGTCGAGGGCGAGGACTTCGGTGTCCTCGAGCGCGACGTCGCCGTCGGCGGCCAGATGATCTCGCTGCGCGGGCTGGCCGGCGACCACCCCGACCTGCTGCTCAACCTCCACGGAGCCCACCAGGCGAGCAATGCCGCGCTCGCGGTCGCGGCCGTCGAGGCCTTCCTCGGGGGAGGGGAGCAGCCCCTCGGCGAGGAGGTCCTCGCCGCGGGCCTCGCCGCCGCCACCTCGCCGGGGCGGCTCGAGATCGTGCGTCGCAGCCCGACCGTCGTCGTCGACGCCGCGCACAACCCGCACGGGGCCGCGGTCCTCGCCGAGACGCTCAAGGACTCCTTCACCTTCACCCACCTCGTCGGTGTCGTCTCGATCTTCAAGGACAAGGACGTCGTCGGGATCCTCGAGGCGCTCGAGCCGGCCCTCGACGAGATCGTCGTCACCCGCTCGACCTCCCCGCGGGCCATGCGGCCGGAGCGGCTCGGCGAGATCGCCGCGGAGGTCTTCGGCGACCACCGCGTCACCGTCGTCGACGCCCTGCCCGATGCCCTCGACCACGCGGCCCAGCTGGCGGACGAAGGGGGAGTCGCCGGCGGTGTGGTCGCCACCGGATCCATCGTCACCGTGGGCGAGGTGCGTCTGCTCCTCGGCGTCACCGACGTCGAGCGGCCCGTCGCGCCGCCGGTCGAGGTGCCCGTCGAGGTCGAGGACGAGGACTGACCTACCCTTGTCGACCGTGACGTCAGACCAGCAGCCGCGCCCGCAGGGCAAGTTCATGTGGCGGATGCTCGCCACCGTCGTCGGCGGTCAGGCGCTCGTCATCTTCTTCGGTGCCCTGACCAGCCGCGGCCTCGACCAGGAGCAGGCGCCCGTCGTGGCCGGCCTGACCCCCTTCGCCCTGCTGTGCGGCCTGGCCGTCCTCGCGCTCGTCTCCGCGGCACTCATGCGGCGGCCCTTCGGGCCGGCGCTCGGATGGATCGTCCAGCTGCTGTCCATCCTCTCCGGAGTCTTCGTGACGATGATGTTCGCCGTCGGGGTGATCTTTGCGCTGCTGTACTTCTCCTGCGTCCGCATCGGCCGCCGCGTCGACCACGAGCAGGCCGAGCGGGCCGTGACCGAGCAGGAGAGCTGACCACGTGGACTACTTCACCGCGATCGTCCTGGGCCTCGTCCAGGGCCTGACCGAGTTCCTCCCCGTGAGCTCGAGCGCGCACGTCTCGATCGTCGGCCAGCTGATGGGTCAGGAGGACCCGGGCGCGGCCTTCACCGCGATCACCCAGCTCGGCACCGAGGCGGCCGTCGTCATCTACTTCTGGCGCGACATCACGACGATCATCCGCAAGTGGTGCCTCTCGCTCGCGGGCAAGGTCGCCACGGACGACCCCGACGCGCGCATGGGGTGGCTGGTCATCATCGGCACGATCCCCATCGGCCTGCTCGGCGTGCTCTTCCAGGACCAGATCGAGACGACCCTGCGCAGCCTGTGGATCACGGCGACGATGCTCCTCGTCTTCGCGCTCGTCATCATGGCCGCCGAGCGGGTCGGCACCCAGCGACGCGAGCTGACCGACCTGACGTGGCGGCACGGCATCGGCTACGGGCTCTTCCAGGCGCTCGCGCTCATCCCCGGCGTCTCCCGCAGCGGTGGCACCATCGCCGGTGGTCTCTTCATGGGGTACACCCGCAAGGCGGCTGCCCGCTACAGCTTCCTCCTCGCCATCCCGGCGGTCATCGCCTCCGGCGGCCTGCAGGTCGTCAAGATCGCCGGCGGCGAGGGCACCGGCGAGACCGGCTGGGGGCCGATCATCATCGCCACGGTCATCGCCTTCGCGGTCGGCTACGCCGTCATCGCGTGGTTCATGAAGTTCATCGAGACGCACACCTTCACGCCCTTCATGATCTACCGGATCCTCTTGGCGCTCGGCCTCTTCGCCCTGCTGGGTACGGGCACGATCTCGGCGTGACTACGCTGGGCCCCGTGACCGAGACTGCGCAGACCGAACGTTCCCTGATCCTCGTCAAGCCCGACGGCTTCCGCCGTGGCCTCACCGGTGAGGTGATCCGCCGCATCGAGGCGAAGGGGTACACCCTCGCCGCCCTCGCCGTGGTCACCCCGACCCGCGAGCAGCTGGCCGCGCACTACGCCGAGCACGAGGGCAAGCCGTTCTACGAGCCGCTGCTCGACTTCATGTCCTCCGGCCCGGTCGCCGCGGTCGTCATCGAGGGCCAGGAGTGCATCAAGGGCTTCCGCTCCCTCGCCGGCGCGACGAAGCCGACCGAGGCCGCCCCCGGCACGATCCGCGGCGACCTCGGCCGCAAGTGGGCGGGCACGGTGGACGAAAACATCGTCCACGGCTCCGACTCCCCGGAGTCCGCCGACCGCGAGATCGGCATCTGGTTCCCGAGCCTCTGACGTGACGGGAGCCCGACGAGGACGCCGAGCTCTCCCGACGCTGGCCCGCGACCTGGCGATCGACCTCGGGACGGCCAACACCCTCATCCACCAGCAGGGTCGCGGCGTCGTGCTCGACGAGCCGAGCGTCGTGGCGCTGAGCGTCGAGACCGGCGGTCTCGCCGCAGCCGGTGGCCGGGCCAAGGAGATGCTCGGGCGCACCCCGGGCGCCCTGCGTGCCGTGCGACCGCTGCGGGCCGGCGTCATCAGCGAGCCGGACGCCGCGGAGGCGATGCTGCGCTGGTTCACCGACCGCGTCGGGGTCTCCAGCGTCTTCCGACCCCGCATGGTCGTGTGCATCCCGAGCGATGTCACCGGGGTGGAGCGGCGCGCGGTCGAGGAGGCCGCGCTGCGGGTCGGCGCCCGACGCGTCTACCTCGTCGAGGAGCCGATGGTCGCCGCCATCGGCGCCGGCCTGCCGGTGACCGACACCGAGGCCTCGATGGTCGTCGACATCGGCGGTGGCTCGACCGACGTCGCGGTCATCGCCCTCGGCGGCATCGTCGCCTCGCGCAGCACCCGCGTCGCCGGTGACGCCCTCGACGACGCGATCGTCGACCACGTCCGCCGTCACCTCTCGCTGCTCCTCGGGGAGCGCAGCGCCGAACTCATCAAGGTCGAGGTCGGCTCCGCCTTCCCCCTCGCCCGCGAGGTGACCACCCGGGTGCGTGGTCGCGACCTCGTGACGGGTCTGCCCAAGACCGTCGACGTCGGCTCCGCGGAGATCCGCCGGGCCATCGCCGCACCGGTCGGGCAGATCGTCGCCCTCGTGCGTGACGTGCTCGACCGCTGCCCGCCGGAGCTGGCCGGTGACGTCCTCCAGCGCGGCATCACCCTCACCGGGGGCGGCGCCCTGCTGCGCGGCATCGACGCCCGCCTGCGCCACGAGCTCGGTGTGCCGGTGACCGTGGCCGAGACACCTCTGCGGGCCGTCGTGCGCGGCGCGGGCCGGTGCGTCGACGACTTCGCCGCCCTGCAGCCCGTGCTCGTCGACGGTCATCGCTTCTGATGCGTCGCCGAGTCCTGCCGGTGCTGCTGGTGCTCACGGCCCTGGTGCTCCTCGCCGACCTCGCGGGGGCGCCCCTCGGGCCGCTGCGCGGCGTCGGAGACCAGGTGCTCGGGCCGGTCGAGCGCCTCGTCGCGCCGGGGCCGGACGAGACCGACCGGCTCGAGCAGGACAACCTGCGCCTCGACGAGCAGGTGCGCCGCCTTGAGGACCGCGAGGGCGTGGGCGACGAGCTCGAGCGCCTCGACCCCGACCTCGAGTCCGTCACGGCCCGAGTCGTCGCCCTCGACCGCGCGGGCGCCTCCGGCCCCGAGCGGGTCACCGTCGACGTCGGCCGGCGCGACGGTGTGCGCGCCGACAGCGCGGTCATCGCCCCGGATGGTCTCGTCGGTCGCGTCGTGTCCGTGGGGGAGTGGACGAGCGACGTCGAGGTCATCGGTGCCGACTCCTCCGTCGGCGTCCGTACGGGCGCGAAGGGGGTCATCGGCACACTGTCGGGGTCGCACCCCACGACGACCCATGCCGCGGACGAGCTCGTCATCACCCAGCTGACCCGGGACCGGGCCCGCGAGGGCGACGAGGTCGTCACCCTCGGCAGCCCCGGCCAGCGGCCCTACCCGCCGGGTGTCCCGGTCGGCACGGTGACCCGGGTGGAGCGGGCCCCCGGCCAGCTGACCGATACGGCCGTCGTCGAGCCCGCCGCTGACCTGGCGACCGTCGACGTCGTCGCCGTCGTCACCGGACCCGGGCGAGCCGCAGGCGGCTCGTCGTGACCGGTCTGCGGTGGCCGGTGCGTCTGGTCCTGCTGGCCCTGGCGCTCGTCGCCGTGCTCACCCTGGGCGCGCGCGGCGTCGTCGCCCCACCCGACCTCGTCGTCCTCGTCGTCGTCGGCGTCGCCCTCGCCGCGGGCTCGGGAGCCGGTGCGCTCACCGGCCTCGTCGGCGGGTGGCTCGTGGACCTCGCGCCACCCGTCGGGGTCCCCCTCGGTCTGTCCGCCCTCGGGTACGCGGCGGCCGGGTGGCTCGCCGGCTCGGCGCACCGTCGTGCCGGGCACCCCTGGTGGTGGTCCCTGCCGGTCGTCGTCGGCGCCTGCCTCGTCACCCGTGCCGCGCCGGTGCTCGTCGACCTCGGCAGCGCGCGCCCGGTCGCCTGGGGCGCCCTCGCCTGGCAGGTCATCGCCACCGCGACGATCGGCCTGGTCCTCGTGACCCTCGTCGAGCGCGTCGAGGCCACCCTCGTGCAGCGGCGGTGGGCATGAAGCCTCGCGCCCCGCGGATGCAGGCGCGGATGCTCGCCTCCCTCGCCGTGCTCACCCTGCTCGCCGGTGTCCTCATCGGTCGCCTCGGTCAGCTGCAGCTGACCGACCACCCGGCAGGCGCCGACGGCGCGAGCGGTCCCGGCACCTCCCGCGTCACCCTGCCGGCCCTGCGCGGCCGCATCCTCGACCGCGAGGGTCGGCCGCTCGTCGACAATGCGGTGCGCACCGACGTGACGATCGACCGACGCGCTCTGGCCGACGCCGACGACGGTGGCCGAGCCACGGTGCGCCGCCTCGCGCAGGCGCTGGACCTCCCCTTCGACCGCATGTGGGGCCGCACGGCCCTGTGCGGTGCGCCCGGAGCCGCCGACCCGCCGGACTGCTGGGCCGGCTCCGCCCTCGTGCCCGTGCCGCTCGCCGTCGACGTCGACCCGCAGGCCGCGGCGACGCTCACCGAGCGACCAGAGCTCTACCCGGGCGTCACCGTGACCAACCAGCCGGTGCGGGCCTACCCCCGCGCGGCCGGCGGTGGCGCTCCGCAGACGACCGGCTACCTCACCCGGTCGGAGGGGGACGACGGTGGTCTCGTCGGCGCCGCCGGCCTGGAGCTGCAGTACGACGAGATGCTCCGAGGCACCCCGGGCCACAGCGACGTGCGCGTCGACGCCCGTGGCGTGCCGGTCGAGGAGACCGACCGGGAGGAGCCGGTCGCGGGCTCCGACCTCGTGACGACCCTCGACCTCGACGTGCAGCGCACGACCGAGCGGGCCCTCGCCGACGGGGTGGCCGATGCCCGCGACCGGGGCCACCGCGCCGACACCGCGGCCGCGGTCGTCCTCGACCTACGTGACGGCGGGGTCGTCGCCTCGGCGAGCGTGCCCACCTACGACCCCTCGGTCTGGTCCCAGGGGGTGACCCAGACCCAGTACGACCGGCTGACGTCGGGGGAGGGCAGCCCGCTCATCGACCGGGTCACCGGGGTGGCGCAGCCGCCGGCCTCGACCTTCAAGGCGGTGACGCTGCCCGGCGCGGTCGCCGCCGGCACCGACCTCGACGACGAGGTCAACTGCTCGTCGTCGTACCGCACCGGGGGGCGGACCTTCAACAACTTCGAGTCACGGGCCTACGGCATGATCAGCTGGCGCGAGGCGATCAAGGTCTCGTGCGACACGGTCTTCTACCGGGTCGCCGACCGGGTCTGGCGCGACCAGGGCGGTCTCTCGGGCGACGACGCCGGCGACCCCCTGATCAGCACCGCCCGCGACCTCGGGCTCGGCGCCCCGACGGGCATCGACCTGCCGGCGGAGTCCAGCGGCCGCATCCCCGACCGGAAGTGGAAGCGCGAGTGGTGGCGCACGACGAAGGACTCCTCCTGCCGCGCTGCGAAGCGCGGCCACCCCGAGGTCGAGGACCGCACCCAGCGGGCCTACCTGACCGCCCTCGAGCGGGACAACTGCCGCAGCGGCTACCAGTTCCGCCCCGGCGACGAGGTCAACCTGTCGATCGGGCAGGGCGACGTCACCGCCACGCTCCTGCAGATGGCCCAGGTCTACGGCACGATCGCCACCGGTGGCACCGAGCCGAGCCCCCACCTCGGTCGGTCGACCATCGCCCCCGACGGCCGGCGCACCCGGCTCGACGCGCCGGCGACGCGTGAGGTCGACCTGCCCGGGGAGTCCGGCAGCCTGCTGCGCTCGGCGCTCGGCGACGTCGTGGACCGGCCCGGCGGCACCGCCCGGTCGGCCTTCGCCGGCTTCCCGCTGCGGCAGTGGCCGGTCGCCGGCAAGACCGGGACGGCCGAGGTCTACGGCAAGGAGGACACGGCGTGGTTCGTCTCGTACGCCCCGACGACCCGGCCGCGCTACGTCGTCGCGGTCGTCGTCTCCCAGGGCGGCACGGGCGGCGGCACGGCCGCGCCGATCGCCCGCGCGATCCACGAGGACCTCGCGGGCGTCGACGACTGACTCAGCAGCAGCGCGTGCCCGGGTTGCGCTCCTGCCGGGCGTAGTGCTCCCGCCAGAAGTCCGCGCGCGACGGCACCGGCCGGTCAGGGTGGACCCGCCCGAGGTGCTCGACGTACCGCTCGTAGCGGTCGGCCCCGGTCACCCCGGACACGAAGCGGCCCATCCGCCGCACGACGTCGAAGGGAGAGCCCGTCGCCGCGGTCACCCGTGACCACCTCGTGCGGCGGGTGACGGGTCGAGGCCCGCCTCGCGCCACTCCTGCAGCACCGCCTTCTCGTGCTCGGTGGCCATCGGTCCCGACGGGGCGAAGATCCTGGAGGGGACCCCCTTCGTCTCGCTCGTCGGCAGGCCGCCCGCCCGCGCGGCCCGGACCATGACGGCCACCGCGGCAGCGACGACGATGATGACGAGCACCGCGAAGATGATCGACAGGGTGCCCTGGACGCCGGAGTTGAAGATGATCTTGTCCATGTCGGCCGCCGACTTCGCGCCGGTGAGCAGCTCGCCGCGGTCGCGCGCCTCGACGAAGGCGTCACGCTGGGCGAAGTAGCCGATCTTGGGGTTGCTGCTGAAGATCTTCAGCGCCGAGGCCCACAGGGTGATGAGCAGGTCCCAGACGAGGGCGACGCCGGGGATCCACGCCCACCGCAGGTTGCCCTGCTTGACGATGACCGTCGTGACCACCGCCAGCGCGATCGCCGCCAGCAGCTGGTTGGCGATGCCGAAGAGCGGGAAGAGGGTGTAGATGCCCCCGAGCGGGTCGAGGATGCCCATGACGAGGATCGACCCCCAGCCGGCGACGACGATGAGGCTGCACAGCCACGCGCCGGGTCGCCACGACGGGTCCTTGAAGCGGCCCAGGCCGGGGACGTTGCCCAGGGCGTCGGAGAACATGAAGCGGGCGACGCGGGTGCCGGCGTCGACCGTCGTCAGGATGAAGAGGGCCTCGAACATGACGGCGAAGTGGTACCAGAAGGACTTGAGGGACTCGCCGCCGAAGACGCTCATCACCTCGCTCATGCCGAAGGCGAGCGTCGGTGCGCCTCCGGTGCGGGAGATGATCGTCTCCTCGCCCACGCTGTCCGCGGCCTGCTGGAGCGTGGCCGCGTCGACCGGCGGGACAGGGGTGCCCGAGGGCGTGAGCAGCGGCAGGCCGTTGACGTAGTCCGCCGCGCTGCCCGGCTCGCCGCCGGTGAGGGCGACCGGGGCGTTCATCGCGAAGTAGATGTGCTGGTCGATGCTCACCGCGGCGACCATCGCCATGACCGCGACGAAGGACTCGGTGAGCATCGAGCCGTAGCCGATGAAGCGGGCCTGGCTCTCCTTCTCGATGAGCTTCGGGGTCGTGCCCGAGGAGATCAGCGCGTGGAAGCCGGAGAGGGCACCGCACGCGATGGTGATGAAGAGGAAGGGGAAGAGCGACCCGGCGAAGGCGGGACCGGTGCCCGTCGAGGCGAACTCGGTGACGGCCGGCATCTTCACCTCCGGGCGGGCCACGAGGATGCCGACCGCGAGGAGGGCGATCGTGCCGACCTTCATGTAGGTCGACAGGTAGTCGCGGGGAGCGAGGAGCAGCCACACGGGCAGGACCGAGGCGGCGAAGCCGTACCCGATGAGCGCCCAGGCCAGGGTGATCGGCTCGAGGGTGAAGGTCTCCGACAGCGTGGGGTGGTCGGCGACCCAGCCGCCCGCGACGATCGCGACGACGAGCAGCCCGACACCGATGAGCGAGACCTCGCCGACGGCGCCGGGCCGCAGGTAGCGCAGGTAGAGGCCCATGAAGAGGGCGATCGGGATCGTCATCGCGATGGAGAAGACACCCCAGGGGGAGTGGGCCAGGGCGCCGATGACGACGATGCCGAGGACCGCGATGAGGATGAGCATGATCGTCAGGACGCCGAGGATGGCGGCGATGCCACCGACCCGGCCGAGCTCGTCACGGGCCATCTGGCCCAGGCTGCGCCCGCCGCGACGGATCGACAGGTGCAGGACCATGTAGTCCTGGACCGCGCCGGCGAAGACGACGCCGATGACGATCCACAGCGTGCCCGGCAGGTAGCCCATCTGGGCGGCGAGCACGGGCCCGACGAGCGGTCCGGCGCCGGCGATGGCCGCGAAGTGGTGGCCGAAGAGCACCCGCCGGTCGGTCGGCATGAAGTCCGTGCCGTTTTCGAACTCCTCTGCGGGAGTGGCGCGCTCGTCACGCGGCTTGAGCACCTTGTACTCGATGAGCCGGGCGTAGAAGCGGAAGCCGATGATGTAGGTGCACACTGCCGCGAAGACGAACCACACGGCGTTGACGTGCTCGCCGCGCACGACGGCGATCATCGACCAGCCGACCGCCCCGAGCAGGGCGATGAGGGCGAAGACGAGCTTCTCCCTTCCCGTCACCAGGTGCGGTGCCCGCACGGCGACCGGAGGGCGGTCGGGGTCGGTGCGGACCCGCTCGACGCCGTCGCGCTCCTCGACGAGGGGTTCCGTCTCGACGTGCTTGCTCATGTGACTCCTCGGCTCACCACGGTGTGATCTGGACTACGTGTCAGAACCTAACCGACCAGTGGCTAGGCTGTCGGACATGGCTGATTTCGACGTCGTTGTGCTCGGTGCTGGACCCGGTGGCTATGTGGCGGCGATCCGCGCCGCGCAGCTCGGCCAGAAGGTCGCGGTGATCGAGAAGAAGTACTGGGGCGGTGTCTGCCTCAACGTGGGCTGCATCCCGAGCAAGGCGCTCATCAAGAACGCCGAGCTGGCGCACACCCTGACCCATGACAAGAAGAAGTTCGGCATCGAGGGCGACGCCACGATGTCCTTCGGCCCGACGCACGCCCGCTCCCGTCAGGTGAGCGCTGGCATCGTCAAGGGCGTCCACTTCCTCATGAAGAAGAACAAGATCACCGAGATCGACGGCTGGGGCACGATCACCTCCGCCAACACCGTCGACGTGGCGCTCAACGACGGCGAGACCAGGACGGTCTCCTTCGACAAGCTGATCATCGCCGCCGGCGCGACCACCCGCATGCTCCCGGGCGTCGAGGTGAGCAAGAACGTCGTCACCTACGAGGAGCAGATCCTCGACGACAACCTGCCCGGCTCGATCATCATCGCCGGCTCCGGCGCCATCGGCGTCGAGTTCGCCTACGTGCTCAAGAACTTCGGCGTCGACGTCACCATCGTCGAGTTCCTCGACCGGATGGTCCCGACCGAGGACGCCGACGTGTCCAAGGAGCTGGCCAAGCACTACAAGAAGCTCGGCGTCAAGGTCATGACGAGCACCAAGGTCGAGTCCGTCGAGGACACCGGCTCCGGCGTCAAGGTCACCGTCACCCCGGCGAAGGGGGGCGACGCCCAGGTCCTCGAGGCCGACCGCCTCCTGTCCGCCATCGGCTTCGCCCCGCGCACCCAGGGCTACGGCCTGGAGTCGATCGGGGTCGAGCTCACCGAGCGCGGCGCCATCGCGATCGACGAGTACTGCCGCACCAACGTCGACAACGTCTACGCCATCGGTGACTGCACCGCGAAGATGATGCTCGCCCACGTCGCCGAGGCCCAGGGTGTCGTCGCCGCCGAGCACATGAGCGGTGCCGAGACCATGCCGGTCGACTACGACTTCATCCCGCGCGCGACCTACTGCCACCCGCAGATCGGCTCCTTCGGCTACTCCGAGGAGCAGGCGAAGGACAAGGGCTTCGACGTCAAGACCGCGACCTTCCCCTTCACCGCCAACGGCAAGGCCATGGGCCTGGGCGACGCGGTGGGCTTCGTCAAGGTCGTCGCCGACGCGGAGCACAACGAGATCATCGGCGCCCACATGATCGGCCCCGACGTCACCGAGCTGCTCCCGGTCCTCACCCTCGCGCAGAAGTGGGACCTCACCGCCGACGAGGTCGCCCGCAACGTCTTCGCGCACCCGACGCTGTCCGAGGCGGTCAAGGAGGCCGTCGAGGGCATCGCCGGCCACATGATCAACTTCTGATTAGGGACGAAGGGGAGGCCGCTGCTAACCTTCAACGGTTGCCGTGAGAATCGGCCGCGGATCCACAGAGCCCCGGTGAACCAGCCCGGGCGCGCCGCGCAACGAACCAAGAATGGAGCAGTGTCGCAGCATGCCGCTGACCGCTGAAGTCAAGAAGCAGATCATGGCCGAGTACGGCACCGTCGAGGGCGACACCGGCTCCCCGGAGGTCCAGGTCGCGCTCCTCACCCAGCGCATCAAGGACCTCACCGAGCACGCTCGTGAGCACAAGCACGACCACCACAGCCGTCGTGGTCTGCTGCTCCTCGTCGGCAAGCGCCGTCGGCTCCTCCGCTACCTGGAGAGCACCGACATCGAGCGCTACCGTGCGCTGATCAAGCGCCTCGGCCTTCGCCGATAACAGCTTCGTGAAGAGCGGTTCCCGTCCCTGGGGGCCGCTTCTTCGCGTATCCGGGGGGATCCTCCCTCCGGCACAACTGAAGAGTGACAACCGAAGATCGTCCAGACCGAAGACCTGACCGGGGCACAACGACGATGCTCCCGGTAGTAGAGAGAAAAGGAGGACCCGATGGAGGGTCCTGAGATCCAGTTCGCCGAGGCCACGATCGACAACGGCCAGTTCGGCACCCGCACCATCCGGTTCGAGACCGGCCGCCTCGCCAAGCAGGCCGGCGGCGCCGTCGCCGCCTACCTCGACGGCGAGACCATGCTCTTGTCGACCACGACGGCCGGCAAGACCCCCAAGGACCACTTCGACTTCTTCCCGCTGACGGTGGACGTCGAGGAGCGCATGTACGCCGCGGGTCGCATCCCCGGCAGCTTCTTCCGCCGTGAGGGCCGTCCCAGCACGGACGCCATCCTCACCTGCCGGCTCATCGACCGCCCGCTGCGCCCGACCTTCCGCAAGGGTCTGCGCAACGAGGTCCAGGTCGTCATCTCGGTGCTGTCGGTCCACCCCGACCACCAGTACGACGTGCTCGCGATCAACGCCGCGTCGGCGTCGACCCAGATCTCCGGTCTGCCCTTCTCGGGCCCGATCGGTGCCGTCCGCGTCTCGCTCATCGACGGCCAGTGGGTCGCCTTCCCGAATTTCAGCGACATCGAGCGCTCGACCTTCGACATGGTCGTCGCCGGCCGCGTTGTCGACGGCGGTGACGTCGCGATCATGATGGTCGAGGCCGAGTCCACCGAGTCGACCTGGGACCTCGTGAAGACCCAGGGCAAGACCGCCCCGACCGAAGAGGTCGTCGCCGAGGGCCTCGAGGCCTCCAAGCAGTTCATCAAGACGCTCTGCGACGCGCAGGCCGACCTGGCTGCCAAGGCCGCCAAGCCGGTCCAGGAGTTCCCGATCTTCCTCGACTACGAGGACGACGCCTACGCCGCCGTCGAGGCCGCCACCTCCGGTGACCTCGCCACCGCGCTGACCATCGCCGGCAAGCAGGAGCGCGAGTCGCGCCTCGACGAGATCAAGGACGCCATGAAGGCCTCCCTCGCCGGGACCGAGGAGGCTCCCGGTGAGTTCTTCGGCCGTGACAAGGAGCTGTCCGCGGCCTTCCGCTCCGTGCAGAAGGCGCAGGTCCGCCAGCGCATCCTGCGCGACAAGGTCCGCATCGACGGCCGTGGCCTCGCCGACATCCGCGCCCTGGGCGCCGAGGTCGAGGTCCTGCCGCGCGTGCACGGCTCGGCGCTCTTCGAGCGCGGCGAGACCCAGATCATGGGTGTCACCACGCTCAACATGCTCAAGATGGAGCAGCAGATCGACTCGCTGAGCCCGGTCACGCGCAAGCGCTACATGCACAACTACAACTTCCCGCCCTACTCGACCGGTGAGACCGGCCGCGTGGGCAGCCCGAAGCGCCGCGAGATCGGCCACGGTGCGCTCGCCGAGCGTGCGCTCCTGCCGGTGCTGCCCTCCCGCGAGGAGTTCCCGTACGCGATCCGTCAGGTCTCCGAGGCCCTCGGGTCCAACGGCTCGACCTCGATGGGCTCCGTGTGCGCCTCGACGATGTCGCTGCTCAACGCCGGTGTGCCGCTGCGCGCCGCCGTCGCCGGCATCGCGATGGGTCTGGTCTCCGACGAGGTCGACGGTGAGACCCGCTACGCGGCGATGACCGACATCCTCGGCGCCGAGGACGCCTTCGGCGACATGGACTTCAAGGTCGCCGGTACCCGCGAGTTCGTCACCGCGATCCAGCTCGACACCAAGCTCGACGGCATCCCCGCCTCGGTCCTGGCCGGCGCGCTGACCCAGGCTCGTGACGCGCGGATGCACATCCTCGACGTCATGAACGAGGCCATCGACGCCCCGGACGAGATGGCTCCGACCGCTCCGCGGATCATCACGGTCAACGTGCCCGTCGACAAGATCGGCGAGGTCATCGGCCCGAAGGGCAAGATGATCAAGCAGATCCAGGAGGACACCGGCGCCGACATCAGCATCGAGGACGACGGCACCGTCTTCATCGGTGCGGTCGACGGCCCGTCCGCCGACGCCGCGCGCAACGCGATCAACGCGATCGCCAACCCGCAGATGCCCGAGGTCGGCGAGCGCTTCCTCGGCACCGTCGTCAAGACCACGACCTTCGGCGCCTTCATCTCGCTGACGCCGGGCAAGGACGGCCTGCTGCACATCTCCGAGGTGCGCAAGCTCGTCGGTGGCAAGCGGATCGACGCCGTCGAGGACGTCGTCGCCATCGGCCAGAAGGTCCAGGTCGAGCTCAAGGAGATCGACCCCCGCGGCAAGCTGAGCCTCGCCGCCGTCCTCACCCCCGAGCAGGAGGCCGCCCTGGCCGCCGACTCGAAGGGCGATGACGAGGGTGGTCGTGGCGGTCGCCGTGAGGGCGGTCGTGAGGGTGGCCGCGAGGGCGGTCGCGACGGTGGTCGTGAGGGTGGCCGCGAGGGCGGTCGCCGTCGTCGCCGCCGCGGCGACAACGACTCCGCGGCCTCCGGCGAGGGCTCCGACGAGTCGCGCGACGCGCAGGACGACTGACCCACTCGGGTCTCCGCAAGGGGGCCGGCTCTCCTCCGGGAGGGTCGGCCCCCTTCGTCGTGCCTGTGGACGGTCGACGGGCGAGCCGCGCGACCCTCTCCTACGGTGATCCGGACACACGCCACACACCAGGGGGAACCATGAAGGCCGTGCGCCTGCTCATCGGGGTCATCGCACTCGTGCTCGTCGTCGTGGGGGCGATCCTCGTCCCGCACTCGGGCGCCCCGAGCGTCATCGGCAGCGAGGTCGAGCGCGTCCTCGATTTCCCGCCGTCCGGGTGATGGACGCAGGCATCATGAGGAAGCCCCCGGCACCGTGCGGTGTCGGGGGCTTCCTGGTGCGGGGGAGCGTTGGCTCGGTCAGGCAGCGTGACGCGCGGTGCGACGGGTCTCGTCGATCCAGCGCATCTCCATGCGGGTCCGGCCGTCCTCTCCACGCACGGCGACCCAGGTGCAGGTCAGCTTCGGGGCGGGTCGAGTCGTCTCGGTCTTCTTGAGGGTGGTAACGGTCATTGCGGACACCTCCTGTTCACTTTCTGTTCATGTATGACCGTAGCACCAAAGTGAACGGAAGGTGAACACGCTGCCCGGTCGAGCGCGTGTCGCCCGGCTTCGTAGGCTGTGCCCATGACGACGAAGGTGGCAGTGATCGGCGCCGAAGGGCGCATGGGTGCGACGGCCTGCGAGGCGGTCGAGGGTGCGGACGACCTCGAGCTCGTAGGCCGCTTCGACGAGGGCGACGACCTGGGCGATCTCGGGGGCGCCGACGTCGTCGTCGAGTTCACCGTCCTGTCCGCCAGCGAGCGCAATGTGCGCCACTGCGTCGAGCGCGGCGTCCACGTCGTCGTCGGCACCTCCGGCTGGACGGACGAGCGGGCGGCGCAGCTGCGCACCGAGGTCGAGGCGAAGGGGGGAGTGGGCGTGCTCATCGCCCCCAACTTCGCCATCGGCGCGGTGCTGATGATGCAGTTCGCCAAGCAGGCGGCGCGCTTCTACGAGTCGGTCGAGGTCGTCGAGCTGCACCACCCGCGCAAGGTCGACGCCCCGAGCGGCACCGCCACCCGCACGGCTGAGCTCATTGCCGCCTCCCGGGCGGAGGCCGGGCTCGGTCCGGTCCCGGACGCGACGACCGACGACCCGGACGGCGCGCGCGGTGCGAGCGTCGAGGGTGTGCCGGTCCACGCCGTGCGTCTGCGCGGGCTCGTGGCGCACCAGGAGGTGCTCCTGGGCAACGAGGGCGAGACGCTGACGCTCCGCCACGACTCCTTCGACCGGGTCTCCTTCATGCCCGGTGTCCTCACGGGGGTGCGCGAGGTCGCCAAGCACCCCGGCGTCACGGTCGGTCTGGAGCACGTCCTCGGTCTCTGACCGGGGCGTGTCCCGCGGCGTCCGCGCGGTCAGCCCCAGCCGAGGGCGCGCAGGCCCGCGGCCAGCGCGGCGGCGGCGAAGACGACGATGACGAAGTTGGCCCGCAGCCACAGCAGCACGACGGCCAGCGCGACGGCGGCCAGACGGGCGTCGACGACGATGCCGTCGTCGCCGCCGACGGTCTGCGTCACGAGCAGGCCGGCGAGCAGGGCGACCGGGAGCAGCCCGATGATCCGGGACCGGCGCCGACCGTCGACGAGGGACTCGGGCACGAGGTAGCCGACGTACTTCGTCACGAAGCCGAGCACGCACGCGGCGAGCACGCAGACCCACAGGCTGGTGGCGCTCACAGCAGGTCTCCTTCCGGTTGCTCGATGTCGTGGGCGCTGCTCGGCCCGGCGGAGGCCAGTCCGATGACGATCGCCGCGATGGCGGCGAGGAGCACGGGCACGCCGGCCGGCATCGGGGCGAAGCTGATGAGGGCGATGGCGGCGGCCAGGGCGGCCGTCACCTGTCCGGTGCGGTCCTTGAGCCGGGGCCAGATGAGCGCGACGAAGGCGGCAGCAGCGGCGGCGTCCAGGCCCCACACGCGCGGGTCGCCGATGGCATTGCCGACGAGCGCGCCGACGAGGGTCGACAGGTTCCAGAAGGCGTAGACGCCCAGCCCGGCGGCCCAGAAGCCGGTGCGCTGCACCTCGGGCTGCTCCTGGGCGAGGGCGACGGCGGTCGACTCGTCGATCGTCAGGTGGGCGGCGGCCGCCCTGCGCCACCCGAGCAGCCGCAGCACGCGGGCGAGCTGGAGCCCGTAGAGCCCGTTGCGGATGCCGAGGAGGGTGGAGGTCGCGACGGCGGTGACCGAACTGCCGCCGGAGGCGATGATGCCGACGAGGGCGAACTGCGAGCCGCCGGTGAAGAGCAGCAGGGACAGCGCGACGGTCTGCCACACGTCGAGCCCGGCGGCGATGCCGAGGGCCCCGAAGCTCACGCCGTAGACGCCGGTCGCCAGCCCGACGGACAGTCCTTGGCGGCGGGCGGCGGCGTGCTCGGCGGCGAAGGGGGCCGCGCTCACGGCGTCTCGTCCGTGAGGGCCGCGACGAGTCGGACCTCCCGGGCGGTGTCGCCGTCGGGGGAGATGACGCGGTCGCGGTAGGCGCCGTCGGGCACGAGCCCGGCGCCGGTGAGGAAGCCGCGCAGGGCCTCGTGCTCGACGAGGCTCCAGGTCGCGACGTGCTCGGCGCCGGCCTCGCGCAGGATGTCGACGGCAGCGTTGACCAGGCGGGAGCCGTGACCCTGGCGCCGGTGCCCGGGGTGGACCCCGAGGGCGGTCACCTCACCGGTGGTCTGCCCGGCGTCGGGGTCCTGGCTGGGGCCGATGGCGACGAACCCGACCACCTGCTCGCCGGCGCAGGCGACGAGGAGGCGGTGCACCCCTTCGGGCGGTGTGCGAAGGGAGTCCGCCCACGCCGCGGCGAAGGCCCGCGGGTCGAAGGCGGCGTGCACCTGCGGTGGCACGACGCCGTCGTAGGCCTGCTGCCAGACGAGGGCCTGCACCTGCCCGACGGTCGTGGCGTCGTCGGCCGTGGCGCTGCGGACGCTGGCGTCGGCGGTCGTCATCAGCGGCCGACGAACCGGGGGGAGCGGCGCTCGCCGAAGGCGCGCTGCCCTTCGGCGAGGTCGTCGCTGGCCCAGGCGCGGGCGAAGGCGGCGGCGTAGTCGGCGTCTGGGCCGGGGGTGGCGCCCATGCCGAGCTTCGAGCCGGCCTGGGTGAGCGGGGCGAGCGCCACCGTGCGGTGGGCCAGCCCGAGAGCGGTGCGCAGGCCGCCGCGCTCCTGCGCGAAGCCGAGGCGCCACGCGTCGTCGTCGGTGAGGACGGCGGCGGTGAGCACCATGTGGCGGGCGGCGCCCTCGCCCCACATGCGGGTCACGCGGTCGAGGGTCCACTTGTCGACCATGAGGCCGAGCTTGGCGACGGGCACGGCGAAGCGAGCGGGGGAGTCGACGACGCGGATGTCGCAGGCGACGGCCAGCTGCATGCCCAGACCCATGCACGAGCCGGAGATCGCGGCGATCGTCGTCACGGGGACCGCGGCGAGGTGCTGGAGCACCTCCGCGAGGCGCTCGGTGAAGGAGACGTCCTCGAGCTCGGTGAGGTCGGCGCCGGCGCAGAAGTGCCCCTCGGCGCCGGTCAGGACGAGGGCCCTCGACCCGCCCTCGACGGCGGCCACGACCGCGGCGTGCAGCTCCTCGAGCGTCGCCAGGTCGAGGGCATTGCGTCGGTGGGTGCGGTCGATCGTCAGGACGGTGACGTCGTCGGTGGTCTCGCTGAGGATGGGCACGTCGTCAGCATACGGAGGGGCTCAGGCGGCGAGCAGCAGCCCTCCCAGCGCGACGAGCCAGCTGACGAAGCTGCCGACGAGGAAGTACTCGGTCACCTTGTCGATGTCGGAGGCGCGGGTGTCGTCCTCGCTGCGGGCGTGCGACCTCAGCTCGGGCCAGCGGATGAGCCCCTTGGCGGCGATGACCAGGCCGGCGGCGGTGAGCTCACCGGCCAGGCCTAGCCCGAGGATGAAGAGGCGCTCGAGTGGGCCGAGCAGCCGCCCGCCGCGCAGCTCGCCGTCGACGCCGCCGGTCACCGGTCCGGCCGGCAGGGCGCCCGTCGTCACGAGCACCAGGCGCACGAGCCGGTTGCCGGTCGCGAGCTGGACGAGGGTGAGCCCGGCGAGCAGCAGCGCTCGGTCGGGGGCCGGCTGCCACGGCAGGTGGCTCCAGGCGAGCCAGTCGGCGAACCACCCGCCGACGGGCGGCGCCCAGCCGGAGGCGAGCAGCTGAACGCCCACGGCCGCGGCGAAGACACCGAGTGCCAGCGCGTGACCGCGGCCCCGGTCGGCCCGCTCCGCGCACACGAGCCACGCGACGAGACCGGCGACCGCGAGAGCCGTGAGGGCGACGCCACCCCAGGTCGCGAGCAGGCCGGTCGCGGATGCGATGACGACGAGCAGCAGCACCCCGGCGGCGGGCACGCCACGGGTCTCACGAGGCGCGTCGGAGGGCTGCGGGCCGAGGCTGCGCAGCAGGTCCGCGAGACCGATGGTGATGAGCAGGACGGACAGGACGCTCACGGGAGCCCTCCGAGGTCGGCGTCGAGGCGGACGAGGTGGTCGAGGGCGTCGCGGTGCACCCGCCGCGAGACGGCCGTGGGGGAGACGTCTTCCGCCTCGGCGAGCGCCCGCTGGCTGGTGCCGTGCAGCAGTCCCCGCAGCAGTCGGTGGGAGCGCTCGTCGAGGTCGGCCAGGAGCAGGTCGCGGTGCTGCAGGGCGGCGTCGAGGGCGGTGCCGGTGGGGGAGTCCTCGCGCCACCGGGTGCGCACGACGCGACCGTCGGCCCGGGCGGCACTCTCGGCGTCCTTGGCCAGGGTGATGGCCTCGCGGGCGAGCCACCAGCCGGGCCCGTCCTGGACGGTGCCGTCGTCGCTGAGCGCGGTGACCTCTCCGTGGCCCAGCCCGTAGCGGGTCTCGACCTCCGGCAGCAGCCCGGTGCGCAGCAGCAGGGCAGCGTGCACCGCCTGCCCGCGGCGGGCCCACGCCCCCTGGAACTCGTCGCCGACGGTGATCCGCACCGGGTGCACGGGGTCGGTCGTCGCGTTGATTGTGGCGATGACCTCCTCGAGCCGCGCGTGCAGACCACGGCGGTCGGCCGCGCTGCGGGAGCCGACGACGTCACCGATGAGGGTGGCCACGGAGGTCATGTGAACACTCTACAGCGATATCGACGAAAATAAACAGATATGGTTGATCTACCTGTTAGCGAACCTATGAGGTTCACGTTCGTAGGTGACGAAGTCGAAGCCCTCGCGCGGGTCCCGGCGCACCTCGCGCCACACGCGCGCATCGACCTCGGGGAAGAAGACCTCCGCCTCCGGCGAGCGGTCGATCTCGGTCAGCTCCAGCCGCGAGGCCAGGTCGATCGTCTGCCGGTAGATCTCACCGCCACCGACGACGTGCACCTCGCCGGGGCCGGCGGCGACGAGGGCCTCGGCGAGCGAGTGGACGACGATCGCGCCGGGGGCCGACCACGCGTGGTCGGAGGTGACGACGATCGTCGTGCGGCCCGGCAGCGCCCGGCCGATCGAGTCCCAGGTCCGCCGCCCCATGATCATCGTGCCGCCCATGGTCAGCGCCTTGAAGTGCGCCAGGTCCTCGGGCAGGTGCCACGGCATGCCCCCGTCGACGCCGATGGCCCGGTTGGCCCCGAGCGCCGCGACGAGGACGAGCCGCTGGTCGTGCCCCAGCTCGACGAAGGGAGCCAGCCCCCCGTCCCGCAGCCCCTCCAGCACGACCCGCTCGTGCGGCACGACGAGCGCGGGCAGCTGCGCGAGCGGCCACCACCGCAGGTCGGCCGCCTTGTCCGGCTCGCGCAGCGTCGGCTCGCCCGACCAGGCGGTGACGTGGAAGAAGAAGTCGGCGCGCTGCTCGCGCACCCCGGCGAGAGTCGAGCGCTGCACCGTCGTCAGGGGAGTCGCCTCGAGGACCTGCACGCCGAGCTCCTCGTCGACCTCGCGCGCCAGGGCCTGGCTCGGGGCGCTGGCGTCCTCGACGTGGCCGGCGGCCCCGCAGGCCCACCAGCCGTCCATGAATCCGGTGCCGCGACGCAGCTGGAGCAGCACCTCGGGCCCGCCGTCGCCCTCCCGGGTCATCACGGCGTAGGCGGCGGCGAGCAGGGGCACCCGGCCGCGCAGCTCCTCGGGGACGGGGCGGGGCAGGCTCATACGGCGATCGGCGCCTTGATCGAGGGCGCGGCCTCGTAGCCGACGAGGGTGAAGTCCTCGAGCTCGTAGGCGTCGATCGAGTCGCGGGGCGCGATCTCCATCCGCGGCAGCGGACCGGGGGTGCGGGTCAGCTGCAGGTCCGTCTGCTCGAGGTGGTTGAGGTAGAGGTGCGCGTCACCGAGGGTGTGGACGAACTCGCCCGGCTCCATGTCGACCTGCTGCGCGACCATCATCGTCAGCAGCGCGTACGAGGCGATGTTGAAGGGCACGCCGAGGAAGATGTCGGCGCTGCGCTGGTAGAGCTGGCACGACAGGCGGGGGCGGCCCCCTTCGCTCGCCGGGGTGACGTAGAACTGGAACATCGTGTGGCAGGGCGGCAGCGCCATCTCGCCGACCTCGGCGACATTCCACGCGGAGACGATGTGCCGCCGGCTGTCGGGGTTGGTCCGCAGCCCCTCGATGACCTGCGCGATCTGGTCGACGGTCGACCCGTCGGGCGTCGGCCAGGAGCGCCACTGGTGCCCGTAGACCGGCCCGAGGTCACCCTGCTCGTCGGCCCACTCGTCCCAGATGCTGATGCCGCGCTCCTGCAGCCAGCGCACGTTGGTGTCGCCGCGCAGGAACCACAGCAGCTCACCGATGATCGAGCGCAGGTGCAGCTTCTTCGTCGTGAGCACGGGGAAACCCTCCGACAGGTCGAAACGCATCTGGTGGCCGAAGACGCTCCGGGTGCCCGTGCCGGTCCGGTCGGACTTGACGACCCCGTGGTCGCGGACGTGCTCGAGGAGGTCGAGGTACTGGCGCATGGCGCCACGATAGACGCCGCCACCGACGGCTACGCTGAGCCGCATGACGACTTCCCCCTTCGGACGGGTGATCACCGCGATGGTGACGCCCATGACCCCTGACGGCGCGGTGGACACGAAGGGCGTGGCCGCCGTCGTCGAGCACCTCGTCGCCACCGGACACGACGGTGTCGTCGTCAACGGCACCACCGGCGAGTCGCCGACCCTCAGCTCCGCCGAGAGCATCGCGATGGTCTCGGCGGTCAAGGAGGCGGCCGGTGACCGGCTCGCCGTCACCGCGGGGGTCGGCTCCAACAACACCGCCCACGCCGTCGAGATGGCCGGCCAGGCCACCGCGGCCGGCGCCGACGGCCTGCTCGTCGTCTCCCCGTACTACAACAAGCCCACCCAGCCGGGCCTGCTCGCGCACACCCGCGCCATCGCCGACGCCGCCGAGCTGCCGGTCATGCTCTACGACATCCCGGGGCGCACCGCGACCCCCTTCGCCGTCGAGACGCTCGTCGCGCTCGCCGACCACGAGCGGATCGTCGCGGTCAAGGACGCGAAGGGGGACCTCTGGGCCGCCTCGCAGGTCATGGCCGCGACCGACCTGCTCTGGTACTCAGGTGCCGACGAGCACAACCTCGCGCACCTCGCGCAGGGCGCCTACGGCGTCGTCTCCGTCGTCGGGCACATCGCCGGCCGTGAGTACCGCGCGATGATCGAGGCCGTCGACGCCGGCGACCTCGCGACCGCCCGCGAGATCCACCACCGCCTCATCCCCGTCACCAATGCCCTGATGTCGACCTCGCAGGGCGCGATCATGGCCAAGGCCGCCCTCGTCGAGCTCGGTGTCATCGAGCACGCCGCCGTGCGCCTGCCCTACGTCGAGGGGCCGGCCGAGCACCTCGAGGTGCTGCGCGCCGGCCTGACCGCCTCCCGGATCGGAGCCACCGCATGAGCCACCCGCACCCCGACCTCGAGCTGCCGCCGCCGCTGGCGAAGGGGGCGCTGCGCGTCATCCCGCTCGGGGGCCTCGGCGAGGTCGGCCGCAACATGGCGGTCATCGAGCACGATGGCCAGCTGCTCATCATCGACTGCGGTGTCCTCTTCCCCGAGGACCACCAGCCGGGCGTCGACCTGATCCTCCCGGACTTCGACTACATCCTCGACCGGCTCGACGACGTCCAGGCGATCGTCCTCACTCACGGCCACGAGGACCACATCGGCGCCGTGCCCTACCTGCTCAAGCACAAGCCGGACATCCCGCTCGTCGGCTCGATGCTCACGCTGGCCCTCGTCGAGGCCAAGCTCAAGGAGCACCGGATCAAGCCCTACACGCTCGGCGTGCGCGAGGGCGGGCGCGAGTCCTTCGGCGTCTTCGACTGCGAGTTCATCGCCGTCAACCACTCGATCCCCGACGCGCTGGCGGTCTTCGTGCGCACCGAGGGCGGCACGCTGCTGCACACGGGCGACTTCAAGATGGACCAGCTCCCGCTCGACCGGCGCCTCACGGACCTGCGGGCCTTCGCCCGGGTCGGCGAGGAGGGGGTCGACCTCTTCCTCACCGACTCGACCAATGCCGAGGTCCCGGGCTTCACGACGCCCGAGCGGGAGATCGGCCCGGCGATCGACACCGTCTTCCGCAAGGCGCGCCGGCGGATCATCGTCGCCTGCTTCTCCAGCCACGTGCACCGTGTCCAGCAGGTGCTCGACGCGGCCGAGCGCAATGGCCGCAAGGTCGCGATGGTCGGGCGCTCGATGGTGCGCAACATGGGCATCGCCGCCGACCTGGGCTACCTGCACGTCCCCGACGGGGTGCTCGTCGACGTCAAGAAGCTCGACAACTACCCCGACGACGAGGTCGTGCTCATCTGCACCGGCAGCCAGGGCGAGCCGATGGCCGCCCTGTCGCGCATGGCCAACCGCGACCACCGGATCGACGTCGGTGACGGCGACACCGTGCTGCTCGCCTCGAGCCTGATCCCCGGCAACGAAAACGCCGTCTACCGGGTCATCAACGGTCTGATGCGGCTCGGCGCCGACGTCGTGCACAAGGGCAATGCCAAGGTGCACGTCTCCGGGCACGCGAGCGCCGGCGAGCTGCTCTACTGCTACAACATCGTCAAGCCGCGCAATGTCATGCCGGTCCACGGCGAGTGGCGCCACCTCGTCGCCAACGCCGACCTGGCCATCGCGACGGGCGTCGACCCCGACCACGTCGTGCTCGCCGAGGACGGCGTGGTCATCGACCTCATCGACGGTCGCGCCCGCATCGCCGGCGCCGTGCCCTGCGGCTACGTCTACGTCGACGGCTCGAGCGTCGGGGGCGCCACGGAGGAGCTGCTCAAGGACCGCCGCATCCTGCGCGACGAGGGCTTCATCTCCGTCATGGTCGTCGTCGACTCCTCGAGCGGCAAGGTCGTCGCCGGCCCGGAGATCACCGCCCGCGGCTTCGCCGAGGACGACGAGATCTTCACCCAGGTCAAGCCCAAGATCGTCGCGGCCCTCGACGAGGCCGCCCGCAAGGGCACGACCGATACCCACCAGCTGCAGCAGGTCGTGCGCCGCGCGGTCGGTGGCTGGGTCGGCGGCAAGATCCGTCGCCGCCCGATGATCATCCCGGTGGTCGTCGAGGCCTGAGACCGCCCGGGGGCGAAGGGGGCCTGCCGGGTCCCCCTTCGCCCTACCCGAGGAGGGTCAGAGCGAGCGCAGCGCCGCCAGCAGGCGGTCGATGTGCTCGGGCGTCGTGCCGAGGCCGGCACTGATCCGCACGGCGGTGTCGTGCTCGGTCTCGGAGAGCAGGTCGTCGACGAGCAGGTGGGCGCAGAACTTGCCGTCGCGCACCCCGATGCCGTGGTCGTCGCCGAGGACGCGGGCGACCTCGGCGCTGTCGTGGCCGTCGACGGTGATCGTCGCCACCGGGGCGCCGTCACCCCCGCCGAAGAGGGTGTGCACGCGCACGCCCTCGATCTCGGCGAGGCCGGCGAGCAGCCGGATGCGCAGGGCCTGCTCGTGGTCGCGGATCGCCCGCTCGTGCTCGCTGACGATCTCGCAGGCGGTGGCGAGCGCGACCGCGCCGAGCACGTTGGGGGAGCCGGCCTCGTGGCGGGCCGGGCCGTGCGTCCACTCGGTCGTGTCGAGATCCACGCGGGCGGTGGCGCCGCCGCCGGCGAGGTAGGGCTCGGCGGCGTCGAGCCAGTCGCTGCGCCCGACGAGGACGCCGGCGCCGAAGGGGGCGTAGATCTTGTGACCGCTGAAGGCGATCCAGTCCGCGCCGATCGCCTCGATGTCGACCCGGCGGTGCGGGACGACCTGCGCGGCATCGAGCGCGAAGCGGGCGTCGTGCTCGTGGGCGAGAGCCGCGAGCCGCTCGACCGGCCAGTGCTCGCCCGTGACGTTGGAGGCACCGGTGGCGACGACGAGCCGGTGCTCGGCGGGGTGGTTGCGCAGCGCCTGCTCGAGCAGGTCGAGCGCCTCGTCGTGGCTGTGCGGCACGGGCAGGCGCAGGGCGCGGGGCCAGGGCAGGAGCGCGGCGTGGTGCTCGGAGCCGAAGACGAAGACGAGCGTGTCCTCGGGCAGGGCGCGGGCCAGCAGGTTGAAGGAGTCGGTCGTGTTGCGGGTGAAGACGACCTGGTCGTCCTCGCGGGCCCCGACGAAGGTCGCGACGGTCTCGCGGGCCTGCTCGTAGCGCGAGCTGGTCACCCGCGAGGCGAAGCCGGCGCCTCGGTGCACGGAGGAGTAGGTGACGGCGGCTGCGGCCACCTCCTGGGCGACGGCCGCGAAGGCCGGCGTCGTCGCCCCGTGGTCGAGGTGCGCGTACTCGACGGTCGAGCCGTCGGCATCGCGGTAGGTCAGGCCCTCGCTGACGAGCGCGGGCAGGGCGGTGGAGGTGCGGTGGAGGTCGGACACGGTCATGGGAGTGCTCCTGATCCGTCAGGGACCCGGGCGGTGACCTCGAGTCCGCGCTTGCCGGGCGACACTGCGTCGCCGGCCAGGTCGTCACCCGGAGCACCCCACCGCGGAGGAGGGTTGCCGACCAGCTAGCCGGGGCTTGTCGCTGGTACTCGTGACCTTGGGTCGAGACCCTAGCCGATGACGGGTGCCGGCTGTCGAGCCACTCCGGGACCCGTCTCGCGACCTGGGACGTCAGGCGAGGGCGAGGGCGAGCACGGCCCCGGCGACGAGGTGGGGGCCGAAGGCGAGCGAGGTCCGTCGGCCCGCCCGGCGCGTGAGGAGCAGCGCGAGGGCGACGATGCCGCCGAGCACGAAGCCCAGCCAGATGCCGACGACGAGCTCGCTCCAGCCGAGCCAGGCGAGGGTCGGGGCGATCGACACGAGCAGCTTGGCGTCGCCCAGGCCGATCGAGCGGCCGGGCAGGAGCAGGGAGAGAGCGATCGCGCCGCCGCCGACGAGCAGGGCTGCGGTGCCTGCGCGTGCGAGGGCCGCGAGGTCACCGGTGGCGAAGGAGGCGACCGTCACGGCCAGGGCGATGGCCGGCGCGAGCGGCACGGTGATCGCATTGGGCAGCCGGTGCACGTCGGCGTCGATCGCGGCGAGCACGAGCCCGGCCAGCGACAGGGAGAGCGGGGCCAGCAGGACGGGCCAGGGTCGGTCGGCGAGCCCCCGCTCGACGGCCACGGCGACGAAGGGGGCGACCGCCGCCACCCACACGTGGCGGGGGAGGGGACCCCCTTCGTCCTCCCGGCGGTAGCCGCCGGTGGCCAGCCAGCGCCAGCCGGCGACCCCGACGACCAGGGCCAGGATCGCGACGACGACGGTGCGGGCTTCCACGGCCGTGACGCTACTCGGTAGGCGACCGGGGCGCGCCGGCTCGTCCACACCCGCCTGCGCGGGGTTGGCCCTGTTGCGCGTGTGACGCGTGTGTCAGGGGTGGCTTTCGCCTAACCTGCGAAGCATGGCCACTCGTCCGTCGACCACCTCGCGCAGCACCAAGGGCGCCTCCACGCGCCCGAAGGGCAGCACCCGCCCCACCGGGCGCAAGGCTCCCGCCAAGAGTGCTGCGAAGGGGAAGACCTCCGCTTCCCGCAAGACCTCCGCGTCGGGCGGGGGCCTCCCGCTGCCCATCGCCGCGGTGCAGAAGACGTGGATGGGGGTCGCCCACGCGACCGGCTCTGGCGTGCGCCGCATCGGGCACAGCGCGAGCCAGATCGAGCCGGAGCACCGTCGTGACGGCTGGGGCTTCCTCGCCCTCGCGCTCGCCCTCGTCGTCGCCGTCCGCGAGTGGTGGGGCCTCACGGGCCTCTTCGGCGACATGGTCCACGCGGTCTTCGCCGGCACCTTCGGTCGGGTCGCCTACGCCCTGCCGATCGTCCTGCTCGTCCTCGGCGTGCGCCTGCTGCGCTCCGAGGGGGACTCCGCCGCCGACGCGCGACTCGGCTTCGGCGCCGTCATGGGCCTCTTCGCCGCCTCCGGCCTGACGCACATCGCCAAGGACATCCCGCAGCCGCCCGACGGTGCCGGCCCGATGCGCGATGCGGGCGGGATCATGGGCTTCCTCGCCTCGGACCCGCTGGCCACCGCGGTCACCGAGTGGCCCGCGACGATCCTGCTCGTCCTCCTCGGCCTCTTCAGCCTGCTCCTGCTCACCGGTACCCCGCTGCACGAGGTGCCGCAGCGGCTGGCCTACATCCGCGCCGCCTTCACCGGCGAGGTGCCCAGCCACGTGACCGCTGCCCCGGAGGCCGCCCACGACGCCCCCAAGGCCGCCGTGAGCCGCGCCCGTCGGCGCCGCGTCATCGACCCCGCCGACGAGGAGCTGTCGGGTGAGCGTGACGGCGACACCGCCTTCGACCAGGCCGCCGTCGTGCAGCCGGTCGGCAAGGGGCGCCGCAAGAAGTCGGCCCCGGTGCCCGAGGCCGACGAGACCGTCGAGACGCCCCAGGCCGAGGCCGGGGGCCCGCGCCCCGGGGAGAAGCGCCCGACGAAGAACCCCGTCGTCGCGCCGATCAAGCCCTCCGACAAGACGGTGCTCGAGCCGCCGCCCACGACCCAGCTGCCGCAGCGGGTCGAGCAGCTGGCCCTCGCCGGCGACGTCACCTACACGCTGCCCGACAGCCAGCACCTCAAGCCCGGTGCCCCCCACAAGGAGCGCTCGGCGGCCAACGACAAGGTCGTCGAGTCGCTGACGAGCGTCCTCGACGAGTTCGGCATCGACGCCCAGGTCACCGGCTTCCACCGCGGCCCGACGGTCACCCGCTACGTCGTCGAGCTCGGCCCGGGTGTCAAGGTCGAGCGGGTCACGGCCCTGTCCAAGAACATCGCCTACGCCGTGGCCTCGGCCGACGTGCGCATCCTCAGCCCGATCCCGGGCAAGTCGGCCATCGGCATCGAGATCCCCAATGCCGACAAGGAGATGGTCTGCCTCGGCGACGTGCTCCGCTCCGACGTCGCGCGCAACAACGAGCACCCGATGGTCATGGGTGTCGGCAAGGACGTCGAGGGCGGCTACGTCATCGCCAACCTCGCGAAGATGCCGCACATCCTCGTCGCCGGTGCCACGGGCTCCGGCAAGTCCTCCTTCGTCAACTCGATGATCACCTCGATCCTCATGCGGGCCACGCCCGACGAGGTGCGCATGGTGCTCGTCGACCCCAAGCGGGTGGAGCTGACGGCCTACGAGGGCATCCCGCACCTCATCACGCCGATCATCACCAACGCCAAGAAGGCCGCCGAGGCCCTGCAGTGGGTCGTGCGCGAGATGGACATGCGCTACGACGACCTCGCGACCTTCGGCTACAAGCACGTCGACGACTACAACAAGGCGGTCAAGGCCGGCAAGGTCGAGCCGATCCCCGGCAGCGAGCGGGTCATCCAGCCCTACCCCTACCTCCTCGTCATCGTCGACGAGCTCGCCGACCTGATGATGGTCGCCCCGCGCGACGTCGAGGACTCGATCGTGCGCATCACCCAGCTCGCGCGCGCCGCGGGTATCCACCTCGTCCTCGCGACGCAGCGCCCGTCGGTCGACGTCGTCACCGGTCTGATCAAGGCCAACGTGCCCTCGCGCATGGCCTTCGCCACCTCGTCGCTCGCCGACTCGCGGGTCGTGCTCGACCAGCCCGGCGCCGAAAAGCTCCTCGGCCAGGGTGACGCCCTCTTCCTGCCCATGGGCAAGTCCAAGCCGATGCGTGTGCAGGGTGCCTGGGTCACCGAGTCCGAGATCCAGGCGGTCGTCGCCCACGTCACCGGGCAGCTCAAGCCGGTCTACCGCGAGGACGTCGCCCCGGCGGAGGCGCCCAAGAAGGAGATCGACGAGGACATCGGCGACGACCTCGACGTGCTGCTGCAGGCCACCGAGCTCGTCGTCACGACCCAGTTCGGCTCGACGTCGATGCTCCAGCGCAAGCTCCGGGTCGGCTTCGCCAAGGCCGGCCGGCTCATGGACCTGCTCGAGTCGCGCGGCGTCGTCGGCCCCTCAGAGGGCTCCAAGGCCCGTGACGTGCTCATCACCGTCGAGGACCTGCCGACGACCCTGGCCCTGATGAAGGGGGAGGAGCCGCCGGCTCCGGAGGCCTCGGCCGAGGGTGCCGACGGGGTGGAGGGCGGCGTCGACGACGAGGCCCCGCAGGCCGCGCCGGCAGGGGTCTCCACCGACACCGACGTCATCGACCTGCGCCAGGGTGCCCCAGCAGCGCAGGACCGTTACGCGAGCGACCCGATCGGCACCGAGGTCGTCGAGGAATGGACCGAGGACGACGACGAGGACGCCTGGTCCCTCACCGACCGTCGCTGACCTGCTCGGGCGCCGGCGCCTCGTCGAGGGCGCCGGCGTCGAGGAGCTCGGCGCGCACGTCGCCGACGAAGTCGACGACCTGGTCGCGGCCGCGGACCGGACCGCCGGCGAGCAGGCCGTCACCGCCGAGGAGCACCGCTGCGGGGGTCCCCACGCCGAAGATGCGCGCCAGCGTGCCCTGCGGGTCGTGCAGCACCCGCCCGGACAGCGCAGGGGCCTGCTGGGTGGCCAGCTCGACGGGCTGGGCGACGACCGCCCGCACCCGCACCGGGCCCAGCCCCTCGTCCCAGCCCGGCAGCTCCTCGATGACCGGCGTGCACGGACCGCACCCCGGTGAGATGAAGAGGAGCAGCACCGCGCCCTCGGCGACGAGGGCCGTCAGCGGGATCGAGCGGCCGGCCTCGTCCTCGAGCGCCGCGTAGGGCATCGGCTGGCGGCTGTAGTCCAGCTCCTCCTCGTCGGTGGCGGCCGCTGCGGGGGCGGGGGTCGCCCCCTTCGTCCCGCCGAAGGTCACGACGACCACGGCGACGGTGACGACGACCAGCGCGAGCCAGACCCACGTCGCCGCGCTGGCCTCGGCGAGCCGCGCGAGCACGGAGGCCTCCGCTGACGCCGACCACAGCGTGAGCAGCCCGACGAGCACGAGCAGCACGTTGCGCCACGCGGTGCGGCGGGTGACCTCGCCGAGCCCGAGCCGCCCGAAGCAGCTGCACGTCACGGGGTAGCCGAAGCCCAGCGCCCGCACGATGACGGCGAGGTAGGCGATGAGCAGGCCGAGCGTGACCACCGCCACCCCCAGGGCGAAGGGGGCGGGCGTCACCACGAGCGCCACCGCCAGGACGATCTCGGCCCACGGCAGGACCCGCGGTGCGGGGGAGTCGGTGAGGGCCCGGGGCAGCTGCAGCTGCGCGAAGGCGCTGCGCGTCTCCTCGGGGTGACGCAGCTTGGCGCCGCCGCTGACGCAGAGCAGGACGGCGAGCAGCAGGGGAGGGAGCAGGAGGGGTCCGGCGAGCACGTGGCGAGTCTAGGGTTGCCCCATGACGAAGGCTTGGTACGAGCTCGACAGCCGTCCGACGGGGGCCCGCTACTGGGCCGCTGTCGTGCGCAAGCAGCCCTCGGCGATCCTCGTGGGCATCCAGCTCTTCGCGATCGTGCTGCTCCCGTGGGTCGAGTCGGAGAACTGGGGCCGGGCGGTCATCACCTCGCTGTCGCTCTTCGCCGTGACCTTCGGCATCTGGGTCGTCCGCTCCACCCCGGCTCTGACCTGGCTCGCCCTGCTCATCGGCTTCCCGGCCTTCGTCCTCGAGGTGTGGTCGGTCGTCGACCGGAGCAACGTGTCGGTGACCTTTGCGGCCCACCTGCTGCTCGCGATCTTCTACATGTACGTCGCCTACGGGCTCGTTGCGTACATGTTCGCCGACACGTGGGTGACCAAAGACGAGCTCTTCGCGGTGGGTGCGGCCTTCACCGTGCTCCTCTTCGGCTTCACCTACCTCTTCGTGGCGATCCAGACACTCGAGCCCGGCTCCTTCGACGGGCACACGGGCGTGGGGCAGAAGTCCTTCCTCGAGCTGTTGTACTTCTCCGCGGCCAACCTCACGAGCGTCGGCCTGTCCGACGTCACGGCCATCGAGCCGCACGCGCGGGCCGCGACGATCATCGAGCAGCTCAGTGGCGTCCTCTACGTCGCCATGGTCATCTCGCGACTCGTGGCGCTGACGGTCAGCCGGGCGCGTCACTGAGTCGCCTGCGGGGACCTAGAGTGGGGGCATGTCCGTCACCACCCGTAGCGTCGCCATCGTCACCCTCGGGTGCACCCGCAACGACGTGGACTCCGAGGAGCTCGCCGGGCGGCTCTCCGCCGAGGGGTGGACCCTCGTCGACGACGCCGCGGAGGCGGACGTCGCGGTCGTCAACACCTGCGGTTTCATCGAGCAGGCCAAGAAGGACTCGATCGACGCGATCCTCGAGGTGGGCGGCCTGCGCGAGCACGGTCGCACGCAAAAGGTCGTGGCCGTCGGGTGCCTCGCCGAGCGCTACGGCAAGGAGCTGGCCGACGAGCTGCCCGAGGCCGACGCGGTGCTCGGCTTCGACTCCTACACCGACATGTCGGCCCACCTGCGGGCGGTCCTCGACGGGCACGCCCCCGAGGCCCACACGCCCGGTGACCGGCGCAAGCTGCTGCCGATCTCGCCGGTCGAGCGCGATGCCGCTGAGGTGGCCCTGCCGGGGCACAACACCGCCAGCGACCTGCCGCGGACCCGCCTGGCGGACACGCCGTGGGCGCCGCTGAAGATCGCCTCGGGCTGCGACCGGCGCTGCGCCTTCTGCGCCATCCCGACCTTCCGTGGCGCCTTCGTCTCGCGTCGTCCCAACGACGTCGTGGCCGAAGGGAGGTGGCTCGCCTCCCAGGGGGTGCGTGAGCTCTTCCTCGTGAGCGAGAACTCGACGTCCTACGGCAAGGACCTCGGCGACCTCGACCTGCTCGAGCAGCTGCTGCCGGAGCTCGTCGCGATCGAGGGCATCGAGCGCGTGCGGGTGTCCTACCTCCAGCCGGCGGAGATCCGGCCCGGGCTGCTGCGCGCGATGGCGGCGACGCCGGGCGTCGTGCCCTGGTACGACATCTCTTTCCAGCACGCCTCGGGTCCGCTGCTGCGGCGGATGCGTCGCTTCGGTGACACCGACTCCTTCCTCGAGCTCATCCGTGGCGTGCGCGAGCGCCAGCCGGAGGCCGGCATCCGCTCCAACGTCATCCTCGGCTTCCCGGAGGAGACCGAGGAGGACGTCGCCGAGCTCGAGCGCTTCCTGATCCAGGCCCGTCTCGACGTCGTCGGGGTCTTCGGCTACTCCGACGAGGACGGCACCGAGGGAGAGCTGCTCACCGACAAGGTCGACCCGGAGGTCATCGCCGAGCGCGTGGAGCGGGTGCGCTCGCTCGTCGAGGAGCTGAGTGCCCAGCGCGCCGAGGAGCGCGTCGGCGAGGTCGTCGAGGTCCTCGTCGAGGAGATCGACGACGAGACCGGCGAGATCAGCGGGCGGGCTGCCCACCAGGGGCCCGACGTCGACGGCGTCACCCTGCTCACCGGAGCGGTCGAAGAGCTGGAGGTCGGCACGATCGTCACCGCCGAGGTCATCGGGACCGAGGGCATCGACCTCGTCGGGCGGGTGTCGGCATGACCTCCCAGCCGCAGTCGCAGGCGCCGGTGGGGCAGACGCAGGCGCCCGAGCCCAGCCCCTGGAATCTGCCCAACGCCCTGACGGTCCTGCGCATCCTGCTCGTGCCCGTCTTCGTCTGGCTCGTCCTGCGCGACGGCGGCGACGACACCGTCACCCGGTGGTGGGCCTGGGGAGTCTTCGCGATCGCGATCATCACCGACCGCATCGACGGCGACCTCGCCCGGGCCAAGGGGCTGGTGACCACCTTCGGCAAGGTCGCCGACCCGATCGCCGACAAGGCACTGACCGGGGCGGGCTTCATCACCCTGTCGATGATCGGCGAGATCCCGTGGTGGATCACCGTCGTCATCATCGCCCGCGAGCTCGGCATCACGCTCATGCGCTTCTGGGTCATCCGCCACGGGGTGATGCCGGCGAGCCGCGGTGGCAAGGTCAAGACCTTCTTGCAGGCCCTGGCCATCGGCCTCTTCGTCATCCCGCTGAGCAGCCTGCCCGTGGAGTGGCTGTGGCGCGGCCTGGCCTGGGCGATCCTCCTCGCGGCCCTCGTCGTGACGATCGCGACCGCGGTCGACTACGTCATGAAGGCGATGACGCTCCGCTCGACGAGCGATCGCGCCCGGATGAAGCAGGAGCGCAAGGCGGCACGTGGCCGCTGACGCCGCGGCACTGCTCGACGCCCTCGCCGCGCGGGGGTGGTCGCTCGGCACCGCGGAGTCACTGACGGGTGGCCTGCTCGCCGCGACCGTCGTCGAGGTGCCCGGCGCCTCCCGGGTCTTCGCCGGCTCAGTCGTCGCCTACGACCCCGCCGTCAAGATCTCGCTGCTGGGCGTGGACCAGTCCGTGATCGAGCGCGTGGGCACCGTCGACGAGCAGGTCGCGACCCAGATGGCGACGGGAGCCTGCCGCGCCCTGGGCGTCGACGTCGCCGTCGCGACGACGGGGGTGGCCGGTCCCGGCCCGAGCGAGGGACACCCGGCCGGCACGGTGTGGCTGGCCTGCGCCTGGCCCGAGGGAGTATCGACGCGTCGGCTGGCGTTGACCGGGGAGCGCTCCGAGGTGCGCGCGACGGCGGTCGCTGCCGCGCTGACCTTGGTGGCCGACGCCATCGGTCGCACGTCGACCGGCGGCGGCCCTGACCTTTCGCAGGGACTCACCTGATCGTTGTGGGTGGGGCGTTGTACCGTGGTGTCGGACGAGATGCTCGAGGAGGTGGTCCGTGATGGTGTTGCTGCGTGAAGAGCTCGGCGACGTGCTGCGCGATGCCCGCCGCTCCCAGGGGCGCACCCTGCGCGACATCTCGGCCAAGGCCTCCGTCTCTCTCGGCTACCTCAGCGAGATCGAGCGCGGCGAAAAGGAAGCGAGCTCCGAGCTGATCGCCTCGATCTGCACCGCGCTCGAGGTGCCACTGTCCGCCGTCTTCACCGAGATCGCGCACCGCGCCGACCGGGCCGAGCGGGCCAGTGCCCCCCTCACCCTGCCGGTCGCCACCCGCTCCGAGGACGTCGTCTCCGCCGCCTGACCGGCTCTGCCGGACCTGCCGGCCCTCAGCGGCCAGGTCGTCGCCGGGAGCCCAGCGGGCCCTGCGGACGCCCGTCATCGGTCGGGGCCGGCCCACCCTGGCACCCCGGGCAGGAGAAGAAGACCCGGTCCGGCCCCGTGCGACCCAGCGGCGCCACGCGGATCGTCGCGCCGCAGCGTCGGCACGGCCGCCCCGATCGCCCGTGCACCCACGAGCGGTGGTCGGCACGCAGCACGCCGGTCGCCGACTGGACGGCGTGGTCCTTGCCCCGGTCCATCAGCTCGTGCACGCGAGCGACGAGCGCGGAGATCTCGTCGCCGGTGAGGTCGCGGGCCAGACGCCACGGGTGCAACCGCTGGGCGAAGAGCGCCTCGCTCGCCCAAAATGTCCCCACCCCGGCGAGCACCCGCTGATCGAGCAACGCCGCGGCGATCGTGACATCCGGGGGACACTCGCTGATCCGCAGCACGACGAGGTCGGGGTCCCAGTCCTCGCCGAGGACGTCGGGGCCCAGGTGCCCGACGAGCCGGTGCTCGTCGCGACGTGGCACGACGTCGACCTCACCCAGCCGCAGACCCAGCGTCGTCCACGCATCGGTGCCGATCGCCGCCCGCAGGTCGGTCCGGCGCAGCGCGCGTCGCGCCGCCTCGGACCCGGCGGCCTCGACCCGCCACGAGCCCTCCATCCGCAGGTGGGTGTGCAGCGTCCATCCGGAGTCGAAGCGGTGGAGGAGGTGCTTGCCGCGGGGCACGACCTCGTCGACGACCGCGCCCGTGAGGCGCCCTTCGTCCACCTCACCCCACCGGATGTCGACGAGTGTCGCGGGGGCTCCCGCCAGGGCGGCGTGCAGCCGTCGCGCCGTCCGCCAGACGGTGTCGCCCTCGGGCACCGGTCAGCCTCGCCGGCCCGGGCGCAGTCTCAGCCCGCGCGGGGTCATGGTGAAGCCGGCATCGGTCAGGGCCACGGCGAGCGGGTCCTGCGAGCCGAGGACAGCGGCACCGTCGGCGCGCTGCACCGTGAGGCGACCCAGCGCTCCGCGGTGCACGGCATCGGCGAGCCCGGTCGCGGCGACGGCGAGCGACTCCTCGTCGCACGGCCAGGAGAGCAGGGTGCGGCCACCGCGCTCGACGTAGAGGACGAGCTGCCCGTCGACGGCGACGACGAGGGCTCCGGCCTTGCGACCCGGCTGGTGCCCGGAGTCCCGCTCGGGCCAGCGCAGGGCGGCGCCCCACGGGTTGGCGGGGTCGGTCGCGGCGAGCACGACCGGGCCCTCGGGGGGCCGGGCCGAGCGCACCTCGTCGACGGCGCCGGGCACGGCGAACTGCGAGGCACCGAGCCCCTCGATGAAGTAGCCGCGGCGCACCTGACCGGCCTCCTCGGCGGCACCGAGGACGCGGTGGACGGCGGCGAAGCCGCCGGTGACCTCTTCGGCGACCACGCTGCCGCGGGTGACGACGCCGTACCGGTCGAGCAGGCCCTCGGCGGCCGCATGGGCGCGGACCGTCGGCTCTGCCTCCGTGGCGGGCAGGGCTGACCAGCGCCCGGCGGCGCGTGGTGGGCCGCTGCGCTGCGGGACGGTGGGCCGACCGAGCCGTGGTCGGCCGCCGTAGCGCCCCCGCGCTGCCGGTCGCCGCTGCAGCTTGTGCGCGGTGCGGCCGCCCGCGAGCAGCCCGCGGACCGGGGCGAGGGTGTCGCCGGTGACGAGCCCGCGGTGGGCCAGGGACCACAGCGCGTCGGCCAGCTCCTCGTCGTCGACCCGCTCCTCGTCCTCGGCGCGGTCGTGGGCGAGGGTGTCCGCGAGGTCGCGGAAGAAGTGGGCTCCGCCGCCGGCGAGGGCGTGGTGCACCCGTGCTTCGAGCGGGCTCAGACCGGTCGCATCGGGCACCGGAAGGGTGGTCTCGGCCCCGTCGGTCAGGTGCAGGCTGACCCACGCGTCGTCGCCGGGGAGGCTGCCGTGGCCGGCCCACAGCACCTCGCCGGTCGCCATGAGGTCGTCGAGGACCGGTCCGACGGCGTCGTCGACCCGGGCGGGCAGGACGAGGGACTCGAGCGCACTGGCCGGGAGCGGGACGCCGCTCAGCTGCTCGACGACCCGCAGCACGCCGTCGCGTCCGCGCATGCGGCGGCCGACGCCCTGCCACGAGGGCAGGAAGCGGGCGAACTGCCGGGGCTCGACCGGCTCGACCTCATGACGCAGCGCGGCCAGCGACCGCCGCCGCAGGGTCCGCAGCACCTCGGCGTCGCAGAACTCGCCACCCCGGCCCCCGCACTCGACGGGCAGCAGGTCGCCCTCGACGAGGCGGCCGGTCTGCACCAGACGCCGCAGGGCATCGGTGGCGACCGCCCGGCCGATGCCGTAGTGCGTCGCGAGGTCGGTTGCGGCGAAGGGGACGTGGGTGCGCGCGTAGCGCGCCACGAGGTCCCCGAGCGGGTCGCTCGCCGGTTGCAGCAGCGAGTCGGCCAGTCCGGGAGGCAGGCTCACCCCGAGGGCATCGCGCAGGCGAGCGGCGTCCTCGGTGCTGGCCCAGCGGTCCTCACCGGCCACCCGCACGGGGATGATCTGGCGGCTGGTCTCGAGGTCGACCAGGGCCGCGCGCACGGCGTCGGTGTCGAGGCGGCTGCGCCCCTCGAGCCCCTCGACCGTCAGGGGCCCGAGGACGCGCAGCAGGTCGAGCAGGTCCTCGCCGTCCCGGGCCGCGCGCTCGGGCGTGAGGCTCTGCAGCTCGGCGGCGGTGCGCTCCACGGCTGCCGGGTCGAGCAGGTCGGCCAGGGCGAGCTGCTCGCCGCGCCCGAGCAGGTCCGCGAGCAGGGTCGGGTCGAGGGTCAGTGCGGCGGCGCGCCGCTCGGCGAGCGGTGAGTCCCCTTCGTAGAGGAACTGGGCGACGTAGCCAAACATCAACGACGCGGCGAATGGGGAGGGCCGCTGGCTCTCGACGTCGACGAGGGTCACCCGTCGTCCCGCGATGTGCGTCATGAGCTCGGTGAGGGCCGGTACGTCGAAGACGTCCTGGAGGCACTCGCGCACCGCCTCGAGCACGATGGGGAAGTCGCTGTGCCCGCTCGCGACCTCGAGCAGGGCCGCGGCCCGCTGCCGCTGCTGCCACAGGGGCTGGCGGCGGTCGGGGCGACGCCTCGGCAGGAGGAGGGCCCGCGCCGCGCACTCGCGGAAACGCGCGGCGAAGAGGGCCGAGCCACCGATCTCGTCGGTCACGGCTCGCTCGACGTCGGCCGGGTCGAGGGTGATGAGGTCGAGGACCTGACGGCTCAGCGCGGCGGCGTCGAGACTGTCGTCGAACTCGAGATCGGGCAGCCGCAGGACGATCCCGTCGTCACCGTGCATCGCCTGCACGTCGATGCCCCACCGCTCTCGCATGCGGCCGGCGATCGCCAGCGCCCACGGGGCGTGCACCTGGGCGCCGAAGGGGGAGTGCACGGCCACGCGCCAGTCACCGATCTCGTCGCGAAACCGCTCGACGACGATCGTGCGGTCGTCGGGCAGGTGACCGGTCGCCGCGCGCTGCTCCTCGAGGTAGGCGAGGAGGTTGTCGCGAGCCCACTCGTCGAGCCCCGCCTGCGCGAGGCGGGCGTTGGCTCCCTTCGTCCCGAGGCCGCCGATCTCTCGGACGAAGCTGCCGACGGCGGCGCCGAGCTCGGCCGGTCGGCCGAGCTGGTCGCCGTGCCAGAAGGGCAGCCGGCCGGGCTGGCCGGGGGCCGGGGTGACGAGCACCTGGTCGTGGGTGATGTCCTCGATGCGCCAGCTGCTCGTGCCGAGGGTGAAGACGTCGCCGACCCGCGACTCGTAGACCATCTCCTCGTCGAGCTCGCCGACCCGGCGTCCGGGCCCGTCACCGGAGGCGAGGAAGACGCCGTACAGACCGCGGTCGGGGATCGTGCCGCCGCTCGTCACGGCGAGTCGCTGCGCTCCGCGGCGCCCCGCGATGGTGCCGGCGACGCGGTCCCACGTGATGCGCGGGCGCAGCTCGGCGAAGTCCTCCGACGGGTACCGCCCGGCGAGCATGTCGAGGGTGGCGTGCAGCAACGTCGAGGGCAGGGAGGCGAAGGGGGCCGCCCGCCGCACGAGCGCCTCGAGCTCGGTGACCTCCCACTCGTCGAGGGCGCACATGGCGACGACCTGCTGGGCGAGCACGTCGAGCGGGTTGGCAGGGACGTGCAGGGCCTCGATCTCGCCGGCGCGCATCCGCTCGACGACGACGGCCGACTGGACGAGGTCGCCGCGGAACTTCGGCAGGACGACCCCGTGGCTGACGGCTCCGACCTGGTGGCCGGCACGGCCGACCCGCTGCAGCCCGGAGGCGACCGACGGCGGTGACTCGATCTGGACGACGAGGTCGATCGCGCCCATGTCGATGCCGAGCTCGAGGCTGCTCGTCGCGACGACGCAGGGCAGCCGGCCGGCCTTGAGGTCCTCCTCGATGAGGGCGCGCTGCTCCTTGCTCACCGAGCCGTGGTGGGCACGGGCCAGGACGGGTGGTGCTCCCGCGGAGGCGCCGGACTGGGCCATGACCTCGGCGGGTGGCCGGCTGGGGAGGGGCTCCTCGGCGGCCTCGGGAGGAGCGACGCGCTCGGCGTGGATCTCGTTGAGCCGACCGGTCAGCCGCTCGCCGAGCCGGCGGCTGTTGACGAAGACGAGCGTCGAGCGGTGCTGCTCGACGAGGTCGACGACCCGCTCCTCCACGTACGGCCAGATCGAGGCCCGACGCTCCTCGCCCGCGGCGGCACCGGAAAGATCGCCTGTCGGCTCGCCGAGCTCGGTGAGGTCGGCGACCGGGACGACGACGTCGAGCTGCCACTGCTTCGTCGACGTGGGCTGGACGATCTCGACCGGTCGGCCACCGGAGAGGAAGCGGGCGACCTCGTCGACCGGGCGCACCGTGGCCGACAGGCCGATCCGCTGGGCGGGCCGCTCGAGCAGGGCGTCGAGGCGCTCGAGCGAGAGCGCCAGGTGGGCCCCGCGCTTGGTGCCGGCGAGGGCGTGGATCTCGTCGATGATGATCGTCTCGACCCCGCGCAGGGCCTCGCGCACGCCCGAGGTGAGCATGAGGAAGAGCGACTCGGGGGTCGTGATGAGGACATCGGACGGCGTCCTGGCGAAGGCCCGGCGCTCGGCGGCCGGGGTGTCTCCCGAGCGGACGGAGACCGAGACCTCGGGCGCCGGCAGCCCGAGCCGGTCAGCGGCGTGCCCGATGCCGACGAGCGGGGCGCGCAGGTTGCGCTCGACGTCGACGGCCAGGGCCTTGAGGGGCGAGATGTAGAGGACGCGGCAGCGCGCCTGCGGGTCCTGTGGTCGTGGTGTCGACGCGAGTCGGTCGAGCGCCCAGAGGAAGGCCGAGAGGGTCTTGCCCGAGCCGGTCGGGGCGACGACGAGGGCGTGGCTGCCAGCGCTGATCGCGCTCCAGGCACCGACCTGCGCCTGCGTGGGCTCGGCGAAGCTGTCCCGGAACCACGTCGCGGTGGCGGGGGAGAAGCGGTCGAGGACGTCGTCGGTCATGGTAGGGACAGCCTGCCACCGTCCGCCGACAGCTCAGCGCTGCAGCAGGTCGAGCCCCTGGTCGAGCTTCGTCTCGAGCGAGGTCATCCGGGTCTCCATGGAGGTCATCCGGGTCTCGAGCGAGTCCATCCGGTCCCCGAGCGCCCCCACGTCCTCGGTCAGCTCGTTGAACCGGTTGGTGTGGCGACGCTGCGTGTTGTGGACGTCGGCGATCATCGTGTGCATCGCGGAGATGTCGGTGTCGTGCTGCCGCACCTTGCGCTCGAGATCGGTGGCCGTCATGCGTCCACGATAGGCGCTCGAGGGAGCCTGTCCGGCGCCTCGGGCGAGATCTGTGGACAACGAGCGGGCAGCGGTCGGGGCCCGGCTCAGCGGTGCTTGTCGGGCTCGAGCCGCAGGGTCATGAGCGTCGTGGCGAGCATGTCGTAGTGCCCGACGAGCAGCAGCAACTCGATGGCCTCTCGCTCGCTCGCGACTGATCTGAGGCGGTCCCACTGCGCATCGTCGAGGTCCTTCGTCGCCACGAGCGTCTGGGCGCTCTCGCGCAGCACCCGCTCGCGGTCGGTCAGCGTCTCCACGGCTGTGTCGGCGAGGATCCCCTCGATCTCGGCCGAGCTCAGCCCGGCTCGCTGACCGAGCAACCGGTGGTGCTCTCGCTCGTAGTCGCAGCCCCGCGCGGTGGCGACGGTGAGGATCACCAGCTCGGACTCCCTTCGCTCCAGGGAGCCGAAGGGCATGAGGCGCCCGGCGAAGTGCAGCCAGCCGGTGAAGAGGCCCTTGGTCCGCCCGAGGGTGGTGAAGATCGCCGGCGGCTCGGTGCCGGTGACCCGGCCGGCGGCGCGGGCGAAGCCCCACCGCACCGGCCCGAGCTCACGCAGGCTCCCCGGCCCGATGCGGGCGGTCACGAGCCCAGCGCCCGGGTCGTGCCGGTCGGCTGCTCGGTCGTGTAGGCGACCTGCTCCGTGCGGGCGATCTCGAGCGACTCCTCGAGGTCGGGCATCGGCTTGAGCTCGATGACCCGCTGCGCCACGTGTCGAAGGGGGACGACCGGCGGCACCCAGCCCGGCGCCGCGATGCGCCGCGACCGCTTGGCGATGCCCCGCTCGAGCGCCCGCAGGCCGGACTCGATGGGGGCGACGCCGCTGACGGTGCCACCTCCGGTGAGCTTCTTGCCGGCGACCGTGTCGAAGCCGCGGCTGGTCATGTCGGTCGCGAGCTCGGAGTAGTAGGCGACGCCGACCTTGGCGCCCGTGGGCTTGATCTCCTGGCGGAAGGTGTTGCCGATCGCCTCGACCGCGGCCTTGCTCGCGCTGTACGCGCCGAGCAGGGGCAGGTGCACGGCCGCTGCGAGGGAGGCGGTCGCCAGGGCGTACCCGCCCGGGTGGGTGATGTGCGGGCCGGCCGCGCGCAGCGTGTAGAAGACGCCGAGGGTGTTGACCCGCAGGTGTGCCTCCATGACGTCGGGCTGGCCGCCGATGATCGGCAGCTGCTTGGCGATGCCGGCGTTGGCGACGACGACGTCGAGACCGCCGAGCTCGGCGACGAGCTCGGCGACCGCGCGGTCGACCTGGTCGGGGTCGGAGACGTCGCACTCACGCCAGGGTGCGTGGTTGCGCTGCGCCACCTCGGCGAGGAGCTCGGGCTCGAGACCGGCCAGCGCGACGCGGGCGCCGTGGGCGGTGAGCAGATCGGCCAGGCCGGCGCCGATGCCGCGCGCCGCGCCCGTGATGAGGACGCGACGGCCGCGCAGGGCCGGGGTGTACTTCGGGCGGGGTGAGAGGCTCATTACCCGACGGTAACAAGGTTGGCGCGAACCCGCGACCCCTCAGCCCTCGTCGCGCAGCCCGTGCACGAGCAGCCCGAGCGCCGACGTGTAGGTCGAGAGGATCACGGCGGACGAGATCGCCTGCGTCCGTGGGGTCTTCGCGTACTGCTGGCCGACGATGATCGCCGCGTCCGAGACGAGGAAGAGCGCGCCGCCGAGCGCGACCGCCCGTCCGTTGCGCGGACGCTCGCCGTCGCCCATGGCGAGCGCCGACATCGAGCCGAGCAGCAGGCCGTAGCCGGTGAGCACCGGGTCGGGGGCGCCGCCGTCGGTGTCGAGCACTGCGAGCCCGGCGAGGGTCGTCGCGGCGATGGCGGAGGGGACCGGGCGGGGGCGGGCGCCGTCGTGGAGGAGCAGCCCGATGAGCCCGGCCTGCTGGACCCCGAAGGCGCTGGCGCCACGGCGCATCAGGCGGCGCGACTCGTCGTCCTCGGCCCGGCTGGACCGGTACATCCACCAGTCGCCGACGGTCGACCCGACGAGGGCGGTGACGAGGGTGGCGGTGCGCTTGGGGCAGCGCTGCGAGCGGGTCGCGAGCACACCCGCTGCCAGGGCCGGCGCGAGCGCCACCTTGGTCGCGGCGTGCGTGCGGTGGCGGCCGATGACGTCCGCGGCGGTCGTCGCGAGGGCCAGAGGCACGTAGGCGAGCAGGTCGGCGCGGCCGCGGACGAAGGAGGAGAAGCTCACGAGGACTCCGGCTGTTGTTGGGTGATGCAGTGGATGCCGCCACCACGGTCGAAGAGCGGCCGGGCGTCGACGCCGACGACCTCGCGCCCCGGGTAGACCGAGCGCAGCACCTCCAGGGCGCGCTCGTCGTGCGGGTCGTCGAAGACGCAGGCCACGACGCCGCCGTTGCAGACGAGGTGGTTGACGTAGGACCAGTCGACGGGGCCCTCGTCGTCGGTCAGGGTCTGCGGTGCCGCGATGCGCGTCACCTCGAGGCGGCGGCCGGCGGAGTCGGTCGCGGCGAGCAGCACCTGCTCGATCTGCTGGCAGACCTCGTGGTCCGGGTGGGTCTCGTCCTCCTGCCAGTGCAGCAGCACGTGACCGGGTGCGGTGAAGGTCGCGACGATGTCGACGTGCCCGCGGGTGCCGAAGTCGTCGTAGTCCCGGGTCAGGCCGCGCGGCAGCCAGACGAAGGTGTCGACCCCGAGCAGCCGCCCGACCTCGGCCTCGATGTCCCCCTTCGTCGCCCCGGGGTTGCGACCGGGGTCGAGCTGGACGGTCTCGGTGAGCAGGACGGTGCCTTCACCGTCGACGTGGAGGCCGCCCCCTTCGTTGACGATGGACGAAGGGAGGTGGTGGGCGCCGGCGGCGTCGGCCACCTGCGAGGCGATGCGGGAGTCGAAGCCCCACGAGGCCCACTCCTGCGCGCCCCACCCGTTGAAGATCCAGTCGACCGCGCCGAGCTCGCCGTCGGGGGCGAGGACGAAGCTCGGCCCGATGTCGCGCATCCACGCGTCGTCGAGGTCGGCGACGACGATGTCGATGGGGTGGGCGGTGTCGTTGCGCAGGTACTCGCGGCACAGGTGGATGTCGGCCGGCGGCACGACGAGGGTCACCGGCTCGAAGCGCGCCACGGTGCGCGCGACGGTCGCCCACGTCGTGCGGGCGCTCTCGACCTCCTCGGGCGTGTCCCCGAGCGTGTAGCCGTGGCTGGGCCAGGCCATCCACGTGCGCTCGTGGTCGGTCCACTCGGCGGGCATCCGCCACCGGGTCGCGTCGCCCATGGGGCCGCCCTCCTTGGTCGTCGTGGCTGCAGTATGCCGTCCGACACCGACGAGCGCCGACAACTACACTCCACGGGTGCGGCTGAGCCACTTCTGGACCCTGATGGAGGACGAGTTCGGGGAGAGCTATGCCCACACGCTGGCGCGTGGGCACGTCGTCCAGGCGCTCGGCGACCGGACGGTCACCGCCGCCCTCGACGAAGGGGAGTCCCCGCGCCGTGTGTGGGAGGCCCTGTGCGACGACCTCGACATCCCGCCGCACCGCCGGCTCGGGATCGACCGGGAGCCGATGCCGGTCCCGCCCGAGATCGCGAACGAGCGGCCGGAGTGACGCCTACTCGATGACGTGGCCGACGCCGTCGAGCCCCGGGAGGTCAGGGACCGTGAAGGTGTCCAAGGAGCCCATGCGCGCGATCGTAGCGACGGGCGTCGCCCCCATTTTTCGTGCGGGTACTCTCGCCCCCGTGAACGACGTCCTCCTGAGCGCCTCCGGTCTGACGAAGACCTTCGGTGACTTCACCGCCGTCGACGGGATCGACATCGAGGTGCGGCGGGGCGAGTCCTTCGGCTTCCTCGGCCCCAACGGCGCTGGCAAGTCGTCGACGATGAAGATGGTCGCCGCGACCTCGCCGCCCACCGGGGGAGAGCTGCGCATCTTCGGCCTCGACCCGGTGACCGACGGCGCGGCGGTGCGGGCCCGTCTGGGCAACTGCCCCCAGCAGGACAACCTCGACGAGGAGATCACCGTCGAGGAAAACCTCCACGTCTACGGCCGCTACTTCGGCCTGCCCCGCAAGGTCATCCGCGAGCGCACCGACGAGCTGCTCGACTTCGCCCAGCTCACCGAGCGCCGCAAGGACAAGGTCGAGCCGCTCTCGGGGGGCATGAAGCGCCGCCTGACGATCGCCCGCTCGCTCGTCAACAACCCCGAGATCCTCCTGCTCGACGAGCCGACGACCGGCCTCGACCCGCAGGCCCGGCACGTGCTGTGGGACCGCCTCTTCCGCCTCAAGCGGCAGGGCGTCACGCTCATCATCACGACGCACTACATGGACGAGGCCGAGCAGCTGTGCGACCGGCTCGTCGTCATGGACCACGGCCGGATCGTCGCCGAGGGCTCGCCCCGCTCGCTCATCGAGACCCACTCCACGAGAGAGGTGCTCGAGCTGCGCCTGCCCGTGGAGGACCACCTCGGGGCGGCCGGGCTGGTCGAGGGCATCGGCGAGCGCGTCGAGGCCCTGCCCGACCGCCTGCTCGTCTACACCGACCACGGTGACGGTGCCCTCGAGGCGGTCCACGCCCGCGGGCTGCAGCCGGTCTCGGCCATCGTGCGTCGCGCCAGCCTCGAGGACGTCTTCCTCCACCTCACCGGCCGGACCCTGGTCGACTGATGACGGCGACACCGGTGGCGTCGACGACGGTGCGCCACGAGCACGGGGAGCGGGCCCCCCTTCGTCCGGTGCAGCGGGTGGCCGCCGTCGCGGCCTACTTCGGCCTCGTCTACCGCCGCACGTGGATGGGGTCGGTCTTCAGCCGCTTCGTCATGCCGCTGCTCTTCCTGCTCGCGATGGGCGTCGGGCTCGGCTCGCTCGTCGACGACGCCTCCGGCGGTGTCGAGGGCGTCTCCTACCTCCTCTTCGTGGCCCCGGCGATGATCGCGGTGCAGGCGATGATGACCGCGGTCAGCGAGTCGACCTACCCGGTCTACGGGCTCTTCACGTGGAACCGGATGTACCACTCGATGCTCGCCACCCCGCTCACGGTGAGCGACCTCCTGCTCGGCCACCTCGCCGTGGTCGCCGCGCAGGGTGGCTTCGCGGCGGCGGCCTTCGTCGTCGTCGCGGCGCTCTTCGGCAGCTTCACGTCGTGGTGGGTGCTCCTCGCCGTGCCGATCGGCGTGCTCGTGACGCTGGCCTTCGCGGTGCCGCTCTTCGGCTTCACCGCCCGGGCGAAGGGGGAGTCGGCCTTCAACATCGTCTACCGGCTCGTCATCACGCCCCTCATGCTCTTTTCCGGCGTCTTCTTCCCCGTCGACCGCCTCCCGCTGGTCCTCGAGGTGCTCGCCTGGCTGACGCCCCTGTGGCACGGCGTGGAGCTGTGCCGCGCCGCGGCCCACGGGAGTTTCGCTCCCTTCGACCTGGTGCACCTGGCGGTGCTGCTCCTCGTCATCGCGGCCGGCTGGGTGTACGCCCGCGCCGGCATGACCCGCAGGCTCGTCTCGTGAGCGCGGGGGTGCTCACGCCGGGCCTGGCGATGTGGCGCTCCGTGGTGGAGCGCAACGTCGTCGGCTTCCGGCGGCAGTGGGCGGCCTTCGTCACCGGCTTCGCCGAGCCGGTCTTCTACCTACTCTCCCTCGGCATCGGGGTCGGGTCGCTCGTGCCCGTCGTGCTGACCGACGGCGGCACCGAGGTGAGCTATGCGGCCTTCGTCGCGCCCGCCATGCTCGCCGCGTCGGCGATGAACGGCGCGATCATGGACTCGACCTTCAACGTCTTCTTCAAGCTGCGCTACGCGAAGATCTACGACGCGATGCTCGCGACGCCGCTCGGCCCGCGCGACATCGCGGTCGGCGAGGTGGTGTGGTCGCTCATCCGTGGCGGGGTCTACGCGCTCGTCTTCTACCTCGTGGCGCTCGCCGTCGGGGTCGTGGAGTCGTGGTGGTCGCTGCTCGCGGTGCCGGCGGCGGTCTTCATCGGGCTCGCCTTCTCCGCCGTGGGCATGTTTGCGACGACCTTCATGCGCTCGTGGGTCGACTTCGACTGGATCATGCTCGTCATCCAGCCGCTCTTCCTGCTGTCGGCGACCTTCTTCCCGCTCGGCACCTACCCGGGGTGGGCCCAGCCGATCGTCCAGGCGACGCCGCTCTACCACGGGGTGGCGCTGGAGCGCGGGCTCATGCTCGGGGAGGTCGGCTGGGGCCTGCTGTGGCACGTCGGCTACCTCGTCGTGCTCGGCGTGGTCGGCATCTGGGCGACCTCCCGCCGCATCGAGACACTCCTGCGGTCGTAGCCGACGGGCGACGAAGGGGGAGTCCCGGCGTGTCGGCGCGCCGCTCCCGACCTCGAACACGTGTTCGGGTAACGTCGTCCACAGGTGCTCGGCCGACGACACCGGCGTCCACAGCCCCACGGCAGCTGCGGACCGTTGTCGGTGCTGGCTCCTAGCGTCTGACCAGACACGCACGAGACGTCCGACAGTGCGATCCGGTCGCCGGTGGACGCGCCCGACACGACGACAAGGAAGGTGTGGCATGGCTGAGGTCACCGCCATCGACAGCAAGCTCCACGAGCAGAAGCTCAAGTCCCTCGACAACGTCATGGGCCAGATCGAGAAGGCCCACGGCAAGGGCGCGGTCATGCGCCTGGGTGACGACGTGCGTCCCCCGATCGCGGTCATCCCGACCGGCGCGATCGCCCTGGACGTCGCCCTCGGCATCGGCGGCCTGCCCCGCGGCCGCGTCGTCGAGGTCTACGGCCCGGAGTCCTCCGGTAAGACGACCGTCGCCCTGCACGCCGTCGCCAATGCGCAGCGCGCCGGCGGCATCGCGGCCTTCATCGACGCCGAGCACGCGCTCGACCCCGAGTACGCCAAGAAGCTCGGCGTCGACACCGACGCCCTGCTCGTCAGCCAGCCGGACACCGGTGAGCAGGCGCTCGAGATCGCCGACATGCTCATCCGCTCCGGCGCGCTCGACATCATCGTCATCGACTCGGTCGCCGCGCTCGTGCCCCGCGCCGAGATCGAGGGCGAGATGGGTGACAGCCACGTCGGTCTGCAGGCCCGCCTCATGAGCCAGGCCCTGCGCAAGATCACCGGTGCCCTCAACGCGTCGGGCACCACCGCGATCTTCATCAACCAGCTGCGGGAAAAGATCGGTGTCATGTTCGGCTCGCCCGAGACGACGACCGGTGGCAAGGCGCTGAAGTTCTACGCCTCGGTCCGCCTCGACGTGCGCCGCATCGAGACGCTCAAGGACGGCACCGACCCGGTCGGCAACCGCACCCGGGTCAAGGTCGTGAAGAACAAGGTCAGCCCGCCCTTCAAGCAGGCCGAGTTCGACATCCTCTATGGCCAGGGCATCTCTCGCGAGGGCGGCCTCATCGACATGGGCGTCGAGCACGGCTTCATCCGCAAGGCCGGCGCCTGGTACACGTACGAGGGCGACCAGCTGGGTCAGGGCAAGGAAAATGCCCGCAAGTTCCTCAAGGACAACCCCCAGCTCGGCGAGGAGATCGAGGTCAAGATCAAGACCAAGCTCGGCATCGGCGTCAAGCCCGCCGACGAGGCGGCTGAGGAGCCGGCCGAGGTCCCGGTCGACTTCTGATCGAGGGCACGTCATGACGGATCGTCACGACCCGGAGACCGTCGCGCGCCTGCGTGCGGCGGTCTCCGCCATCGAGGACGGCTCCCCGGTCGCTGCCGTTCGAGACGCTCGCCCGCAGAGCGGACTCCCTCCTCAGGACCCGGAGGTCGCTCAGCGACCGTCTCGAAGGATCCCGCCCCCGGACCCGGCGACCCGGGACGCGGACTCCGACCCCCACGCGGTTGCCCGTGCCGTCGTGCTGCGCCAGCTGACCGGTGCACCCAAGAGCCGCAAGCAGCTCGAGGACGCACTGACCCGCAAGGGCTGCCCCGACGACGTCGCGGCCGAGGTGCTCGACCGCTTCGAGCAGGTCGGGCTCGTCGACGACGAGGCCTATGCGCAGGCCTTCGTCCGCTCCAAGCAGGCCGGGCGCGGCCTGGCCCGTCGAGCGCTATCGCACGAGCTGCGGGCCAAGGGGGTCGACGACGAGATCGCCCGTGCGGTCCTCGACGACGTCGACCCCGAGGACGAGCGGGCCAGGGCCCACGAGCTCGTCGCCAAGAAGCTGCGCTCGCTGCACGGCCTCGACCGCGTGGTCCAGACCCGACGGTTGTCCGGCATGCTCGCCCGCAAGGGCTATGGCCACGACGTCGCCAGAGTGGTCATCACCGAGGCGCTCGACGCCGATCCGGAGCACCAGCGCGACTGAGCCGCACGCGAGGACCCGGCACGAGCTGGCCGCACGGTCGCCCGACCCCGCGGTGTGCGCGGCGATGAGGGGGTAGCCCCCGGTCACCGGGTGGTCGCTGAGGAAGAGCGTCGGCTGCCCGTCGCCGTTCACCTGGACCGATCCGCGGACCACCCCCTCGCTCGGCAGCTCGTCGGTGACGGCGCGCTCGAGGGTGGGTCCCTGCAGCCGCGCCCCGACCCGGTCGACGTCTGCCGTCACCTACAACTCCGCGCTCGTGAGCGTGCGCCGGCGAGATAGGCAAAGCCGGCGAAGGCGACCTCGACGACGGAGATCTCGTGGGCCCGGCTCGTCGCGCTCCCGGTGGGCCGGCCAGGCGTGCCGGCGGCTGAGCGCAGGGCAGCGACTACCGCCGTCGTCGTCGTCACGCGTGGGTCGAGGGTGACGAGGACGCTGCGTACCGCACGGCGCGGACGTCCTCGACGGCGCTGGGGGAGTCGCCGTGGACGCACTGGAGGAGACCGATCCCTGACGACCTCCGCCGTCAGCTCGGCGGGGTCGACGTCGATGAAGCGACGGCCGAAGCCCGCGAGATCGCGGTAGGAGACCTGCGCTCCGACGACGACGCCGCGCTGGGCGCACAGGGCGACGACGGGCTGCATCGTGCGGGTGTCCCCGGCGTGGGAGCCGCACGCGACGTTGGCGCTCGTCACGACGTCGAGCAGGCCCTCGTCGTCTGTCAGGGCCCGCCGGCCGAAGCCTTCGCCGAGGTCCGCGTTGAGGTGGATCGTCACCACAGCGAGCTCGTCGCAGAGCCCTGCCGAAAGAGGCCTCGGGCGGGAAACCTTGCGGCAACCTCCCGGCCCTATGGTGTGGGGGTGACCCAGGTACAACGACAGTCCCAGGGCCGCGGGAACCCCGCGACCGCCGAGGGGCCGAGCATGTTCGACGACTACCCGACCGGGGACGCGTGGGACGAGATGTTCGACCACGGATCGGGAGAGCCCCGCGCTCCGTACAAGCCGATCCACCACACGCTGCGCGCGATGGACCCGGAGAGCCTCGAGGAGCGCGCCGATGCGCTCGCCCGGATGTTCCTCGACCAAGGCGTGACCTTCGACCACGCCGGGGAGGAGCGCCCCTTCCCGCTCGACGCCGTGCCGCGCGTCATCGACGCGGAGAGCTGGCAGACCGTCGAGCGGGGAGTCGCCCAGCGGGTGCTCGCCCTCGAGTCCTTCCTCGACGACATCTACTCACGCGAAGGGGCTATGCCACGGGCCGTCGAGGACGGCATCATCCCGTGGCGGCTCATCGCGACCTCGAGCCACTTCCACCGCGCCGTGGCCGGTCTGCGCCCCGCCAACGGCGTCCGGGCCCATGTCTCGGGCATCGACCTCATCCGCGACGAGCAGGGCGACTTCCGCGTCCTCGAAGACAACGTCCGGGTGCCGTCCGGCGTCTCCTACGTCATCGCAAACCGGCGTGCCATGGCCAACGTCTTCCCCGAGGCCTTCGCGACGATGCGGATCCGCCCGGTCCACCACTACCCGCGCATCCTGCTCGACGCGCTCCGTGCGGCTGCTCCCGAGGGCCGCACCGACCCGACCGTCGTGGTGCTCACCCCCGGCGTCTACAACAGCGCGTACTTCGAGCACACGCTCCTCGCGCGGATGATGGGTGTCGAGCTCGTCGAGGGTCGTGACCTTGTCGTCCGCGGCGGCGAGGTCCGGATGCGCACGACGCGCGGCGAGGAGCGGGTCGACGTCATCTACCGCCGGGTGGACGACGACTTCCTCGACCCGGTGCACTTCCGTCGCGACTCGATGCTCGGGGTGACCGGTCTCATCTCCGCCGTCCGGGCGGGTCGGGTCACCCTGGCCAACGCCATCGGCAACGGCGTCGCCGACGACAAGCTCGTCTACTCGTACGTGCCTGACCTCATCCGCTACTACCTCGACGAGGAGCCGATCCTCCACGGTGTCGACACCTACCGCTGCAACGAGCCCGAGGCCCTCCAGGAGGTCTTCTCCCGCCTCGACGAGATGGTCGTCAAGCCGGTCGACGGCTCAGGCGGCAAGGGCCTGGTCATCGGACCGAAGGCGAGCGGCGAGGAGCTCGACGAGCTGCGCGCCAACCTCGAGCGGGACCCGCGGGGCTGGATCGCCCAGCCCGTCGTCCAGCTCTCCACCGTGCCGACGCTCATCGACGGGCAGCTGCGCCCTCGGCACGTCGACCTGCGCCCCTTCGCCGTCAACGACGGGGACCAGGTGACGGTGCTGCCCGGCGGGCTGACCCGGGTCGCGCTGCCCGAGGGGCAGCTCGTCGTCAACTCCAGCCAGGGCGGTGGCTCGAAGGACACGTGGGTGCTCGCCGGCCGCTACGCCAAGGTCCCGACGAGCGGCGATGAGGTCATCCTCCTCGGCACGAACCGTCCGATGCCGAGCGACGACAGCGCGCCGCCCACCGAGCTGCTCGACTCCGAGACCGAACCGGGGGGCACCTCGCCACCGCAGGCGGTCCCGGACCATGACTCGACGGCAGGCGAGGAGGCCTGATGCTCAGCCGGATCGCGGACTCGCTCTTCTGGATCGGCCGGTACATCGAGCGCGCCGACGGCACCGCGCGCATGGTCGACGTGCTGCGGCTTTCGCTCATCGAGGACCCGGGGCAGGACGTGAACTACACCTCGTGGATGCTTCTCGGCGGGATCATGGGGCTCGACGACGTCAGCCCCGATGTCACCTACGCCGACGTGGCCAGCCGGCTCGTCTTCGACGCGGACAACCCGAGCGCCATCTCCGGCTCATGGCTGGCCGCGCGGGAGAATGCCCGCCGGGCCCGGGAGACCCTCTCTACCGAGCTGTGGGAGGTCATCAACACCTCCTGGCACCGGTGGAACGGCCTCGGGGCGCAGACCGCGACCCAGCAGCACCTCGGCTGGGTCACCGAGCGCGCCGCCCTCGTCGCCGGCATCGCCGACTCGACGATGAGCCACGACGAGGCGTGGGACTTCCTCAGCCTCGGGCGGTCGCTCGAGCGTGCCGACATGACGGCTCGGATCGTGGCGACCGGCGCGATCGACGGCGGCCCGAACTGGGGCGTCGTCCTCGCGAGCTGTGGTGCCCAGCAGGCGATGCTGCGCACCATGCGGGGTGTCATCACCGACCGCACCGCTGCGGCCTTCCTCTCGCTGGACCGTCGCTTCCCGCGCTCGGTCCTCGCGTCCCTGCGTGAGGCCGAGGAGCGGCTGACGACCCTCTCGCCGGACACCGACCGCGTGGGCTTCTCCGACGAGGCCCGCCGCATCCTCGGCCAGACCCGCACCCAGCTCGAGTACGCCGACCCGGACGACGTCCTGGACGACCTGCCCGCGATGATGGGTCTGGTCCAGGAGTCGGTCACCCAGGCATCGGACGCGATCGGGGCCCGCTACTTCATGTCGGGCCCGGTCCAGGAGTGGACGGGGGAGATCCTGTGAGTACCCGACGGCACCGCATCGTGCACCGGACGGTCATGCGCTACGACGGCGACGTCGTCGCCTCGCACAACGAGCTGCGGATGACGCCGCTGAGCGAGCCCGGGCAGACCACGCTCGAGGCGCGGATCCGGGTACGCCCGCACTCGTGGAGCAACGTCTACACCGACCACTGGGGCACCCAGGTCATGGCGGTCGAGTCCCAGGGCGCGCACGACACCCTCGAGATCGAGGCGATGTCGACCGTCGAGCGCGCGCAGACGGTCGCGGAGGCGAGCGGCACCGGCTGGGATGCGCTGGCCAACGAGCAGACCCGTGACCTGCTGAGCGAGCTCGTCACCGCGACACCGCGCACGACGACCACCGAGGAGCTGACGAAGATCGCGCAGGCGGCTCGCGACGAGCGGACCCCACGGGCTGCTGCCCAGGCGATCTCGACGCAGGTCCACGAGCGGATGAGCTACGCCAAGGGCGTCACGGAGGTCTCCGACACCGCCGAGGACGCCTGGGCCAAGGGACAGGGCGTGTGCCAGGACTTCGCGCACATCACCCTCGCGGCGCTGCGCTGCATCGGCATCCCCTCCCGGTACGTCTCCGGCTACGTCGCGAGCGAGCCCGACCTCGAGCGCGGCCAGTCCTGCCCCGGCGAGTCGCACGCCTGGATCGAGATCTGGGACGGCGCGTGGATGCCCTACGACCCGACGAACCTCGCGCCCGTGGGGCTCGACCACGTCGTCGTCGGCCGCGGCCGCGACTACGACGACGTCGCGCCCTTCCGGGGGATGTATGCCGGACCCGAGCTCTCCGAGCTCGACGTCGAGATCACCTTCACCCGGGTCAGCTGAGGGGCCGGCGGTTGCCCCTGGATGCGCCGCGACGGCAGAGCCAGCGGGACCCGCTCCGCCCGGTCGCCACGGATCTCCTACGCCTCGCGGCGGCCCTGAGCGTGGTGCTCGGCACGCTCGGCTGGGGATTCATCGGCTTCGCGCTCTTCATGCTCGTGCTCGGAGGCTCGATGCTCCCCCGCACCCTGGGGACCCCCGCGCCGCTCGATCTCTCCTACTGCGCAACGATCCTCGTCGGCGCCTGGGCCGCGATGCTCGACTGGTACCTCGCCGTCAGCTGGCTCGATGTCGTCGTGCATGCCGCACTGACCGGCCTCGTCGGCGCGATCGGCTACGCCGCGCTCGAGCGGCTCGGGCTCTTCGGTGAGGGCATGACTCGGCTGGGGGTCGTCGTCGTGAGCAGCACCCTGGCCACGACCCTCGCCCTCCTCTGGGAGATGGGTGAGTGGTTCGGGCACACCGTCCTCGACGACCGCATCCAGGTGGGGTACGAGGACACGCTTGGCGATCTCGGGGCCGGGGTGGTCGGGGCGGTCGTCGCCGCGGTCCTGCTCGCCCTGAGTAGACCTGAGCCCGAGGGGTCCGGATGAGAGCCCCCGCCGGGCACGGCCTGCCGAGCGTCTCCGTCGTCATCCCGGCTCGCGACGACGCCGTGGCCCTGCGCACCTGTCTGACCTTGCTCGCCCGCCAGCATGTGCCGCCGCTCGAGGTCGTCGTCGTCGACAACGGCTCCCGCGACGACACGGCAGCAGTCGCACGGGCGCACGGAGCGACGGTGATGCACGAGCCACGGGTCGGAATCCCCCCTTCTGCGGCAACTGGCTACGACGCTGCCCGCGGCGAGGTGATCGCCCGTCTCGACGCCGACTCCCGTCCCGGCCCGGGCTGGGTCGAGGGGGTCGCCCGGGCCATGGCCGACCCTGCGGTGAGCGCCGTGACCGGCACCGGCACCTTCTACGACCTGCCCCGCCCATTCGGGCCGCCGGTGGCTGCGCTGTACCTCGGTGCGTACTACGTCCTGAGCTACCTCGCGCTCGCCCAGACCGCGCTGTGGGGCTCGAGCATGGCCGTTCGCCGCAGCACCTGGCTCGCCGTCCGCCACGAGGTGCACCGCGAGGATCCCGAGGTGCACGACGACATGGACCTCGCCTTCGTCCTCGGACCGGGCCGAAGGGTGCGGCTGGCGCGCGGCCTGCACGTCGGGGTCTCGGCCCGGTCGCTGCGTGGGGCCGCGCAGGTACGTCGGCGCTTCGCACGGGCTGTGCGGACCCTCGAGCTCAACTGGCAGGTGCACCCGCCGTGGCTGCGGTGGCGCGACCGCATCGAGCGGGCGCGTCTCGAGGTCAGCGACCGGGCAGGCCGATCGTCGCGACGATGATCAGCTGGATGAGCAGAAAGCCGGTGAGATAGTTGAGCCAGAGGAAGCGTCGCCAGCCTGCGTGCGCGCGCTCGCACTCAGCGTCTTCGAGCCTTAGGTACGGCACGACGTTGGCGAGGTACGGCAGGACGAGGGCCGCAGCGAGCGTGCTCGGCCAAGGCAGGGCCAGCAGGAGCAGCCCGCTGACGAGGTAGGCGAGCAGGGCGAAGCCGGTCGTGCGCCGCGCCCCCAGGACGGTGCCGATCGAGGCGATGCCGCCTGCCCGGTCGGCCTCGATGTCCTGCACCGCGCCGAAGGCGTGCGACCCGACCCCCCAGGCGAAGAACCCGGCGAGCGCGGCGAGGGTGACCGGATCGAGGGTGCCACCGGCCAGCGCGATGCCGAGGACGGCAGGGCTGACGAAGTGGGTGCTCGACGTCAACGAGTCGAGGACGGGCCGCTCCTTGAAACGCAGCCCTGGGGCTGAGTACGCGACGAGTGCGAAGACGCTCACCGCGAGGACGAGCGTCGAGCGGAGATCGCCGAGGAGGACAAGCGCGACGACGAAGGGCAGGTTCGACACCACCACCGACCACAGGGTGGCCCGGTGCAGGGAACGATCGAGGACGACCCCTTCGACTCCTCCCTTGCGGGGGTTGCGGATGTCCGACTCGTAGTCGAAGACATCGTTCACCCCGTACATGAGCAGGTTGTAGGGCACGAGGCACCACAGCGTCCCGACGACCCACGCGAGGTCCATCCGCCCGCCGGTGAGCAGGTAGGCGACGGCGAAGGGGTAGGCCGTGTTGACCCACGACAGCGGCCGGGAGGACGCGAGGACGTGGGCGAAGGGAGACGACTGAGCCGACCGCTGCTGCGCTGCGGCGTTCATCGCCGGGCTCCGCGGGTGGCTCGTGGGTGGTCGAGATCGAGGAGGAGCGTGAGCGCGGGCAGGGTGGCAGCGGCCGCGACCGGCCACGCGAGGTCCTCGAGCGGTGCGAGGCCGATGCGTATGCCGGAGAGCTGGGCCTCGTCGAAGCGGAAGAGGTCGGCGGCGATCATGAGGTTGTCGAAGATCACGGTGAGCACGACGAGCGCCAGCGCCGTCGCAGCGGTCGCGAGCCACCAGCGCCGGTCGGGTCGGCGCAGCACGGCGGCGGCGACGAGGACGAGCGCCGCGGCGGCGAGGAAGCAGACGGCCAGGCCGGCGTAGGTCATGAGGGCACCTCGCCGCGGGGGATCAGGCTCGAGAAGAGCCCGTGGAGCACGCACGTGAGGTAGCTGAGGAAGACGATGAAGAAGATCTCCTCGACGGGGAGCTCGGGCAGCAGCTCGATGCCGGTCATCGCGGGCGACTCGCCACGCACGTACATGCCCGACTCGATCGCCACGAGGTCCCACACGAGGAAGAGCAATGAGCCTGCTGCGACGACGGCGAGGGTGCGGGCGGGCCGGTCGAAGAGGGCGAGGCGCCACCGGTGGTCGACGAGACCCATGCAGACCGTGGAGACCACGACGAAGCCGAGGTAGAGCAGACCCACTCAGCCCACCTCGACATCGCCGGTCGGGGTGACGCTCGGCCCGCTCGAGGTATCGCCCCTCAGTCGCTTGAGCACGAGCTCGGCGCTGATGAGACACATCGGCAGCCCGATGCCGGGGCGGGTCGAGTAGCCCGCGTAGTAGAGCCCGTCGACCTTCTTCGAGACGTTGTCCGCGCGGAAGAAGGCGCTCTGGCGCAGGACATGTCCTGGTCCGAGCATGCTCCCGGAGAAGGACGACAGGTCCCGCACGAAGTCCTCCGGCCCGACGGTGCGCCGGACCTCGACGCGCTCGGCAAGGTCCGGCACGCCCGCCCACGCAGCGATCTGATCGATGGCGGCGTCCACCGTTCGCTCCACCACGGGGTCACCGGCGCCGTCCGTGCCGCCCTGGCCGATCGTGGGGTCTGCGGGGACAGGGACGAGGACGAAAAGGTTCTCCTTGCTGGCGGGGGCGACGGTGCTGTCGCTCGCCGACGGCCGGCACACGTAGATCGAGGCCGGGTCGGGCACCCGGGGCTCAGGGCCGAGGATGTCGTCGAAGTTGCGCCGCCAGTCGGTGGTGAAGAAGAGCGAGTGGTGGGCGAGCTGCGGCAGCTCGCCGTCGACGCCGAGCATCGCGAGCACACCCCCGGGCCCGGGGTCGACCTGCTCCCACCACGACTGCGGGTAGGTCTGGAGGTGCTCGGGGAGCAGCGCGGTCTCGACGTGGTGCAGGTCGGCCGCCCCGACCACGGCATCGCACGGGAGCTCCTGGGTCTCGCCGTCCGGGCCGGTGACGTCGACGCCGATCACGCGGGCACGCCGACCGCGCGCGGCAGTCGTACGGATAGCGGTCGCGGTCGTGCTCGTCCTCACCCGGACGCCGTGGCGCTCGGCCACCCGCACGAGGGCGTCAACGATCGTCGTGAAGCCCCCTGCCGGGTAGAGCACGCCCTCTGCGAGGTCCATCCAGCTCATGAGGTGGTACATGCTCGGGGCGCGGTCTGGCGAGGTGCCGAGGAAGACAGCGGGGTAGCCGAGGATCTGACGCAGCCGTGCGTCGTCGAAGCGGGTGGCGATGTGGGACTCGAGTGAACGAGTCAGCAGGCTCGAGAGGCGGGGCCCGTTGCGCAGCACGTCGGCGTTGAGCAGCGAGCCGCTGGAATCGAAGCTCGTGTAGAGGAAGCGGTCGACGGCGAGCTCGTACACGTGGCGCGCGGAGTCGAGGTAGTCCGACAGCGCCGACCCAGCACTGGGCTCGAGGGACTCGAACAGCGCCTCGTTGGCCGCCCTGGTCGCCTGCACGTCGACCGGCTCGTCGTCATGCTCGAAGAAGACCCGGTAGCCCGGGTCGAGCCGGACGAGGTCGAGCTCGGAGTCGACGGAGGTGCCGAGCATCTCGAAGAAGTGGGCGAAGACCTCGGGCATGAGGTACCACGACGGCCCGGTGTCGAAGCGGTAGCCCTCGTGCTCCCACAACCCCGCCCGGCCGCCGGGACGCTCCGAGCGCTCGACGAGATCCACCTGCCAGCCGTCGGCGGCGAGCAGCGCCGATGTGGCCAGACCGCTCACCCCGCCACCGATGACGCAGACGGTCCCGGGCTCGCGCGGCTGACTGGTCCGACCGGTCCAGCGCAGGGGCCTCATCGTCGGCCTCGAACGACGCTGTCGAGCACGATTGCGGCCTTGCGGGGGCCCGGCACCCGGACCCGCTCGTGGCGCAGCCGCTCCACGGGGGTCTCGCGCAGTCGGCCAGACAGCTCGGCGAAGAGCCGGTGCGCCACCCGGACTGCACGTCGGCTGCTCGGCGGCAGCTGCTCGACGGCGGCGGCAGCGAGGGCGAGATCGTTGTCGAGGTCGTCGAGGAGCCGGTCACGGTCGGCGTCGTCGATGCGGTGCGGGTCGACGCCCGGGAAGTAGCGGCGACCGAGCTCGTCGCGGTCGGCGGCGATGTCTCGCAAGAAGTTCACCTTCTGGAAGGCGGCCCCGAGGCGTAGAGCCCCCGGGGCGAGCCGGTCGTAGCTGGCCTGGGCGTCGGCCTCGTCGGCGAGGAAGGCGCGCAGGCACATGAGACCGACGACCTCGGCCGATCCGTAGACGTACCTCGCGAAGCTTTCCTCGTCGTGGGTGGTGCGAGTGAGGTCGGTGCGCATCGAGGCGAAGAAGGGCTCGACGAGGTCCATGCCGATCCCGCATGCTCGCGCTGTCCGGGCGAAGGCATGGACGACGAGGTCAGAGCTCAGGCCGCGGTCGATCGCGACGCTCACCTCGCGCTCGAGATGGTCGAGCACAGCGCGCTGCTCGTCGGTGGCAACGTCGGGGCGGGGAGCATCGACGATCTCGTCAGCGACCCGGACCAGGGCGTAGATGCTGCGCACGCGCGCCCGGACGGGCTCGGCGAGCAGCCTGCTCGACGCACCGAAGGAGGTCGAGTACCGGGCGATGACGAGCTCGGCCGCGGCCTGGGCGGTCGCGTCGTAGCGGACGTGGGGTGGGGCCTCGTCGCGCTGATGCCTAGCCGGTGTCATGCCATGCCGCCCTCGAGGGAGCCCGCGACCTCGCCCACCCACGTGACGAACTCGGGTGGGAGGCTCAGGTCCTCGGCGAGCGTGGTCGCCTCGCGCAGCTGCTGCGTGGCGAGGTCGTCGACGAAGGAGCGTGATCCGGCAGTCGTGAGGGCGGCCCGGACGTGCTCGACGCCCTGCTCGTCGAGGTCGGGATCACCGAGATGGCGCTCCAGGACAGGCCACGCCGAGGTAGTGCGTGCGTGGACGACGAGCGGTGTGCGCTTGCCCTCGCGCAGGTCACCGGCGATGCCTGGCCTGCCGGTCTGGGCCGGCGTGCCGAAGACTGCGGTGAGGTCGTCGAGCAGCTGGTAGGCCAGGCCGAGGTGCCGCCCGATGCGGCCGAGGCCGTCGACGAGCTGGTCCGGGGAGTCGGCGAGCACGGCGCCGCACTGCATCGGCAGGCTGAAGGAGTACACCGCAGTCTTCTGCTCGGCGACGCTCAGCGCTTCCTGCAGCGTCGGTTCCTCGCAACCGAGCGAGAGGCGGACGTCGGCCAGCTCTCCTGCGGCCGAGACCGCCAGGGTGTGGTCGAAGAGGTCGAGCAGCTGGAGCATCCGCTCACGCGACACGGGCGCCGAGGCCACGGCCCGCATGGCCGCGCCGAGCGCCAGGTCGCCGGTGAGGATCGCCCCGGCGGTGGCGAAGGAGCGGGCCGCAGCCGCCGGGGCGCCGACTCTGAGCGCGTCGGCGTGGAAGCGGCCAGGCGTGCTCAGCCCACCCCGTCGGAGGTCGTCGCCGTCGATGACGTCGTCGTGGACGATGAAGGCGGTGTGCAGCATCTCCACGGCGTCGGCGACCTGGTCGACGGCCGGGCCGGCGTCACCGCCGAGCAGGTCGTGGACCGAACGGACGAGACGAGGGCGGAAGCGCTTGCCGCCGCTGCCTGCCGAGGCCAGAGCGTCCCGCAGGACCTGAGCGTCGCGGAGCTCATACGCCGACACGGCCGCTGCCGGCGATGTGGTCACAGAGGTGGGCTCGGCGTCACGGGTTGCCGACCTCATACGGCCAGGCCGACCTGGTCGAGGGCGCTCCGGCCAGCAGGCAGCTCGTCGAGCTGGAGGACGAGCCACGGGCTGAGCGCCCACGGCGCGACCTCGGCCGTCGTCCTCAGCTCCTGCGGCGTCACCCAGCGGGCCTCGACGGCCTCGTCTCGGTTGAGGCTCGGGTCCGATGTCGTATGGGCGAGCCAGACAGGACAGACCTCGTGCTCGACGGTGCCCGAGGCGTCGACCGCTCGGTAACGGAAGTCTGGGAGCAGGGCCTCGAGGTGGTCCAGCCGCAGCCCGAGCTCGTACTCGGCGTAGCGGTGCACCGCGACCTGGGGGTCCTCGCCCGGGCGAGGGTGCCCGCAGAAGGCGTTCGTCCAGACCCCCGGCCAGGTCCGCTTGTTGAGCGCGCGTCGGGTGAGAAGGAGACGGCCGCTGCCGTCGGTGACGTGGCACGAGAAAGCGAGGTGGAGCGGCGTGCGGTCTGTGTGCACGTCGGCCCGAGGGGCGGTCCCCACGGGACGTGCGTCGTCAGCCAGCAGCACGACCAGATCGGCCGGGTCCTCGTCTGCGGTGCTCATGGTGTCAGCATGTCATCTGAACAACGTGATCTGGACGCCAGTGTCCAGGGTTTTGCGTCACTCCTTGATCTGGCGGGCGACTACCCTTCGACTGACATGAATGCTGCATCCAAGACCTACGACGTGCGCACCCACGGGTGCCAGATGAACGTGCACGACTCCGAGCGCCTCGCGGGGCTGCTCGAGACGGCGGGCTACGTCGACATCGCGAGCCTGCCTGCCGACGACCGGGGCGAGATCGCCGACGTCGTCGTCTTCAACACGTGCGCGGTGCGCGAAAACGCGGACAACAAGCTCTACGGCAACCTCGGCCAGCTGCGCCCGCTCAAGCAGCGCAACCCGGACCTGCAGATCGCGGTCGGGGGCTGCATGGCGCAGAAGGACCGCGCGACGATCGTCGAGCGCGCCCCGTGGGTCGACGTCGTCTTCGGCACGCACAACATCGGCTCGCTGCCGGCCCTGCTCGACCGCGCGCGGCACAACGAGGAGGCCCAGGTCGAGATCCTCGAGTCGCTCGAGACCTTCCCCTCGACCCTCCCGACGCGACGCGACTCCGCCTACTCGGGCTGGACCTCGATCTCCGTCGGCTGCAACAACACGTGCACCTTCTGCATCGTCCCCGCCCTGCGCGGCAAGGAGAAGGACCGCCGGCCGGGCGAGATCCTCGCCGAGCTCGAGGCGCTCGTCTCCCAGGGCGTCATCGAGGTGACCCTCCTGGGGCAGAACGTCAACAGCTACGGCGTCGAGTTCGGTGACCGGCTCGCCTTCGGCAAGCTGCTGCGCGCCTGCGGTGACATCGAGGGGCTGGAGAGGGTCCGCTTCACCAGCCCGCACCCTGCCGCCTTCACCGACGACGTCATCGACGCGATGGCCGAGACGCCCAATGTCATGCCGAGCCTGCACATGCCGCTGCAGTCCGGATCCGACCGGGTGCTCAAGGCGATGCGCCGCAGCTACCGCTCCGAGCGCTTCCTCGGGATCATCGACCGGGTGCGCCAACAGATCCCCGACGCGGCGATCACGACGGACATCATCGTCGGCTTCCCCGGCGAGACCGAGGAGGACTTCGAGGAGACGCTGCGCGTCGTCCGCGAGTCCCGCTTCAGCTCCGCCTTCACCTTCCAGTACTCGATCCGCCCCGGCACCCCGGCGGCGACGATGGACGGCCAGGTGCCCAAGGAGGTCGTCCAGGAGCGCTACGAGCGCCTCGTCGCCCTCCAGGAGGAGATCTCCTGGGCCGGCAACCGCGAGCAGGAGGGCCGCGAGCTCGAGGTGCTCGTCGCGACGGGGGAGGGGCGCAAGGACCGCGAGACCGCCCGGCTCAGCGGGCGCGCCCCCGACAACCGCCTCGTCCACTTCGCGCTCCCGGAGGGGCTGGCCGAGGCCGACCGCCCGCGCCCGGGTGACATGGTCACCGTCGGCGTCACCTACGGCGCCCCGCACCACCTCGTCGCCGACTCCGCGATCACCGGTGGTGTCTTCGCCGTGCGCCGCACAGCCGGTGGCGATGCGTGGGCGGCCCTGCAGGAACAGGGCGCCGAGGGCGCGGTCGCCAAGCCGAGCGTCTCGCTCGGCATGCCGCGCATCGGCGCTCCGGAGACGGTCGAGACGAGCGGCCCCGCCTGCGGGCTCTGACACCCGGGCATGACGAAGGGGGTGGGTCACCGTCGCGGTGACCCACCCCCTTCGACGTGTCAGTGAGGCTGACTCACTCGCCGATCTTGCCGTCGAGGAAGTCCTTGCCCTTGTCGACGTGCTCGGAGCTGGCACCCTTGCCCTCGGCGAACTCGCCGGCCTTGTCCAGCCCCTGGTCGCTGTGCTCCTCGACCTTGTCGCTGTTGTTGCCGAGAGCGTCGGTGGCCTTGCCCTTCAGATCGTCGAACCCCATGGTGTTCTCCTTCTGTTGACGGGTGCCCGGTATCGAGCCGTGGTCCCAGCCAAACACGTGCGCGCGAGCGCTTCAACCGCTGATGTGCCATGATCCAAGTGGTTGAAAGTCCAATAGTTGACACGACAATTAAAAGCATCTAGGGTCTGTCGTGTTCCCGGAACCAACGATCACCACCCAGGAGACATCGTGAGCAACTTCCCCACCGGCACCTACACCATCGACGCCGGCCACTCCGAGGTCGGCTTCGTCGCCCGCCACGCCATGGTCACCAAGGTTCGCGGCTACTTCCGTGAGCTCGAGGGCACGATCACCGTCGCCGACGACTTCACCGCCTCGTCCGCCTCCGCCACGATGCAGGTCGCCTCCGTCGACACTGGCTCCGCCGACCGCGACGGCCACCTGAAGTCGGCCGACTTCTTCGACGCCGAGAACTACCCGACCGTCTCCTTCGTCTCGACCGGCATCAAGGACGTCAAGGGCGAGGAGTTCACCCTCGTCGGCGACCTGACCATCAAGGACGTCACCCGCACCGTCGAGCTCGCCGCCGAGTACGAGGGCACCGCCCAGGACCCCTTCGGCAACGTCCGCGTCGGCTTCACCGCCCGCACCGACGTCGACCGTGAGGACTTCGGTCTGACCTGGAACGCCGCGCTCGAGACCGGTGGCGTCCTAGTCTCGAAGAAGATCACCCTGACCCTCGACATCTCGGCCATCAAGCAGGCCTGAGTCTCGAGCCACACCGTGCGGCGCCTCTGACGCCGCACCCCCCGCGGAGCCGGGGCCGGTCCCCCCTTGCCGGCCCCGGCTCCGTCATGTCGTGGGGGCCGGGCGACATACGATGCGGTCCATGACGATCCACCGCATCACCATCACGGGAGAGCCGGTCCTGCACACCCGCGCAGAGCCGGTCACCGACTTCGACGCGCGGCTGCGCACCCTCGTCGAGGACATGTACGAGACCCAGGAGGCCGCCCACGGCGTCGGCCTGGCCGCCCCCCAGATCGGGCTCGGCCTGCGGATCTTCACCTGGAGCATGGCCAACGACGACGGGGTGCCGAGCCTCGGGCACGTCATCAACCCCTACGTCCGGGCGAGCAAGCCCGCCGCCGGCGAGCCCGACCGCGACCACGAGTCCGAGGGCTGCCTGTCGGTCCCCGGCTACTCCTTCCCCCTGCGTCGGGGGGAGCGGGCCGACGTCACCGGCTACGACTGGGACGGCAACGAGATCGCCTTCTCCGCCACGGGCTGGTTCGCCCGCTGCATGCAGCACGAGTACGACCACCTCAACGGGTTCCTCTACGTCGACCGCCTCGGCGACCGCTGGAAGAAGAAGGCCCGCAAGGCCGTCAAGGCCGAGGGCTGGGGAGTCCCCGGGCACACCTGGCTGCCCGGCGAGGGGCCCGACCCCTTCGGTCACGACGACCCGGACGTCGACGAGGAGTGACCCCGCAGGTCATCGCCGTCGTCGGCGCCACGGCGACGGGCAAGTCCGACCTGGCCCTCGACCTCGCCGAGGAGCTCGGCGGCGAGGTGGTCAACGCCGACGCCATGCAGCTCTACCGCGGCATGGACATCGGGACCAACAAGCTCCCACCGGACGAGCGGCGCGGCATCCCGCACCACCTCCTCGACGTCCTCGACGTCACCGACGAGGCGACCCTCGCCGACTTCCAGCAGCGCGCCGAGGCCGCGGTCGTCGACATCCTCGACCGCGGTCGCGTACCCGTCCTCGCCGGCGGCTCCGGACTCTACGTGCGCGCCGCGCTCGACCACCTCGACATCCCCCCGACGGACCCGCAGGTCCGCGCCCGTCTCGAGGCGGTGGCCGAGGGCGAAGGGGGTGCCGCCGCCCTGCGTCGTCGACTCCAGCAGGTCGACCCCGCAGCAGCCGAGGTCATCGAGCCCAACAACATCCGTCGGATCATCCGGGCCCTCGAGGTCGTCGAGATCACCGGTCGTCCCTTCTCGGCGACGGCACCCACCAAGCGCTACCGACGCCCTTCGCTCGTCATCGGTCTGCGTGACGACTGGACGGCGCTCACCGAGCGCATCGAGCGACGGGCCCGGGCGATGTGGGACGGCGGGCTCCTCGACGAGGTGCGCCGCCTCGACGCCGCCGGCCTGCGCGGTGGCCGCACCGCATCCCGGGCCATCGGCTACGCCCAGGCGCTCGGCGAGCTCGATGGTCGCTGGGGGCGTGAGGAGGCGATCGCCGACACGGCGCGCGCCACCCGCCGCTACGCCCGCCGGCAGGAGTCGTGGTGGCGCCCCGACCCGCGGCCCCGATGGCTCGACGCCACGGCGCCCGACCTCGTGCAGGTGGCGTCGGACCTGGCTCGCCGTCCGACACAATGGACGCCATGACGCTGCGATTCACCAAGGGCCACGGCACCGAAAACGACTTCGTCCTCGTGCCCGACCTCGACGGCGGGCTCGACCTCACCGCCGAGCAGGTCGTCCGCCTCGCCGACCGGCAGGCCGGCATCGGCGGCGACGGCGTCATCCGCGTCGTCCGCACGGCCCACGCTGCCGAGGCCGACGTCCGCGCCCAGGCCGACGAGGCCGAGTGGTTCATGGACTACCGCAATGCCGACGGCTCGCTCGCGCAGATGTGCGGCAACGGCACCCGCGTCTTCGCGACCTGGCTGCGGCGAGAGGGGCTCGTCGGCAACGACTTCGCCATCGCGACACGAGCGGGTGTGCGGCGCATCCGCTTCGAGGGCGACGACGTCGTGACCCACATGGGCACGTGGCGCTTCGTCGACGAGGCCAAGGCGCAGGAGCAGGGCTTCGACGCGCTCGTGCACGTCGAGGAGGCCGAGGACATCACCGAGCCCTACTCCGCGCTCTCGCTCGACCTCGGCAACCCGCACACCGTCGTGGCCCTGCCGGAAAACGTCAACCTCAACGGACTGCGTCTGCGGCGTCCGCCCGCCGTCAACCCCGTCCCGCCGGAGGGGAGCAATGTCGAGTTCGTCCGTGTGCTCGGACCGGGGCACATCTCGATGCGGGTCCACGAGCGCGGCGTCGGGGAGACCCGCTCCTGCGGCACCGGCGTCTGCGCGGCGGCCATCGGCACCGCCTTCTGGTCCGGCGACGCGGACTCGACCGGCACGATGACCGTCGAGGTCCCCGGCGGCACCCTGCGGGTGCGGCTCCTGCCCGGCCGGGAGGTCGAGCTCGCCGGCCCTGCGGTGCTCGTCGCGGACGGGACGACCGAGCTCGTCTGAGGGGACCCCTTCGCCCCGCCTCGACATGCGAGTGACGGCCATCACACCTAGCGTGGAGGTCATGGGACGAGCGACACGAGTCATCGTCGGGGCACTCACCGCTGGCGGGCTCACCCTCGCCGCGACCGCCGGCGCCACTGCGACCCCCGACGCGAGGCCGGGGCCACCACCGGCGGGCCATGACCTGCCGAAGATGCCCGTGATGCGTGGCAACGGCGGTGCCGTCGCCTCCGTCGACCCGATCGTCAGCCAGATCGGCATCGACATCCTCGAGCGGGGCGGCAATGCCGCCGACGCGGCCATCGGGATGGCCGGGGCGGTCGGCGTCGTCGAGCCCTACAGCTCCGGCCTCGGTGGTGGCGGCTTCTTCGTCCACTACGACGCGAGGACCGGCAAGGTCGAGACGATCGACGGCCGGGAGACCGCGCCCGCGAGCTTCCACGACGAGGTCTTCGTCGGGGACGACGGGCAGGCCATGGACTTCGACACCGTGGTCAACTCCGGTCTCTCCGTAGGGGTCCCGGGCACGCCGGCGACCTGGGAGCTGGCGGCGGAGCGCTACGGCACGAAGTCGCTCAACCAGCTGCTCAAGCCTGCGGAGGACACCGCGCGGCGCGGCTTCGTCGTCGACGAGCCCTTCCACGAGGCGACGGTCGACAACGCCGAGCGCTTCGCCAAGTTCCCCGACACCGCGAAGATCTATCTGCCCGGCTGTGAGCCGATCAAGACCGGCGCGATCCTGCGCAACCCCGACCTCGCCCGCGCCTACCGGCAGATCCGCACCCACGGTGCCGACGCCATGCAGCGCGGCGACATGGGCAAGGCGGTCGTGCGGACCGCGCGCAACCCTCGCACCGCGCCCGGGGTGTCGGTCCCGCGCGGGCAGATGACGATGGCCGACATGCGCGCCTACCGGGCGTTGGTCAAGGAGCCGACGCACAGCGAGCACCGGGGCCTCGACGTCTACGGCATGCCGACCCCGAGCTCCGGCGGCTATGCCGTGAGCGAGATCCTCAACCTGCTCGAGTCCTACGAGGAGCGGACCGGCAAGCGGACCGAAGACCTCTCCGGCGGCGAGTGGGCGCACTGGTTCGCCGAGGCCTCCGCCACGGCCTTCGCCGACCGCAACCGCTACGTCGGCGACGTGCCGGGCGTCCCGGGCGAGGAGCTGCTCTCCCAGGACTTCGCGGACGAGCGCTCGTGCCTCTTCGACGAGGACGCGGCGATGCCCCGTCCCGTCCCCTTCGGCGAGGCGGACGGCTCCTACAGCGACTGCCAGTCCTCGACGGCGACGACGAAGGTGGGGTCCGAGGACCAGCACACGACGTCGCTGACGGCCGTCGACAAGCACGGCAACGCCGTGACCTACACGCTGACGATCGAGCAGTACGGCGGCAGCGGCATGGTCGTGCCCGGTTACGGGTTCTTGCTCAACAACGAGCTCACGGACTTCAACTTCACGCCGGTGACGAAGGGGGTCCCCGACCCCAACCTGCCCGGTCCCGGCAAGCGGCCGCGATCGTCGATGGCCCCGACGATCGTCCTCGAGGACGGCAAGCCGTGGATGACCGCCGGCAGCCCCGGCGGCGCGACGATCATCACGACGGTCGCCCAGCTCGTCTCCGGTGTCGTCGACCGCGACCTGCCGATCGGCGACGCGCTCGCCGCTCCACGGGTGTCCTCGCGCAACGGGAGCTCCACCGAGCTCGAGCCCTCGCTCGCCGGGGGCCCGGTCGGGGACGACATGCGGCGGCGAGGCCACCAGGTCAAGGAGGTCGACCGGCTCGGCAATGCCACCGGCATCCGGGTGCACGACCGACGGGACCTCGAGGCCGCCGCTGAGCCGACCCGCGCCGGAGGTGGGTCGGCCATGGTCGTCGACCCGGACTGGTGGCGGTACTCGAGCAGGCACTGAGGTGGCTCTCGCGGGGCTGCCGAGGTCGGTCGCGGCCTAGGCTCTCGGTGTGGAGCTGCTGCGGGATGTCACGTGCGGCGGCTGGCTGCTCGCCCGGGTGGGTGACTGGGGTCGAGTCGGCGGTGTCGCCGGTGCCGGCTTCGCGGCCTATGCCCGGGTCCTGCACCCGGTCCCCGTGACCCGGCTGGACCTGTCCGACGTCGACACGTGGGGGATGCCGCGCGTGCTCGAGGAGACCCGCTGGCCGTGGGCGGAGGTCGCCTCCCGGCAGGGGCTGACGATGCACCCGCTCGTGCAGTTCAACCGACTGGCCGATCTGCACAGCGGCGTGCAGTTCGCGGACGGGTGGCAGGTCGGTCAGACGTGCGAGGGGTGCTTGGACGTCGACCTGCTCGCCGGGCTGACCGGGCACCTCCGCGAGGCGACGGCGACGCCCGACGACCTCGTCGCCGGGATCTGGGCCGGCTGGGGTGAGCTGTCCGGCTCGGCATCCGTCGTCTACCTCTCGGACGACGCCGGGCTGCAGGGCTGGTGGGCGCGGCGCCGGATGCAGCGGGAGTCCGAGCGGCGGCGTGCGGCCTCGCTCCGGCCCGAGGTGCGTCGAGCCGTGCGGCGCGGGCCGTTCCTGCAGCTGCCCGGGCGCGAGTGTCTGCTCTTCGCGACCTCGTCCGCCGAGCTGGCCGACCCGACATGGCCGGGGCGCGCGGGGATCGGGGTCATGGCAGAGGCGCCCGAGCTCGGCCCGCAGATCATCTGGCCTGCAGGCCGCGAGTGGGTCGTCGCGAGCGAGATCGACTGGGACAGCACGATCGTCGCCGGCTCACGTGAGCTCGTCGACGCGGTCCTCGCGGACGAGCGGTTCGAGGCCTACGAGGTCGACGAGAGCAGTGACCTCACGTGGGAGGGTGACCTGATCAACCCCCCGCGGGCCGGCTGGTCCGCAGGACCCTGAAGCCCTTGCTCGTCGCCGCCCGCTCCGTGGGCAGCCCGAGCTCGTCGGTGATCCAGCGGGCGTACCCGTCGGCGCCGAGGTTCTTGCCGATGACGAGGTGGGCGTCGGCCCCCTGCGTCAGGCGGGGGAGCCAGGTGCCCAGCAGCTCCTGCACCGCGGGCTTGCCGATGCGGATCGGCGGGTTGGACCAGATCGCGGCGAAGGCGAGGTCGGCCGGCACCTCGTCCGGTCGGGCCGTCCGCACATTGGTCAGGCCGAGCGTGGCCGCATTGCGGCGGGTGAGGTCGAGCGCGCGCTCGGTCACGTCGACGGCCCAGACGGTGGCCTCGGGGGAGAGCAGGGCGAGGCTGAGGGCGATGGGCCCCCAGCCGCAACCGATGTCGAGCAGGTCGCCGGCCGCAGGGGGTGCGGGCACCTCGTCGAGCAGGATCGCCGTCGCCTTGTCGACGCCGCCGGGGGAGAAGATGCCGCCGGCCGTCTCCACCGTGACCTCACGGCCGGCGAGGGTGAGCTGCCGCGGGCGGCGCTCGGCGTCGGTCGCGGCCGGGGAGTCGGTGAAGTAGTGCTCGGTCACGGGGATCACCCTAGGTGTTGCGGGGCATGAGGTTGGTGACACCAGGTCGGGTGTAGGGCGGGCAGGTCCCTTGGCGACAAGATGAAGGTGTTCGAAGCCTCATGAGTCGGAAGGAACCTGCCCTATGTCCCACGCTAATGCCCCGTGGACTGCGTGT
>NZ_JBFRDY010000005.1:0-241762 GCF_052114035.1 Janibacter sp. RAF52 | reverse complement strand
AGCGGCAGCGATCCAAACGGCCCCGACCGGGCGCACCCCTCTCGGTTCAGACCGCGACACCTACCTGCAGCCAGTCCTGCGTGATCGCGGCAACAAGACCGCCACGGAGCGCTGCAAAAACCCCGCCACCAAGCGAACGAAGCCACACGCCTGGTCAACACCTCCACGTGGGAGTCCGCCGACGACATGCAGAAGGTGCTCGACATGGGCGTCGTCGAGGGCTCGACGTCCGCGGTCAGCCAGCTCGACGCGCTGCTCGCCGCCTGAGCGCGGCCGACGGTTCACCCACCGTTCGCCCGGGGGACCCGTGAGGGTCGCCCCGGGCGAACACCTGCTTGCTGGACTGCGGGCGTCCCCTCGACCGATCCCAGGAGTCCCCATGTCCACCCCCGCCCCCATCGACCGCCGCACCCTGCTCGGCGGCTCCGCCGGCGCCCTCGGGCTGCTCGTCGCCGGCAGCTCGGCCCCCTTCGCCGCGCACGCCACCGCCGCGCAGACCACCCGCCTGGCCGCCGGCTACGGCCCCCTTCGTCCCGCCGGTGAGCTGCTCGCCCTGCCGGAGGGCTTCAGCTACACGGTCCTCGCCGAGTCCGGCACGACCACGGTCGGCGGCTACGCCGTGGCCGGCAGCCAGGACGCGATGGGTGCCTTCGCCCGTGCCGGCGGCGGCTCGACGATCGTCTGCAACCACGAGATCGGTGGTGCCGACGACGGCGCCGTCCCGCACGTCGACGGACTGGTCTACGACCGCGGGGCGAAGGGGGGAACCTCCACCCTCGTCGTGGACGCCGACAACACCGTGCTCGAGCACTACACCTCCGTGGCCGGCACCGTCGACAACTGCGCCGGCGGCATCACGCCGTGGGGCACGTGGCTGACCTGCGAGGAGACCGACGAGCGCGCCGGCACCCACGAGGACGACGGCGTCACCTACACCTTCGAGCAGGACCACGGCTACGTCTTCGAGGTCGACCCGACCAGCCAGGCGGCCAACATCGGCAAGGCCAACATCCCGCTGAAGTTCCTCGGGCGCTTCGAGCACGAGGCCGCCGTCGTCGAGGAGGCGACCGGCCGGATCTACCTCACCGAGGACGCCGACGAGCCCAACGGGCTCTTCTACCGCTGGACCCCGCCCGCCGGCTACCGCCAGGGCAAGGGCGCACTCCACGCGCTCGCGGCCGACGGCGCCGTCGAGGTCGGCACCCTCGAGGCGCTCGTCGCCTTCGAGCGCAACGGCGCCCACGTCACTGACCTGTCGAAGGCGACGAAGACCAACACCACCTACACCGTGCGCTGGGTCGAGGTCCCCGACCGTGACGCCCGGGAGACCCCGATTCGCGAGCAGCTCGCCGACGACCAGGTGACCCGCGCGCGCAAGCTCGAGGGGCAGTGGTGGGGCGACGGCGGCGTCTACGTCGTCTCGAGCTATGCCCGCAGCGACGACGGCTCGCTCCACGAGCACGACGGCCAGGTGTGGTTCTTCGACCCCCGCAAGCAGACGATCACGCTCACGACGATCTTCGCAGTCAACGAGGACGGCGCCGGCGTCGACGGCCCGGACAACATCACCGTCTCGCCACACGGTGGGCTCGTCCTCGCCGAGGACGGCGAGGGCGCCTCGCAGCTCATCGGCGTCACCGACCAGGGCACGGCCTACCGTCTCGCGCTCAACCTCGTCGACGACAGCGAGTGGGCCGGCCCGACCTTCGACGCCGCGGGCACGACCCTCTTCGCCAACATCCAGGGCGACCCCGGTCGCACCTTTGCGATCACCGGGCCGTGGGGTCGTCCGTCCAACGCGCGGGAGTCGGCTCGCGGCTGACCCCCCTTCGCGCTCAGCAAGAGAAACCCGCGGTTCGCAAGAGTTTCAAACCCTTGCGAACCGCGGGTTTCTCGGGTCACCCGGAAATCGTGGGGTCGATGGGGTGCCAGGGCCGGTCCGGTCGCGTCTCGACCGGGCTGGCCCCCACCCGCACCCCGTAGACCGGGGGCGGCCCGGGCTCGGCGACGCCGAGGTACCCGTGGCCGGTGAGCCGGCACCACGCCGGCAGGTCGATGGGCGCCACCGGGTCGGTCGTGCTCAGGTGCACGATGCTGCCGGCGGGCAGGTCGGCGACCCGCGCACGCAGCAGGATGAGTAGCCGCGCGCACGACAGGTCCCCGCCGTCGATCCGCGCGACGGGCTCGTCGGGTGCGTGCACTCAGCCGATGGCGGAGCGAAGGGCGGCGACGACCCGCTCGTCGTCGGGCGCCACCTGCGGGCTGAAGCGCGCCACGGGCGTGCCGTCGGCGTCGATGACGAACTTCTCGAAGTTCCACCGGATGTCGCCACTCTCGCCCCCTTCGTCCGGGGTGTCGACCAGGCCCGCGTAGACGGCGTGGCGACCTGGGCCGTTGACCTCGACCTTTTCGCTCATGGGGAAGGTCACGCCGTAGGTGGCGGAGCAGAACTCGGCGATCTCCTCGGCCGTGCCCGGCTCCTGCCCGCCGAATTGGTTGCACGGCAGCCCGACGACGGTGAACCCTTGCGCGGCGTACTCCTCGTGCAGCGCCTCGAGCGCGGTGTACTGGGGGGTCAGGCCGCACTTGCTGGCGACGTTGACGAGCAGCGCCGGCCGGCCGCCGGTGAGGTCGCGCAGCGTGCCGGGGGTGCCGTCGAGGCGGGCGAGGGGGGCGTCGAGGAGGCTCATGACTCGACGATATGCCCGTCCCTCGGTCCCCGGGTGGGCGGGGCGAAGGGGGACGGCTGCGCCCGCCGAAGTCCTGCCTGGTCCGCTGGTGCCGTTGCCGTTCTCGACTTCGGCTTGATGTGCGCAGCCATCCCCTTCGCCCCGCCCCCTGCCGCCTGCGGCCGTGTGTCCGTCCTCCGCTCCCTGAGGAGTGAGGCCGTCCACGGCCGACTGTCCCCCCGCTCCCTGAGGAGTGAGGCCGTCCACGGCCGACTGCCCCCCGCTCCCTGAGGAGTGAGGCCGTCCACGGCCGACTGCCCCCCGCTCCCTGAGGAGTGAGGCCGTCCACGGCCGAGCGTCTCGAAGGGAGGGGCCCTTCGAGACGGGCCCGGGGGGCCCTCCTCAGGGGCCCTTCGAGACGGGCCCGGGGGGCCCTCCTCAGGGGCCCTTCGAGACGGGCTCGGGGGGCCCTCCTCAGGGGCCCTTCGAGACGGGCCCAGGGGGCCCTCCTCAGGGACCGATGCGGCCGTAGGCTCGGGCCATGCCTGCGCTCGCCGCCCTCGTGGTCGTCACTCTGGTCCACCTGGCCGCGCAGGGCGTCGCTCCGGGGGGTGTGCTCGCCGACCTCACCCAGGTGCTGCTCATGCCCGTGCTCGCGTGGCTGCTGTGGACCACCACCCCGGACCCGAAGTCGCAGCTCGCGCGTCTGGCCCTCGCCGCGCTCGGCCTCTCGTGGCTCGGCGACACGCTCCCGCGGTTCTTCGACGACGGCAGCGACGCCGGCTTCTGGGCGATGGTGATCCCCTTCCTGCTCGCGCAGATCGCCTACGTCGCAGCCTTCCTGCCCTTCGTCGACCGGAGCATCGCGCGCACCCGACCGGTCCTCGTCGCCCCCTATGTCGTGGCGATGCTCGCCGTGCTGGTCTTCACCGCACCGCGCACGGGAGCGATCTGGCCGGTCCTCGTCTACGGGGCGGCCATCGTCACCATGGCCGTCCTCGCGACCGGGCTCGACCGGGTCGCGACGGTCGGCGCCGTGGTTTTCCTCGTCTCCGACGGGCTCATCGCGCTGCGCACCTTCGGTGGGGTCGAGCTGCCGCTCCACAGCGTGCTCGTCATGCTCACCTATGTGTTCGCCCAGTTCCTCCTCGTCGCCTCGATCGCGCACCACGACCGGGCGGCCCGACCGCTGCGGGGCTGAGTGCGCAGCCACCGCGTCGCCGACATCGCCGAGCAGGCCGGCCTGTCCGAGGCCACCGTCGACCGGGTCCTCCACGGTCGGCCGGGTGCCAGTCCCCGCGCCGTCCGCGCGGTGGAGCAGGCGGTCGCCGAGCTCGACCGGCAGGCGAGCGCCCTGCGCCTGGGGGCTCGCTCGCTCGTCCTCGACGTCGTCATGCAGGCTCCCGACCGCTTCAGCGGAGAGGTCACGGCGGCGCTGGAGTCCCAGCTGAGCGGGCTGCGGCCGGCCGCCGTGCGCGCCCGCTACCACCTGCGGGAGTCGGGCACGGTCGAGGACGTCGTCGCCACGCTCGAGGGCATCGGGCGAAGGGGGCGGACCAGCCACGGCGTGCTCCTCAAGGTCCCCGACGAGCCGGCCGTGGCGGCCGCGATCGACGACCTCGCCGACCGCGGGATCCCCGCGATCACCCTCGTCACCGACGTGCACGGATCGCGGCGCATCGCCTATGCCGGGCCGGACCACGTCTCGGCCGGCCGCACCGCCGCGCACCTCGTGCAGCACTGGGGCAGAGGCGATCTCGCGAGCGTCCTCGTCACGCTGAGCCGCTCCTCCTTCGTCGGGGAGCGGACCCGGGTCGAGGCCTTCGTCGAGCAGATGAGCGCCACCGCACCGCACGTCGAGGTGCGCCGGGTCGCCGATGCCGACGGGCTCGACGCTGCGACCGCGGCCGTCGTCGCCGCCGAGCTCGAGGACGTCACGGCACCCCTCGGGGTGTACTCCGTCGGAGGCGCCAACCGGGCGATCCTCGCGACGCTCCGCGCGAAGGGGGTCCCCCCTTCGGTCTACGTCGGGCACGACCTCGACGCCGACAACCTCGGGCTGCTGCGCACGGGCGAGATCGACCTCGTGCTCCACCACGACCTGCGCGAGGACGCGCGCGCCGCGATCACCGCTGTGCTCCAGCACCACCGGCTCGTCCCGGGGGCGCCAACCTCACTCGCGTCGGGGGTGCAGGTCGTCACCCGGCACAACATCCCCGCGCGGATGGTCCGGGGGTCGGCGTGAGGCACGAGGGCTACCTGCCGGGCAGCAGCGGCTACCGGCGGATCGTCTGGTCGCTCTTCGCCGCGGGACTCGCGACCTTCACCCTGCTGTACTCGACGCAGGCACTGCTGCCGGACCTGCGGCGCGACTTCGACGTCTCGACGGGTGCCTCGACCCTCAGCGTGTCGCTGGCGATGTTCGGCATCGGCGCCGGGTTGCTCATCGCCGGTCCGCTCTCCGACGTCGTCGGACGCACCCGCCTGATCCACCTATCGCTCGGGGCCTCGGTCGTCATCGGCTTCGCCTCGGCGCTCGCGCCGACCTGGGAGGCGCTGCTCGCGCTGCGCTTTGCGGACGGCTTCGCGCTCGCCGGGCTGCCCGCGGTCGCGACGGCCTACCTGCGCGAGGAGCTGCACCCCTCGAGCCAGGGGCGCGCCGCCGGGCTCTACGTCGGGGGCACGGCCTTCGGCGGGATGTCGGGCCGACTCGTCTCCGGATTCGGCGCGGAGCTGGGCAGCGGGTGGCGCTGGGGTATCGCGGCAACAGTGCTCGTCGGCCTGGCGTGCGCGGTCCTCGTGCGGTTCGCGCTGCCGGTCTCGCGGGGCTTCGAGCCGGCGCCGGGCAACCCGCGTGCGCTGGCGGCGATGACCCGACGGGCCCTGTCGGACCCGGCGCTGCTCGCCCTCTACGCCATCGGCGGCTGCTCGCTCGGGGCGATGGTCGCGCTCTTCAACACCATCGGCTTCCGGCTGGCGGATCCCCCCTTCGCGCTGGGGATCGGTGCGGCGAGCCTCGTCTTCCTCGTCTACCCGCTGGGCACGGTGAGCTCGACGTGGTTCGGCGACCTCGCCGACCGTCACGGCCGGCGCACGGTCATCCCGATCGGGGCGGCCGTCGCGATCGTCGGCGCGCTGCTCACGCTGCCCGACGTGCTGCCGCTCGTCGTCGCCGGGATGGGCCTGCTCGTCGTCGGCTTCTTCGCGGTGCACGGCATCGCGAGCGGCTGGGTGCCGCTGCGGGCCCACCTCGGCGGGACGAGCGCCGGCCAGGCGGCCTCGCTGTACCTCTTCACGTACTACCTCGGGTCCGCGGTCTTCGGCACCGCCTCCGGCGCCGCGTGGACGCGCGCCGGGTGGGCGGGGTCGGTAGCCCTCTCGGTGGCGCTGCTCGTGCTCGTCATGGCATTGACCGCGCTGCTGCGACGCACGCCGTCGCTCGCGCCCGGGCTGCGCTGACCGGCCCGGGAGTCCGCACCTCCGCGGCTACTCGTCCGCCGGGTCCTCGGCCGGCGTGCTCACCATGAGGCAGGTGCCGATGGTCACCGCGGCGGCGACGGCCAGCATGACGAAGGCTGCCTGCACGCCCGAGGTGCGCTCCGCCGTCGTCGGGTCGGCGCCCGCGACGAGCGTCATGACGGCGATGCTCGTCGCCGTGCCGGCCGCCCCGAAGACCTGCTGGGAGGAGCCGAGCAGCGCGGAGCCGTGCGCGTGCAGGGAGTGCGGCAGCGAGCCCAGGCCCGCGGTGAAGAGCGGGGTGAAGAGCAGGGCGAGCGAGAGGCTGAGCAGCACGTGCAGGATGAGCACGGTCCACATGCCGACGTGCGGCAGCAGCACGGCGAAGAGCGTCAGCGACAGGGTCATGCCGACCGCGCCGGGGACGACGAGGGGTCGGGCGCCGATGCGGTCGTAGAGCCGTCCGATCGACGGCCCGAGCAGGCCCATGGCCAGGCCGCCCGGGATGAGCAGCAGCCCGGTCTCGAGGGTGCTCAGGCCGAGCCCGCGCTGCAGGTGGATCGGCAGCAGGATGACCGAGCTGATGAGTGCGGCGAAGCCGAGGCACATCGTGACGAAGGCGCCCGTGAAGCTGCGGTGGCGGAAGGCCCGCAGGTCCATGAGCGGGTCGCCGGTGCGGGCGAGGGTCAGCTGTCGCCAGGCGAAGACCGCGAGGGCGAGGGCTGCGATGCCGGCCGCGAGGAGGGGGTCGACGACGGGCTCGGGAGCGGGACCCCCTTCGCCGCCGTGGCCGCCACCGAGGCCCGAGAGGCCGTAGACGATGCCGCCGAAGCCGACGACCGCCAGGGCGACGCTCGGCAGGTCGAGGCGGCTGTCCTCGCGCTCGCCGGTGTCGGGCAGCAGGCGCAGGCCGAGGGCGAGGGAGGCCGCGGCGATCGGCAGCACGGCGATGAAGATCAGGCGCCACGTGCCGAGCTCGAGCAGGACCCCGGAGACGGCCGGGCCCATCGCGGGGGCGACGGCGATGACGAGCGAGACATTGCCCATCGTGCGGCCGCGGTCGGCGACGGGCACGAGGTCCATGAGGGTGGTCATGAGCAGCGGGATCATCACCGCGGTGCCGCCCGCCTGCACGACGCGGGCGGCGACGAGCACCTCGAAGCTCGGGGCGGCCGCGGCGATCGTCGTGCCGACGGTGAAGAGACCCATCGCCAAGGCGAAGGTGCGCCGCGTCGCCAGTCGACGCATGAGCCAGCCGGTCATCGGGATGACGACGGCCATCGTCAGCATGAAGGCGGTCGTCAGCCACTGCGCCGACGTCTCGGTGACGTGGAAGTCGTCCATGAGCCGCGGGATGGCGTTGTTCATGATCGTCTCGTTGAGGATCACGACGAAGGTGGCCACCGTCAGCACGCGCAGGATCAGCGTCGTCTGGGCAGGGGTGGTCACGGGGTGCGGCGCCGCCGCGGTGGTGGGCATGTCCTCCATGGTCCGCCAGGCCACCGACAGCGGCCAAATGCTCTTGACCGCGAAGGGCGTGTCCCTGTCGGTCCGCAGGAGGAGACTGGGTGGCATGTGCCGAAACATCCGACAGCTGCACAACTTCGATCCCCCGGCCACGACTGACGAGGTGCGCGCCGCCTCCCTCCAGTACGTGCGCAAGGTGAGCGGGTCGACGAAGCCGAGCCAGGCCAACCAGGCCGCCTTCGACGAGGCCGTCGAGGAGATCGCCCAGGTGACCCAGCACCTGCTCGACCACCTCGTGACGAATGCCCCGCCGAAGGACCGCGAGCTCGAGGCGGAGAAGGCCCGGGAGCGGGCCCGCATCCGCTACGGGCGCACCGGCTGACCGCCGGGCGCTCCGAGCTTGCGCGAAGGGGGTCATCTGTGGCCTCGGGCGTGTCGTTGCCTGTGGATTGCCGGTCGACATTTTTTTGCGGGTCCACACGCTCCGCGCCGCATCGTCGCAGGTCAGAGGGGGTGTCGCCGTCGGGGTGTGAGGGAGATCCACAGACTTGTCCACGGACTGTGCACAGTGCCATGGCGCGTCGTCCACACCCCGTCCACAGCACTGTCCACAGGGCCGTTTGGCGTTGTCGGCGACGGGTGCGACCCTGCTCTGACGTCCCCTCGACGGGGCGTGCGGACCCCCCTTCGTCGGGGTCCGGGGCAGGCACACGGAGGGCGACGCGGTGACGACGACTGACATGGGCGCGAGGAGCTACGGGGACACCGACGGCTACGCGTCCGGTCCGCCCTCCGACCGGCTCCCGCCGCAGGACGTCGGCGCCGAGCAGTCCGTCCTCGGCGGCATGCTGCTGTCCAAGGATGCGATCGCCGACGTCGGTGAGGCGGTGCGCGGGCACGACTTCTACCGGCCGGCGCACGAGCTGATCTTCGACGCGGTCATCGACCTCTACAGCCGCGGCGAGCCGGCCGACGCGATCACGGTCGCCGACGAGCTGAGCAAGCGCGGCGACCTGCAGCGCGCGGGCGGGCAGGCGTACCTGCACGACCTCATCCAGTCGGTGCCGACCGCGGCCAACGCCGGGTACTACGCGCAGATCGTCGCCGAGCGGGCGGTGCTGCGGCGCCTCGTCGAGGCCGGGACCAAGATCGTCCAGATGGGTTACGCCCAGGGCGGCGGCGACGTCGAGGACATCGTCAACCAGGCTCAGGCCGAGGTCTACACCGTCGCGGAGAAGCGTGGCGGCGAGGACTACGCCCCCCTGTGGGACACGCTCAACGAGACGATGACCGAGATCGAGGTCGCCGCCGGTCGCACCGACGAGATGACCGGTGTGCCGACGGGCTTCACCGACCTCGACGAGCTGACGCACGGTCTGCACCCGGGCCAGATGGTCGTCATCGCGGCCAGGCCGGCCATCGGCAAGGCGCTCGCCCTCGACACCCCGCTGCCCACACCGACAGGCTGGACGACCATGGGCGAGGTCGCCGTCGGTGACCAGCTCATCGACGCCGAGGGCCGGGCGACGACTGTCGTCGCCGCGACGGAGGTCATGACCGACCGCCCCTGTTATGAGGTCGAGTTCTCGGACGGCTCGGTGATCGTTGCGGATGCGCAGCATCAGTGGCTGACGGACACCCGCGCGTCGCGCAAGTCCTTCCAGGCCGCCCGCGACGGGCGCAACGGCACGAAGAACCAGCGCACCTTCGCCGAGGTCCGCACCACCGAGGAGATCGCGGCCACCATCCGCACCGCGACCAAGGACGCGCGCCTCAACCACTCTGTCGCGCTGGCCCAGCCGCTCGAGCTGCCCGCGGCGGATCTTGCGCTCTCGCCCTACGTCCTCGGTGCCTGGCTCGGAGACGGCACCAGCGACTGCGCGATGTTCACCACCGACGACCCCGAGATCGTCACCTACCTGGAGGGCCAGGGGCTCGTGGTGACGAAGACCAGCGCGGCCATGCGCTACTCCCTCCGGCTGCCCGTCGAGGACGTGGCGGTGCGAGAGTGCGTGGTCTGCGGTTCCGAGTTCGTCCCGCACACGTCACAGGTGAAGACGTGCGGTCGCTCGTGCGGTGGCAAGTCGAAGGGGACGCCCCGCATGGCGGACCCCACGTGCCCCGACTGCGGTCGTCCGTCGTCGGGCAGGCGGCGGTGCCAGGAGTGCCACAACGACCACGGCACGGTGCAGGCGCTGCTGCGCAAGATCGGTGTGCTCGGCGACAAGCACATCCCGATGGACTACCTCAGGGCGTCCGAGGAGCAGCGGCGCGCGCTCCTGGCGGGCCTGCTCGACACTGATGGCACGGTCACCAACGTCGGGTGCGTCCAGTTCACCTCGACCTCGGCACGGTTGATGGGGGATGTGCGCGACCTCGTGGCCGGGCTGGGCTACCGCTTCGGGGTCAGCGAAAAGGCCGTCCATGGTCGCAGCCAGGAGTCGTCGACCGTTTACACCCTGACCTTCAGCGCGGACGAGGACGTCTTCTGGCTCGAGCGCAAGGCGATTCGCCACAAGGATCTGCGGTCGCGCGCCTTCCAGCGGCGCAACTCCCGATTCATCACGGACGTGCGTCGCATCGAGTCGGTGCCGGTGCGCTGCGTCGAGGTCGACAACCCGGCGCACCTCTACCTGGCTGGCCGGTCGATGATCCCGACGCACAACTCGACGCTGGGCGTGGACATCGCCCGCGCGGCCGCGATCCACCACCAGATGGCGACCGCGATCTTTTCCCTCGAGATGAGCCGCAGCGAGATCACCATGCGTGTGCTCGCCGCGGAGGCGAGCATCCAGCTGCAGCACCTGCGCCGCGGCAAGATGAGCGACCCCGACTGGCGCAAGCTCTCCCGCGTCGTCGGCCGGATCAGCGACAGCCCGCTCTACATCGACGACTCACCCAACCTCGCGCTCATGGAGATCCGCGCCAAGGCGCGGCGCCTCAAGCAGCAGCACAACCTCAAGCTCATCGTCATCGACTACCTGCAGCTGATGACCTCCGGCAAGAAGGTCGAGTCCCGCCAGCAGGAGGTCTCCGAGTTCTCCCGTGCGCTCAAGCTCCTGGCCAAGGAGCTGCAGGTCCCGGTCATCGCGATCTCGCAGCTGAACCGTGGCCCCGAGCAGCGCACCGACAAGCGTCCGGCGATGAGTGACCTGAGAGAGAGTGGCTCGATCGAGCAGGATGCTGACCTCGTGATCCTGCTCCACCGCGACCGCGACCCCGGGTCCGAGCGCGAAGGGGAGGCCGACGTCATCGTGGCCAAGCACCGAAACGGCCCGACCGCCGACATCGTCCTCGGCTTCCAGGGTCACTACGCTCGCTTCTCAAACCTGGCGAAAGACTCGGGTGGGTTCTAACTGTAGAGAGGGGGCCTAGTTTGTACAAACGGCTCTGTACATTGTTTACGGGCAATTGCGGCGTGTCGTTAGGCGTTTCGCCTACGGCGTGGTACTGGAGCGCCAGCGTTCGGTAGTGTCGCTGTGCAGACAAAGTTCGAGGGCGTCCCGTTGGCCCGGGACGCCCTCGTGAACAACTACCTGATCCCTTGGCTGGGTGGCAGGAGGAGTCGTTGTGTCCACTGTAGATGTTGCGGTGCCGGAAACTCAATCTTCGGACCCGGAGTGGTCCTTCGCTGTGGAAGGACAGGTCGTCTCTGGCTGGGACTGGGGTGCTGGACCTCCAGATGTGCGGCAGCTGGGGTCGGTCCGCAAGGTTCGCTCCTCGACGTACTCGCGGAATGTTCCGGTGCATGCCTTCTCGATGACAATCGGGGACGATCTGACACTGGAGTCGGGCCTGGAGCATCAGTTGATGATGATGCTCGATCGGGACCAGAACGTCGCGTGCCTTGTGGCCCAGCCCTTCCTCCTTCGGTGGTCACCGAGGAAGTCGCACTATCCCGACCTGCTCAGCGTGCGCGTCGACGGGTCGGTGACGGTGTGGGATGCGCGCCCGGCCGAGTTACAGGACATCGACTTCAACTGGAAGGTCGAGAAGACTGCTGAGGCGTGCACCACCCGCGGGTGGAGGCACCGGGTCTTTCCCGGACTCTCTGGCGCGGAGGAGGTCAACCTGCGGTGGCTGTCGATGGCCCGCAGACAGCAGCCGTGGATGCCAGCCGCGACGGCACGCCTACGCGAAATCACCCACGGCGCCGGCGTGACCTTCGGGGACATCGCCGCAGCCGATGAGGGCGGCTATCTGTTGTCGACACTGTGGCACCTGGCTTGGCGGGGCGACGTCGAGTTGGACCTTGCCGACCGGTGGAGCGAAGACACTCCCGTGGTCTGGGCGGGACGGTCGTGAGCGCGCGAGTCGCGCTGCACGACGGCGCGACCATCCAAGGTGAAGATGGCCGCCCGCTGCTGGTGGTGGGTGTCCGCCCGCTGAGCGTGCGCGTCGAGACCATCCACGGCGAAGTTCTCGACATTCGGTTCGAGGACCTCGAGGTGGCCGTGGGGATGCTCGATGGCCGCGTTGACGCCGTGGCGGGGCCCTTCCGGCACAAGTTCGAGAGCGTCCGCGAGGCCGCGCGCCAGTTGGCGCTCGACCGCGAGGAGATCGTCCTGACCGTCGAGACGGGCTTCGCGCGGGGACATCGTGCCTTGGCGCGCGAGGGTGAGCCATTCTGGCCGTTCGATCCGGCAGACGGAATCTCGCTGGCTCGCAAGCTCTCGGCAATGGTCGAGCAGCTGGCAGCCGAGGACGATCAGGATCGTCAGGCTCGTCGTGACCGTGAGGCAGGCCGCTCGACGCGGCCAGGTCGGATCGGGTCCCCGACGGCCAACGCCATCCGGAACTGGCACCGGGACTACTTCGGGGAACCGGGGGGACTGTTCGAGCTGGTCGATGGCCGCAGCCGGAAGGGTCGGTCGCAGTTCGCCTCGTTGGACGAAGAGATCAAGGACGTGTGTCGCCAGGTCGTGGCCCGGTTCGACGGGACGGAGTCCGCGAAGCGGCAGAAGGACATCTACCGGCAGGTCCTGGGCAAGCTCACTGCCGACGGCTTCGTGATTGAAGAGCTGCCCCGGGACACTCTGCGCAGGTACATCGCTCACGTGGTCAAGCCGCTGGGGCGCACGACGCGGGCCCACAAGACGAACAAGCTGCGGACCACTGCCTCGTATTCGTCCTTCGCGACGGTCGGTGTGGGGCAGGTGGTGGCGATCGATGTCACCCGCGCGGACAACTTCTGCTTCGACCCGTTCACCGGGTCCGCGGTCAGCGTGGAGGTGATGACGGCGATCGACCTGGCCAGCCGGGTGATCGTGGGGACGAGGGTCTTCCCCCGCAGCCCGACCGGGTTCGAGGCCGGCCTGCTGCTGGTCGACATCCTGCGGCCCTACAGCCTGGCGGTGGATCCGGCCCGGGTGGATGACTGGCGGTGGGCCGGGGTCCCGGAGCACATCGGGTTGTTCCCGCATGCACTGGCCGAAGCCGAGCGCATCGATGGGCTCGCGGACCGGCCGTTGGTCAGTGAGCACGGCATCCCCGGTGTACTGCCGGATGCGATCCGAGCGGATCGGGGCAGCATTTTCACCGGGACCCATTTTCGGGCGTTGTGTCGCCAGTTCGGGATCAACTTGCTGCTCTCCCGTGGTGCGCACCCGACCGACAACGCGGTCATGGAGCGCTTCTGGGAGACCCTGCAGGCCTGTTTCCAGGCCGCGCCTGGGTACAAGGGCCACAACGTATCCGAGCGGGGCTCGAAGGTCGGGCGTATCACCTTGGACAAGGCCGGTCAGCCGGTCTTCCACGGCGGTGCCCCGGCGCTGACGCCGCGGGAACTGGAGCGGCACATCCGGGAGTGGATCGCCACGACGTATCACCGCAGCCCGCACTCCAGCCTGGTGCTGGCCGACAAGAGCATCACCGCCGAGGACGCCCGGATGCGGCTGACCCCACTGGACGTCTACGACAGCCTGATGGCCGCCCAGGGGCGCATCCACGTGCTCCAGCGTGCGGACCTGATCTACGACGCGATGCCCATCCGGTGGGGCCAGATCGGCGCAAACGGCGTCGAGTTCGACGACTTGTACTACGACTGCCGAGAGCTGGATGAGTTCCGCAACGTGCGGGACTGGACCTTCCGCTCGCCCGACCAGGCCGGGCACACCGGGGATCAGCGTCACCGGGCGGGGCCGAAGGCGGCACCGTTCTACTACGACCCGCGGGATGTCTCGGCGTACTGGCTGCGTCACCCCGACTCCGGGGGGATCATCCGGGTGCCCTGGCGCCGTGAGCACGAACTGCGGGCGCCGATGACAGAGGTGACCTTGCGTCACGCCAAAGGCCTGATGAAGAGGCGCGGCTCCTACAGGGATCTTTCCCGCGACGGGATCGAGGAAGAGGTCTTGACCACCCTGAACGCCACCGACGGGTACGACCGGCTGCGGGGGGATCCAGAGTTGGCGGACTGGCACGGCAACATGCTCACCGCCGCCGCCATGCGCTCGGGTCAGTCCAAGCACGACCACAGTGAGGCCGCCTCCGCCGCGGGCGGCCGCACGCCATCGACCGGCGGGACGCCACGCCCGCGGTCGCGCCCCATGCCGCCGGCGAAGACGGCCCGGGAGCCTTGGGAGACCGACGCTGCCGACTGGTCTGACTTGGAGGACCAGGAATGAAAGCCGAACTGCTGCACTCCTTGGCCTTCACCCCAGCAATCGGGCCGCCACCGCCGATCACCACCCAGGACGCGACCGGCATGTCCCACCAGGAGCGACGTGCCCGCGCCGCCGAGGTACGCCGGTACTTGGCCGGCCACTACTTCGACTCCGAACGCGACCGCGGCATCCGACAACGCCTGACCGCCCTGATCGAGGGCAACGCGCAGTCGCTGACCGGCACCAAGGACGTGGCGATCGTGACCGGCGACAACGTCCTGGGGAAGTCCACGATGCTCTACCAGGTGGCCTTCGACGCGCATCGGCGCTTAGTTGCCCCGCACACCGACCCGCATGCTCGTCCCGTGAACACGGCCCGTTCCGTCACCGGACGCAGGGTCGAGAGGCTCGAGGTTGATCACGTCCCCGTGCTCTTCCTGTCTCTGGCGGCCGGCACAACGGTGGCGAAATTCAACGCCCAGATCGTCCAGGCCCTGGGTTACCCGCCTGGTGTCGAGAAGCGCGTGCGCTACCTCGACCTGCTGGAACGTCACGGGGTGCGCCTGCTGATCGTTGATGACCTGCATCTGCTGAAGACCTCCCTGAAGCTGGGTCGGGAGGCGCTGGACCACCTCAAGGCCGTGGTCACCGCCGTCGGCGAGCTTGGTGCCACCGTCATCCTCGCTGGCGCGAACCTGCACACCCACCCGGTTATGGACGACCCGCAGGTGACCGGCCGGGCCTACGAGGTCCCCGTCGCGCCCTACACCGGCACCACCAAGGCCGACCGGCTGGCCTTCCGACAGTTCCTGCGCGAGTGTGCGACGCACGCCCAGCCCTACCTACCGGCAGGTCAACCCGAGCACATCTGGAACCAACTGCCACACCTCTGGCTCGAACGCAGCGCCGGCTACCACCGTGACCTGCTCCAACTATTGCGCGACGCTACGACTGCTGCCATCGAGGACGGAACCTGGGCCATCACCGAGAAGCACCTCACGGGCGTCACTCTCGCCGCACGAGCGGAACGACGAAACGCAGACGCTGCCCGGCCGCGAGCCACCGTCCCGGGCAGTGCCCCTTCGGTTACGGCTGACCCAAGGTCAGGAGCCTCGGCATGACCGGGCCTGCGCAGCCTCCGCTGCCAGCGCGTCCACACCTGCAACCGGGCGAGGACCTCGCCGCCTTCATGGCCCGCGCCGCCATCGCGAACCACACCACCGTCCGCGAGCTCACCGGACTGCAGGCCCACTCACGGGTGTGGGAAGACCCCCCGAGAGACCTTCTACACCGTGTCACGACACTGACCGCCACGACCGTGGATACGTTGAAGACAGCGACCCTGCGTGGCGCCTACCCGAGCGCTGCGCCGGAACGAGCCCGCACCGGCCGCCGGTATGCCGGTCAACCCGCCACTTGCCCCCAATGCCAGGTCGCGACCGTGGCCGCACGACTGAACATCGTCGTGCTGTGCCCCAACTGCGGATGCTTCCTACGCGACGCCTACTTCCCGCACCCCAGCCATTCGGGACCCGATCTGGACGCTGTCCACCGCGAAGTGCAGGTGGCTCTTTCCGCTGCTGCCGACTCCCATCGTGCCCGAGACCGCTTGACCAGGGTCGAGTCTTTGATGGCAGGTCTTGAGCATGCGCTGTGGACCAACTGGCCCCCACGTCTGCCCGGCGAGTCCACGCATTGGCGTGAGTCCGTGGTGGATTTCCTGTGCTGGGGGCTGCAACCAGGGCGGGTCGTCGCCCGGCCCCCGTACGTCACCGCGACGACCTTGGCGTTGACCTGGACCGCGTCCGCCACCGAGGCCGCCTCCCGTGACCTCGCCGACCAGATCGCCATCATGGGCGACCCGTGGTTGCCCTCCCCGGATCTGGTGCCGCGATGGCCCGACGCCGACACCGGGTGCGACGCCACGCTCGCCCTGATCTTGGACTACGGCGTCCAGGTCGTGCACATCCCTACCATCATGCGCCGCAGCGACGACCCCATCGTCCTGCCCGAAGCGGCCCGCACGGTCCGCACCGCCGAGGCCGTAGCCCTGACGGCACTGGTCGGCCAAGCCCGGGATAACTACCTCGCCATCCCCGACATCCACAGACTGCACGCAGCCACCATCAACTCGCGCGTGGCCCGGCTCGCCGAGGACCTCACAGAGGACGTGGACACTTATCGCCGCCTGGCGACCTATTTGGCCTTCCTCCGCAACGAAGGGCTGCCGCTTCTGGCGGAGCGTCGCCAAACCCTGCGCCACGTCCGGTCGATTCCACGGGGCGTCGTCGAGGACTTGCCCGCAGCTGCTGCGCACACGCCCGACGCCCGCAGCGTCGCGGCCGCATGGGTCTGGCTTGATGCAACTCTCGGACGGCCTGCTGGCGGGCCACATGCCCATATGGCCCCTTCCATACTGCTGGCCTTTGACCATGACCTGAACCCCGAAGGCCGGATGCTCCTACGCGAGTGGTGGCAGCAGTACCTGCAAGTCAGCGCAACGACCGTCCTCGACGGGTCCTTCGCGCGACCGGTCCATGAGCACGGTGAGCGTCATGTCTCCTGACCACAGCCGTAGCCTGACTGTCTTGCCGACGCGCCCGACCCTGCACGCCGGACAAGCCTTGGACTGCTACCTCGAGCACGCCGCCGACGCCAACCACATCCCCCCGGCCACGGTCATGCGCGCCGTCACCGACGCCACCGATACCACCCGCTACCTGCTGCTGCGCCCCACACCCCGCACCCTCGAGGTCCTCTCTGGCCTGACCGGCCAGTCCACGGCGTCGTTGACCGCCGCAACGCTCGCCGCCGTCGACGGGACGCTTATCGACCTGTCCGGTCTGGACCCGCATCACCAAGCCAGCTACCGCACCGTTGCCGCCCGAGGCTGGGCACCCGGCCAGGGAACCCAGGCCTGCCCCCGCTGCCTCGCCGAGACCGGAACCTGGGACATCTCCTGGCGCCTAACGACCAGCACCGTCTGTCTTCGACACGGCTCCTACCTGCTCTCGACCTGCCCGGGCTGTCAGCGACCCTTCCGCGCCACCAGATCCACCCTTCTGCGCCCGATCGGCGCCAAGACCCGCTGCGGCAACGCCCTCGGCCGACGCGGCCACTACTGCCCTACAGACCTCGCCGCGCTCCCGGTGGAAGCGGCGGACCCCGGATGCGTCGACCGACAAACGCGAACTCAGGCTCAGTTCCCGGCGATGCGAGCACCCCGTGTCTTCGGCGAAGATACGACGGCGCGCCAGTTCCTTGAAGACGTCCACGGTCTGACCACCTTGCTGCTTCACATCGCCACCATCAGCCCCGGCCTGCCGTCCGGGTGGGCAGCTCAGGTTCATGACGCGACCCATGCCCGACACCGGGCGCCCCGATGGGGCCTACGCCTACCGGCGGACATCCCCACCCGATCCCGGGCGCTGACCACAGCCACCGATATCCTCACCAGCTCCGACCTCGAGGAAGCAGTCACGCGCTTCACTCCTTGGGCCGAGGAGATACCGCACACTCCGGACGGCCTCCTGGGCTGGGCCGCCGATCACACCCGGCACACGGCCGGCACGACCCGCCTGATTATGGCCACTCACGCCCCCCGTCGGCGCCTCTCTCGACTCCTCGACACAACGCCCCCGCTGAGAGTCTCCACACGGCAGATTCCCCAAGTCCTGCCCCGCACGCTCTACGAGGCGCACCTGGTCGGTCTGTTCACCTCCCGAGCCAAGACCATCCGGCTATTCGCCTCCCTGTCGATGGCCCGCACCCACCCCGGCATCACTACCTGGGCCGACGCCGCCCGTGCGCTGGAACTTCCGGCTGACCTTGGATCGCGGTGCGCCGCAGCCGCCGTGGCGAGCCAGACCGCTGCACCCTCCACCGTCCTCGCCGCCATAACCGCTGCTGCCGGCCGTCTCGAGGGCCACGACTACCGCGCCCTAGAAGACCAGGTCCGTGCCCTCACCGCATCTACCTCGTGGTTCACGTCCTGGGCGCGACGAGACAGACCCGGAACCAGGGCGGCGAGCCATCCCCTGGCCATGCAGTGGCTGTGGACACGTGTGGCCCATGCTCACCCAGCGGTGGCGCCCCATGCAGACCCGGCCCGAGCGCGGAGATTCGCCGCAACTCTCACTCCCGAGCAACAGACCAGCCTGCGCCATGCCTTCGAGCCCCGCATCCCCTCCCACAGACCGGGAGACCCGGTGAGCACCAGTTCCCCCGCCATGAGCGCGGACGCCGCCAACAAAAACCTGCTGGACTGACGGCCATGCCAGAGACCACCCTCAACTTCGGAGACGATGACCGGCCATGCCAGAGACCACCCTCAACTTCGGAGACCCCGACGAGTTCCTCGGCGCCCAGCAGATCAAGGACTTTTGCGCGAGCGTCGACGCTGCGTCCTCTCGTCAGCTAGCTTCGGTTCACGACGACCGTGATGGCTTCCAAGACCGCCTCTTTCGCGACTACGGCGCAGGGTTTGAGGCGATGGACCTCGTGCACTCCGCTGCCGCCGAAGCCGCACAGTGGGCCAAGATCAGGGTCCATCGCTCGATGGTGGACGACCCCGACGAAGAATTTGAAGTGTTCTACGCCGTGCTGCACGGCTGTTGTGCCCGGGCGCTGTCCGCCTATGCCGAAACGGCTGCCCTGCTCCGGGGAGGCTTCCCTAACGGGGCACTCACCCGAGCGAGGTTTCTGCACGAACTGCTCATCACCCTGGGGGTTCTCGCCGAGCATGGCCGCCCCGACGGGAAGCATCCAGAACTTATCAACCGATACCTGGACCACCGCGACATATTCCTGCCATCCACGGTGAAAGACCTCCTCGCTACACAGGTGGGAGATGTCGGAAGCGTCCTCGACGAGGATGTACTGGCTCTGATCGATCAGAATCATCGTGCGCTCCTCGACACGTACGGCAAATCCTTCCGGCAAATGTGGGGATGGGCAGCGCCTCTCTTTCCCGACTGGAAGAAGGCGATCAGCACGAGGATGCTCGGGGAACTGGTCTTCCCCGAAGGTCACTTCTTCTACGTCCTCACCAGCGAACACGTTCACGCTGGTTCCGAAGGCCTCCACAATGTGGTCAGCACCCGTGAGCACGAATCAGTCCTCCTTGCGGGCGCGACCAACCGCGACCTCGCCTTGCCCGCCGAACTCGCCACGGCGTTCCTCGTCGGCATCGTCGAGTACGTGGTCCCCGCGCGCATCGAGGCGGACGGAGTAGTCGACGACACAGGTGCTTCGCTCCTTGTCGGGGTAAGACATCTGAGTGAAGCCGTCAGCCGTGAGATGGGTCGGGGTGAGGACACCGTGACGAACGCGGAAGCCGTGTTCCAAGACGAACTGCGCCGCGGGTTAGCCGCCAACCGAAATCGGCGGGGCGATGCTCTCAGTGCCGCGCTCCGCGCAGCACATCGCCTAGTGCGACGACTGCGGCGCAGGTTGTGACTCTCAATTGCGTCTCCAGCCCGTGATTCGTCGCTGGCAGCCGACACCATGCGCCGATGTCTCTCGACCCAGGCCGCCTGCTTGCCCTCGATCGCTGCGCAACATGTCACGGTGCGGGCGCGATCCAGGCCCGCAGGGCGTCCAGATGGGCCCTCTCAAGGCGGCGTGGATTGGGGAGCAACACGCTTCCTCGAACTCTGCTGGCGGGACGTCGCCCAGGTAGCCGTGGAGGCGGTCGTGGTTGTGCCAGTGGACCCAGGACAGGGTGGCGAGCTCGACATCCTCGATGCTCTTCCAGGGCCGTCCCTGGCGTGCGGGGCCGCGGATTAGCGGCTCTTCCGAGTTGCGGTGGGGGTGAGGGGCGCGCCGGTGTGAGCTTGGCTGCGGGGTGAGGGACGTCGAGGCCTTCAGGATCAGTGGCGACCAAGCACACCTTTCCGAAGGACCTCGACGTTGTCCGAGCCTACGGCGCACATCGCTGCGCGCTGCCATCGCGACACCCGCTACTGCTCGCGCTGCGACCTGCTCGTCGGGCTCGGCGAGCTGCACGTGATCGCCGTCGAGTTCGACCACGACATCGGGCTGCTCACGGTGCGGGTCGAGTCGCCCAGGACCCCGATGGGTTGCCCGACGTGCGGTGTCATTGCGGGCAGCCACGGCCGCCGTGACGTGGTGCTGGTCGATGCGCCGTGCTTCGACCGGCCGGTCCGGCTGATCTGGCGCAAGCGGACCTGGCGCTGCGTCGAGCCGTCGTGTCCGACGAAGGTCTTCACCGAGCAGGACGAGCAGGTCGCCCGGCCTCGGGCTCTGTTGACGACGCGGGCGTGCTGGTGGGCGATCAACCAGATCCGCCGCGAGCACACCTCGATCAGCGGGATCGCCCGACAGCTCGGGACGACGTGGAACACCGTGTGGTCCTCGATCCGACCGCTGCTGCAGGAGATGGCCGACGACAACTCCAGGTTCGCCGGCGTGAAGCGCCTCGGGGTCGATGAGCATGTGTGGCACCACGTCAGCGAGTTCCCGATCGAAGATGGTGGCCGTGGGCCCAAGCAGCTGACCGGGATGGTCGACCTCACTCCCGATGAGTACGGCAACCCTAGGGCGCGGCTGCTGGACCTGGTGCCCGGCCGGTCCGGGAAGGCCTACAGCGACTGGCTCAAAGAGCGTGGCGAGGACTTCCGCGACGGTGTCGAGGTCGCCACCCTCGACCCGTTCCACGGCTACAAGAACGCCATCGACGACCAGCTCGAGGACGCCACCGTCGTGCTCGACGCCTTCCATGTGGTCAAGCTCGGCACCCAGGCCGTCGACGAAGTGAGGCGCCGGGTCCAGCAGGAGATCCACGGCCACCGCGGCCGCAAGAACGACCCGCTCTACGGCATCAGGATGATCCTGCGCTGCGGCCAGGAGAAGCTCACCGACCGCCAGCGCGCACGCCTCGACAAGGCGATCGCCGCCGACGAACGTCACGACGAGGTGCTCGTCGCCTGGCTGTGTGCCCAACAGCTCCGGTCGGCCTACAAGGCCACGAGCCCGGTCGAAGGCCGGCGGATCGCCGAGAAGGTCCTCGCCAGCCTGCCGACCTGCCCGATCCCGGAGATCAAGCGACTCGGGAAGACCCTCAAGCAGTGGCGGGAAGCGTTCCTGGCCTACTTCGACACCGGCCGCGCCAACAACGGCGGCACGGAGGCGATCAACGGCCTGATCGAGCTCCACCGCCGCATCGCCCGCGGCTTCCGTAACCGCGAGCACTACCGGCTACGCATGCTGCTCATCGGCGGCGGGCTCACTCACCCCCACCTCAGGTAGGAAGAGCCCTGTTGCACGATCCGGGCCGCGTAGAGCTTCTCGATGGGACTCATCTCTGCTCCCGGTACAGCGCGAATCGCTTCGTCCACCGTGAGGATGAACTCGCGTGTAATCGGGTTGTCCCCCACGACGTACACGGGGTAGATCGGCACGTAGTAATTCTTCGCGATCTTGTTGAAACGGATGACTGGGAGGTTCAGCTCGAGCGCTCGACGGAGCTTGAGGTTCTTCCCGCCATCCGGTCCCTTCTGATAGCTGTACGTCAGCAGTCCGCCCGACTCCCGGTCAGCGTAGGGGCCATCGGGACTGGTGACGATCGCGAGAGTCGCAAGGAAATCCTTGGGATTCCAGATGCCACCTTTGCCCGGATCAAAGAGCCTCTGGCGTGAGCCATCTGGCAGCTCGAAGTCCGCAAGCTCAGAGAGTGGAATAGCTCCGCCTCGCTCCTCCGCGCGAACGCGCAGGGCGGCAGCTATGACTTCCCGCCGCAGCAACTCGGCGTCGACGGCAGCGTCCATGGCCTGAGACTAGTGTGACCGATGGCGCCAGACCTTCGTTCCGACCCAAGGGAGCGGCGTCGAACCTGAGCCAACTCGGCCATCAGACGGGCCGGTGCCACCCCCTCGAGCAGGCTGAAGTAAATCACCGCAGTGATCACCGAGACCAGCCCCCGGCGTCGGCTGACCCCTTCGTTCCGTTCCATCGGAACGAAGCCTTCGAGGCTCGTCGCTGCGCTCCTCACACCTCGGGCAACATGCCCGGTGAGAAGGGAGCGTCAGCCCAGCACCAGGGTGATCTGCTGCGCCACGAGGGCGGGACGTTCCACCCCTTCGATCTCGACGACGTACTTGGTCGTGATCTGCACGCCCTTCTCGAGCTGCTTGACCCCCTCGAAGGTCGCCGTCGCACGCACCCGAGACCCGACGGGCACCGGGTTGGTGAAGCGGACCGAGTCGCAGCCGTAGTTGAGCTTCGCGTCGCCGAACTGCAGGTCGAAGATCTGCTGCGCGAAGACCGGGATGAGCGACAGCGTGAGGAAGCCGTGCGCGATCGTCCCGCCGAAGGGGGAGTCCTTCGCCCGCTCGACATCGACGTGGATCCACTGGTGGTCGCCCGTCGCCTCGGCGAACTGGTCGACCTGCTCCTGGGTGATCGTCAGCCAGTCGGACGTGCCGACCTCCTGGCCTTCGAGGGCGAGCAGGTCGTCGAGAGAGGTAAAGGTGCGCATGGGTCGAGTATCGGGGATCAGCGGCCAGCCGGGAGAGCCAGGACCGCCTCGTCGGCGAGCTGCGCCCCCGCCCCTTCGTAGACCTGGAGGACGACGTCCGCGCCGGCGTCGGTGAGCTGCCGGACGTGATCGGGGTAGCGGGCCATCGCGGCGACGGTCCCGGTGAAGCCGGTGCCGCGCAGTACCCGCAGGACGTCCAGGCTCGTCTCGTGCGACGGGAGCGCGACGACGATCATCTCGACCCGCGACCCGCGGAGCGACTCCCACAGACGCAGGTCGCTGGCGTCGGCCTCCAGGACGCGCCACCCCTTCGCCGCCAACGCCGAGATCCGCTCCTTGTCCTGCTCCAGACCCAGCACGCTCACACCGTGCTCCTTCACGAGCTGGCGAGCCGCGCTCTTGCCGACTCGGCCCATCCCGAGCACGAGCGCCCGCGCGTCGCCGAAGTCCACCTGCCGGCACTCCTCGTGCAGCCGGTCGGGCGGCGGGTCGCTCGGGAGGATCTTCGCGTACGTGTCCGCCAGGCGCTCCGAGCGGTTCGCCGCCGCCGAGAGGACGAAGCTCAGGGCGACCGCGAGCGCCCCGATGGTCAGCCAGTCCTCCGTCACCCACTCCACGCTTACCGCGACGGCGAGCACGATGAGCCCGAACTCGGAGAAGTTCGCCAGCGCCAGACCGGCCCGGCTCGTCGTGTGCCGGCTGATCTGCGACATGCGCAGCAGCAGGCTGTACCCCAGCCCCTGCAGCGGCACGAGCACGAGCAGCAGCACGGCGTCGAGCACGTGCTCGGGCTGGGGCACCCCGGTCATGCCGATGTCGATGAAGAAGGCGACGAGCAGCAAGTTCTTCACCGGCGACAGGTGCCGTGTCAGCTCCGTCGCCGCCGGGTGGCCGGCCAGGAGCAGGCCCATGATGAGGGCCCCCAGGTCGCCCTTGAGCCCGACCGCGTCGAAGAACGCGTACCCCGGGACGAAGGCCACCACCACGCCGAAGAGCACCTGCATCTCCCCGTGGCCGATCGAGGCCCACACGCGCCGCAGGACCCGCGAGATCGGCCAGACGAGCAGGAGCGCCGGCACCCACGGCGAGGGCAGGTCCGCGCTCGACGCGACGATGAAGGCGACAGCCGCGACGTCCTGGAGCACGAGGACACCGATGGCGATGCGGCCGTAGAAGGCCTGCGACTCGCCCCGCTCCTCGAGGATTTTCACGACGAGCACGGTGCTCGAGTACGAGAAGGCGAAGCCGATGATGAGCAGCGCCGGCCACGGCAGCCCGTCGAGGAAGGGCAGCCCGAGGAGCATGAAGAGCTTGAGCAGCCCCGCCCCGACGACCGTGAAGATGAGCATGTGCGCGGTCGCGGTGAACCACACCTCGCGCCGCAGCAGCACGCGCACGTCGAGCTTGAGCCCGATCGTGAAGAGCAGCAGCGTCACGCCCAGGCTCGCCGCGGTGTCCAGCCCGGGCAGCTCCGGCGCGTCCATGCCGGCGAGGACGAACCCCGCCGCGAGGAAGCCCACGAGCGGCGGCAGCCGCAGCACCATCGCGACCAACGCACACGCGAAGGTCACGAGCAGGTAGGTGCTGGCGATCTCCATGGCGAGGACATTATGTCACACGACGAAGGGGTGCCGATCGAGGCTCGCTGGCGCTCGCACCTTCGGTCTCGAGGCTCGTCGCTGCGCTCCTCGCGCCTCGACCAGCATGATCAGCAAGGCCGATAGCCTGAACGCATGAGCGATCTCGCGGGCGTCGTCGAGCGGCTTCGCGTCGACGCGGCGGACGGGTCGCTGGCCGATCTGTGCGTGCGCCTGGGTGTGGACCTGCTCGTGCTCTTCGGCAGTGCGGTCGACGACCCGTCGGCCGCTGGGGACATCGACCTCGCCTACGGCCGGCTCCGTGGCGGGCCGAACGCCTCGCACCTCGACGTCGTCAATGCACTGGGAGAGAGGTACGGCGACCACGTCGACGTCATGTCGCTCGACGACGCCGGCTCTGTCGCCCGCTACGAGGCGCTCCACGGCGTCGACGTGCTCGTCGAGCTCACCCCGGGTCGCTACGCCAACGCCCAGATGGCGGCCTTCGGCGAGTACTGCGACACCCAGCGCTTCCGCGACCGCGCGCTCGAGACGCTGACCCGATGAGCCCGCGCGACTTCTCCAGGGAGGTGCTCCAGGTCAGGCTCGGCCTCATGCGCGAGCTGCTCGACGACCTGGACGCGATGGGCGACGTCACGGTGGGGTCGCTGACGCAGGACCGCATCACCCGCCGGGCTGCAGAGCGCATCCTCACCCAGCTCGTCGACCTCGCGGCCGATATCAACACGCACGCCGCGACGAGCCTCGGCGGGCTGCGACCGACCGAGTACCGCCAGAGCTTCGACGCGGCCGTCACCGCCGGCCTCATCGAGCAGGAGCTCGCGGATGCCCTCAAGTCATCGGTCGGGATGCGCGACGTCCTCATCCACGAGTACGTGGCGACCGATCTCGAGATGGTCGCCGCTGCCGTGCCCCTCGCCCGACGCGACTAGCGGTGGAGATACTCGATTGGGGCGGCCTTGTATGGCTATTCGGCTTTTCACCGCGGGGAGTGCAGGACGAGGTAGCCGCAGCCTTCGATCTGAGGGCACCGCAACTCGAGTCATGGCTGAAGTCACTCAACATCGTCAGGAACGTCTGCGCCCACCACGGCCGCCTGTTCAACAGGGCATTCGCGCTGAGGCCGAAGTTGCCCCCGGCGCACAGAGCCAGGGAGCTCGATGTCTCGGCTGACTTCACCAGGAGCTTCGGTCAGTTGACTCTGGTGCAGTACTTGCTGCGTGCGTCCGGCGAGCGGACGACCCTGTTGCCCGCGGTGATGAGGTCCTATCCGGACGTCACCAGGATCCCGGTCACCCACATGGGCGCACCGCGAGACTGGCCGCACCTCGATCTGTGGAGATCGTGACTCAGAACGACGGCCGAGGGCAGTAGCCCATGCGGCCCGCCCCTGCGGCAAGATGACGCAGACAGTCGTCGTCTTGCCGTGAGGGGTCCTGTTGAGCACGCTCGGAAGCTTCATCTGGTCAATCGCTGACCAGCTGCGGGGGCCGTACCGGCCGAACCAGTACGGCAACGTCATCCTCCCGCTGACGATCCTCCGGCGCCTCGACTGCATCCTCGCTCCTGACCGCGAGACCGTCCGTGATCTGGCGGCCAAGTTCGACAACCCCAACCGGCTCAAGGTCGAGGTGAAGAAGGCGACCGGGCGGACCTTCTACAACACCTCGAACTACTCCTTCGCCAACCTGCTCAAGGACGCCGACGGGCTGGCGGACAACCTCAACGACTACATCGACCGCTTTTCCCCGGACGTCGACGTCTTCGAGTACTTCGACTTCAAGAAGGAGATCGTCGCGCTCGAGAAGGCCGAGCTGCTGCGCGAGGTCGTCAGCTCCTTCGCGGCGATCGACCTGCACCCCGACCGGGTCTCCAACTCGGACATGGGCGACGCCTTCGAGTACATCATCCGCAAGTTCAACGAGGCCGCGAACGAGACCTCCGGTGACCACTACACGCCCCGCGACGCGATCAAGCTGCTCGTCGACCTGCTCTTCGCCGAGGAGGACGCTGGCCTGGGCGAGGCAGGCATCGTGCGCACGCTCTACGACCCCACGGCCGGCACGGGCGGCATGCTCTCGCTCGCCCAGGAGCACCTGCTCGCGCAGAACCCCGACGCGCGGCTGAGTCTCTTCGGGCAGGAGTACAACCCGCAGTCCTACGCCATCTGCAAGTCGGACATGCTCGCCAAGGGCAACGACCCCACCAACATCGCCTTCGGCAACACCCTGACCGAACCTGCCTTCACCAATCGCCAGTTCGATTTCTGCATGTCCAATCCGCCCTACGGCGTGGACTGGAAGCAGTACGCGAAGACCGTCAAGGAGGAGCGCGAGCAGGCTGGCCCTTTCGGCCGCTTCGCTCCGGGCCTGCCCGCGACGTCGGACGGTCAGATGCTCTTCCTGCTCCACCTAGCGCACAAGATGCGCGATCCGCAGGACGGCGGCGGCCGGGTGGGCATCGTCATGAACGGCTCGCCACTCTTCAACGGCGCTGCCGGCTCCGGTCCCTCCGAGATTCGACGGCACCTGCTGGAGAGCGACCTCGTCGAGGCGATCGTCGCGCTGCCGACGAACATGTTCTTCAATACCGGCATCGCGACCTACATCTGGATCCTCGACAACTCCAAGGTGGACGAGCGCAAGGGCAAGGTCCAGCTCATCGACGGCACGTCCTATTGGACGAAGATGCGCAAGAGCCTCGGCTCGAAGAACCGCGAGATCAGCGACGCGGACCGCGCCAAGGTCCTCAAGCTCTACGACGACTTCGAGGACGCGGACCCAGAGCACTCCAAGGTGCTCCGCAACGAGGACTTCGGCTACTGGACGATCACGGTCGAGCGGCCTCTGTTGGATGACGAAGGGGAGGTCGTCACCGACCGCAAGGGCAGGCCCAAGCCGGACAGCAAGAAGCGCGACACGGAAAGCGTCCCCTTCACCTACGGGCTGGCCCCCGACGATGACGATCGCTCGGTGAGGAGCGACGAAGGAGCGTCTCGAAGCGAGGTCATCGAGGCCTACTTCGACGCCGAGGTCGTGCCCCACGTCCCCGACGCTTGGATCGACCACGCCAAGACGAAGGTCGGATACGAGATCCCCTTCACCCGCCACTTCTACAAATATGTCCCACCCCGGCCTCTCGCCGAGATCGACGCGGATCTGGAGAAGCAGGTTGCCAAGATCCTCGAACTGTTGCGCGAGGTGGAAGCCTGATGCGCGAAGGCAATCGCTGGGGCGTCGGCCGGATCAAGTGGGACGCGACGATGGCAGCCGGCGCCACTCCCCCAACGGACGATCTCGACCTGTGGTTAGACGGAGATGACCCGGGCGGCACCCCGTTCGTAGCTATCGCGGACATGAGTCGCCGCGAGCGGGTGACGAGCACGGCGAAGTCATTGTCGCCAGAAGGGTTGGCCTCGCGAGGTATGCCGATTGGGGAACCGGGAACGCTTCTCTTCGCGATGTACGCGAGTGTCGGCGAGGTTGCGTTTCTCGATCGCCGGGCAACCTGGAATCAGGCGCTCTTGGGCATCACACCAAATCCTGAGAAAATCGATTCTCGATTCCTTCGATACGTCCTGCTGAACATGAAGGACGAGCTCCTGCGGGAGGTCCGGAGCAACACACAGGCCAACTTGAACGCTGGCCAGGTGGGCAACATCTGGTTTCAGCGTCCCAAGGTGGAGGAACAGCGGGCCATCGCTGACTACCTCGACCGCGAGACCGCCCGCATCGACACGCTCATCGAGGAGCAGCAGCGCCTGATCGAACTGCTCCGAGAGCGGCGGACTGCGGTCATCTCGACGACTTTCGAGTCGGGTCCTGCGACGGTGACTACCAAGGTTGGCCGGCTTCTGGCGTCCCGGCCTTCATACGGAGTGCTGGTGCCGAGGTATGTCGATGAGGACGCCGGAGTTCGGTTCGTCCGAGTCGGTGACATCCTGCATCTCAGTTCAGAGAGGCCCATGCGGGCTATCGAATGCGAGCAGTCGGATGAGTACGCCCGAACCAAGGTTGCCGGCGGCGAGGTCCTCTTGGGTGTCGTGGGCAAGATGGGTCAAGCGGCGCTTGCGCCTGCGTGGCTTGCTGGGGCAAACGTGGCTCGGGCGGTTGCGGTGCTTCGGTGCAAGGACCCGTCGATCGCCCCACTGCTTTGCGCCTGGTTCGGGTCGGACAGTTTTCTCCATCAGGCGCAGTTGGCGACCAGTGGCGACAGCATTCAGCCGACTCTCGGGATGCAGGATCTCGCGAGGTTCGAGATTCATCTACCGACAGACGCCGACGCGCCAGTGGTGCTCGCCGATCGCTTGGCGAAGATTGACGATCTCATCGCGGGGACGGAGCGGTTCATTGAGCTGTCGCGGGAACGGCGTGCGGCGCTGATCACAGCGGCGGTGACAGGGCAGATCGACGTACGAGAGGTGGCGTGATGGCTGACCACAACGAGGTGGTCTTCGAATCCGAGATCTGTGCGCATCTCGAGGCGCACGGCTGGCTGTACTCCAAGAGCGACCAGGGTTACGACCGGGAGCGGGCGCTGTTCCCGGCCGACCTCTTCGCGTGGTTGGAGGAGACGCAGCCGACTCCCTTCGCCAAGGCGTTGAAGGCTGCGGGGTCGGAGGCGAAGTTCCTCGACGTCCTCGCCACCGCTCTCGACAAGCCGCTCGAGCACGGCGGCGGGATGCTCAACATCCTGCGCAACGGTGTGCAGTTCGTCGGTGGCGGGCGGTTGAAGATGGCGCAGTTCCGCCCCGACACCACGCTGAACCCGACGACCGTCGAGCAGTACGCGGCGATGCGGGTGCGGGTGATGCGTCAGGTGCACTTCTCGACGGCGGACCAGCGCAGCATCGACCTGGTGTTCTTCGTCAACGGGCTGCCGGTGGCGACGGTGGAGCTGAAGACTGACTTCACGCAGTCGCTGGACGAGGCGGTCAGCCAGTACAAGAAGGACCGCCACCCGATCACCAACGGCCGGGTCGAGCCGCTGCTGTCCTTCGGCCACCGGGCCCTTGTGCACTTCGCGGTCTCCAACGACCTCGCCGCGATGACCACGCGGCTCGAGGGCGACAAGACGCACTTCCTCCCCTTCAACACCGGCAACGAAGGCGGCGCCGGCAACCCGCCGGCCGCGGACGGCACGTCCTCGACGGCATATCTGTGGCAACGCGTGTGGGAGAAGCACGCCTGGCTCAACATCATCGGCCGACTGATGATCCTCGAGACCAAGGAGGAGTGGGACGTGGCGACGGGGACTTCCCTTCGCCGCACGTCCATGCTCTTCCCCCGCTTCCACCAGTGGGAGGCCGTCACCAACATCGCTGCCGCCATCGAGGACGAGGGCGTGGGACAGCGATATCTCATCGAGCACTCGGCGGGGTCGGGCAAGACGAACACGATCGCGTGGACCGCGCACCGGCTGGCGCGGCTGCACGTCAACGACCAGAAGGTCTTCGACTCGGTGATCGTCGTCGTCGACCGCACGGTCCTCGACGGGCAGCTGCAGGACGCGATCCGGCAGATCGACGGCGGCAAGAAGATCGTGGCGACGATCAGCCCGGAAGACGTGCACAAGGCGGGCGCGACCTCGAAGTCGAACCTACTGGCCAAGGCGCTGAAGAACGGTGAGCTGATCATTGCGGTGACGGTGCAGACCTTCCCGTTCGCGCTGGATGAGATCCGCAAGGACTCGGCGCTGAAGGGCAAGAAGTTCGCGGTGATCGCTGACGAGGCGCACTCCTCGCAGTCCGGGCAGGTCTCCGCGAAGCTCAAGGCGGTGCTCACGGCGGAGGAGGTCGAGGACATCGAGGAAGGCGGGCAGGTCGATGTCGAGTCGGTCCTAGCCGCAGAGATGGGGGAGCGGGCGGAGTCGCCGAACATCTCCTACCTGGCCTTCACCGCGACGCCGAAGAACAAGACGCTGGAACTTTTCGGCCGGAGGGTCTCGACAGGCTCGACCGGCGATGGCAGCGGGAAGCCGGTGGAGTTTCACCTGTACTCGATGAAGCAGGCCATCGAGGAGGGGTACATCCTCGACGTGCTCAAGGGGTACCAGTCCTACGACACCGCGCTGAAAATCGCCGGCAAGGCCAACGCCACCGGCGAAGGGGAGGTCGAAGAGGGGACTGCGCGCAAGGGGCTGATGCGGTGGGTGCAGCTGCACCCGACGAACATCAGCCAGAAGGTGCAGATCATCGTCGAGCACTTCCACGCCAACGTCGCGCACCTGCTCGACGGCAAGGCCAAGGCGATGGTCGTGACGGACTCGCGCAAGTCCGCGGTGAAGTACAAGAAGGCGATTGATGCCTTCATCGCCAAGCGTGCCGCGGAAGATCCCTCGTACAACTACCGCACGCTCGTTGCCTTCTCCGGTGGGGTGACGATGGATGAGAACGAGGTGTGGACTGTCGAGTGGGGGCCGGCGCCGAGCAAGGACGACGAGTTCACCGAGGCGAACATGAACCCCGGCGCCGGCAGTGACCTGGCGGCGGCGTTCAAGGGCGACACGCACAAGATCATGACGGTCGCCAACAAGTTCCAGACCGGCTTCGACCAGCCGCTGCTGTCGGCGATGTACGTCGACAAGCGCCTGTCCGGGGTGACCGCGGTGCAGACGCTGTCGCGGTTGAACCGCACGCACCGCACCGCTGGTGGGGAGCAGAAGCGCAAGACCTTCGTCATCGACTTCGTGAACAAGCCGGAGGACATCCGGCAGTCCTTCGAGCCGTACTTCACGGCGGCTCGCCTCGAGACCGAGACCGACCCCTATGTGGTGGTGCACCTGGCGACGAAGCTGGCGCACGCGGGGATCTACACCGAGGACGAGGTCCGCAAGACCGCCGAGCTGTGGGTTCGGCGCAAGGGCAACAACGCGCTGACCGCGGCGGTCTCTCCGGGGAAGACGGCGTTTGCGAAGCGGTACGAGAAGGCGCTCGAGACCGACGACAAGGTGTTGCTCAACGAGCTCGACCTCTTCCGCAAGGACGTGTCGACCTACGTGCGGCTGTACGACTTCATGAGTCAGATCGTCGACTACGGCGACCCGTACATGGAGATGCTCTCGATCTACCTGCGGCTACTCGAGCGGGTGATCAAGGACGAGTCCTGGTCGGCCGACGTCGACCTGTCCGACGTCGTGCTCGTCGGGGTCAAGCACACCAAGGCTGCTACCGCCGACATCTCACTCACCGGCGACGGGGAGCTGAAGGGGATCAGCGCCGCCGGGTCCGGGTCGAAGAAGGAGCCGAAGTACGTCGCGCTCCAGGTGGTCATCGACCGGATGAACGACCTGTTTGGCGCGGAGTCCTTCGCTGAGTCGCAGATCCGGGAGTTCGTCAACGGGCTCGTCGAGCGGCTGCTCGACTACCCCGACCTCGTGGCGCAGACGCGGGTGAACTCGAAAAAGCAGTTCATGGAGTCGCAGGACTTCCAAGCCGCTGTCACCGAGGCGGTCGTGGAGAACCAAGACGCGCACAACACCATGGCGGACTACTTCTTCAGTGATGGGCCCGGCGCGCACGGCGTGGTTGTGGCGCTGGCGGACGCGTTCTACGAAACTGCCCAGGAAAGCGGGGTCCACACCTGAAGACGTGCAACTGCTCAAATCGCCACCAGTCCCGTGGCGCCGCGGCCTGCCGTGCACCAGTCACAGCGTCATCCCGGTTGTCGGCTCGGACGGCTACGGTTGAGCATCGAAGTGTTCAATCAAGTGAGGGGCCCAAGCGTTGTCAATCGAGCCGAGCAAAGCCGACGCCCGAAAGGTGTTCGTGATCCACGGTCGAAACGAGCCAGCTCGTCGGGGGCTCTTCGCCTTCCTGAGGTCAATCGGTCTTGACCCCATTGAATGGTCAGAAGCAATAGCGATGACCAGTAGCGGATCGCCGTACATCGGGGAAGTGCTCAACGTAGCCTTCAGCGCCGCACAAGCAGTGGTCGTCCTCCAGACTCCGGACGACGTGGCCCATCTCCATGAAAGCCTTGCTCCTCCCGGGGACCCTGAGACGACCCCTCAGATGCAACCTCGACCGAACGTCCTCTTCGAGGCAGGCATGGCCCTAGCTCGGGATGAGGATCGTACGATCATTGTCGAACTGGGGCGCGTGAAGTCCTTCAGCGATATCCATGGACGTCATGTGGTGCGTCTCGACAACGGCGTGGGCAAGCGACAGGAGCTGGCGAACCGTTTGAAGACGGCTGGGTGCGCCGTAAGGACGGATGGCACTGATTGGCACCACGAAGGAGACCTCACGCCCCCACCTGCGCCAGGTGGGGGACTGCCACTAGGGCGCAAACTCCCTTCGTCGCAAACTGATGGCCAGCCGCGCCTCAGGGCAGAGCTCTCGTCGTCAGGTAAGAACAGTCAACGCATGACCATCACGAACCATGGGCCGGGTGACGTCTACAGCTTGGACTTTGAGATGCCGGACGACCACACCGCGGGTCGCGAATGGCGCGAGGATGGATTTCCAGTGCCGCGATTGCCTGCAGGGAAGTCGGTCTCAGCCGCGCGGATGTTGCGCCTGTCGTCCTCGCTTCCGGCGTACTTCACGGTAATTATTACGGGCAAGACAGCGGACGGCGTTGAGATCCGACAGGAGGAGTTCGTCAATGGACGATGAGTACGAGGTCGAGATTTCTATCGAGATCCCAACTGACTCTGATGGGTTCATTCGTCGTGAGTGCCCGACCTGCACCCGACAGTTTAAGTGGCATGACGGGCCAGCCAACCAGGAAGCCGAACAACACCCATCGCCGAGCGCCTACTGGTGCCCCTTGTGTGGCCAGCCGGCAGGCGAAGACTCGTGGTTTACGCCCGAGCAACTGGACATAGCGCAGCAGAAGGCCATGCCTCAGATCATGGGGATGGTGAACGACGATCTGGACTCCATGTTCAAGCGCATGAAGGGCTTCACCTTCCAGCGGGGCAGCCAAGAGGCGCCAGACGAGTCGTTGCCGTTGACTGAACCAGACGACATGGTCATCGTCGCTTCGCCATGCCACAGTTTCGAGCCAGTGAAGGTTCCGGAGGACCACGCCGGACAGCTCCACTGCCTCGTGTGTGGCACACCCTTCGCTGTGTGAGTGAGCTTCCCGTTTAGGACCTGCGGTTGCGGACCACTCGTGTTCCGTAGTTGGGTGCGCAAGCGATGAGTGAAACAGCCTGCAAAAACCCATTGTTATGAGGCTCTTCCCAGATGAGGGTGTAGTTCGGCCGGGCGCGTCGGTCCGCAGATAGACGTCGAGATCTCCCGACGATGGAGGTTCCTACGCCATCCATCCGAAAGACCTCGACGTGACCGACGCTACCCCGCCGGCCGGCTTCGGCCGCCCCTGACCTGACCGCCTTCGCGTCTTATCCCAATCGACTCTGATCGGGTCTGCTGATCCTCTCGACGAGAACGCAGCGACATCACAGCCACCCAACCCCGACCGTCCGGGAAGCCGGGACACGCACATGGCCTGTGCGGCGGGCGTGTCGAGTGGGTCGTCCAGGGGCGACGCAGGAGCGTCGACGCGACGTGCTGAGAGGTGGTTCCAGTCGCGCACTAGGACACCGGCTACAGGCATGGCGAGAGGTCAGGAACGGTGTCGCTCCCTGCGCAGGAGGGAGCGCAGAGTCTCGGCGTTCGCGTAGCCGACTCGTAGCGCGATGTCGGCGGAGGTGAGGTCCGTGGTTGCTGAGAGGTGCCGAGCTCGTTCGATGCGAAGCCGTTGGACGAAGCCGAGCGGAGTGAGGTTGAGCGCCGCACGGACTCGTCGTTCGAGGGTGCGCCGGCTGGTGCCGAGTGACTGCGCGACGAAGGCGACGTTGAACGGTTCGTCCAGGCGGGCGCGCACGAAGCGTTCGAACTCGACGACGATCGGGTCCTCGTGCCGGAGATGTTCGTAGGCGACGAAGGCCGCCTGCGACGGGCGCTCGTCGATGATGAGGAGCTTGGCGACATGTTGGGCCAGGTCGGGGCTGATCGATCGCACGAGTGAGAGGGCGAGGTCGATGTGGGCGAACGCGGCGCCGGCGGTGACGAGGTTCCCGTCGGCCACGACCATGGTGTCGAGATCGAGGGCGACGGTCGGATAGCGCTTCAGGAACTCCGGCCCCAGGAACCAGCTGGTGGTCGCCCGCCGATGATGCATCCGTCCGGTCTCGGCGACGGCGAACACGCCGGTGCACGCCGCGGCGATCCGGGTGGTCGCCTCGTCGAGGCGCCCGAGCGAGGCGATGACCGAACGAGCATCTCGGCTCTGGAGGGCGTCGTTGGTAGCGGCGGCCGTGAGGGTTCCAAGCGCAGGGACGACGACCACGTCGAACTCTGCGGACTCCGACAGCGGGTGGTCCACCGACAGGGTCATCGATGCCGTCGTGGTCACTCGCCGTTTCGGTCCGAGGATGGCGAGTTCGATCGGGTCGATCCGCGGGTCGACATCGCCGCGGGCTCCGTCGGCCACCCGCACGATGTCGATGATCGACGCGATAGCCGAACCGAAGCAGCCGTCGATCGCGATCAGTCCGATACGCATGACGTAAACAATAGCAATACTGCCGTATACGCCACTCCCCACCGGCCCTCGCTCGTCATACGCTGAACTCGTCCCACGAAGAACCCCGATTCAAGGAGAGTCCCTCATGTCCACACCCGCATCACTTCCGTATGCCTTTGTCGCCAAGATCGTCGCGGCCGATGGACAGCACGACGCGCTCGCCGATCTGCTCGCCGGCGCTGTCGCACTCGCCAACGAAGAAGTAGGAACGATTGTCTGGTTCGCGGTCAGGACCGACGCCGACACCTTCTGGATCTTCGATGCATTCCCCGACGAGGCCGCTCGCGACGCCCACGCCAACGGCGACATCGTCGCAGCCCTGATGGCCAACCAGCACCTCCTCGGCGCAGCACCCGAGATCCTGCCGGCCGACGTCCTCGCGTCCAAGCTCCCGTAGTCCGCCAACGCACGAGACGATCGCGCCCCGCCGAGCCGTCGCCAGGTCGCGACGCAACGCCATGCTGCGTTGCCGAGCGGTGCGAGGCCTATCGGCACACGGACAGGATGCCGGCCGCGAGCGCTCAGCCGGCGAGGGGTCCGTCGCAGAGGAGAGCGACGTCGGTGTCGGGCAGAGCCGTGAGGCCAGCGCATCGCGCGACCACCAGAACCGAACAGCCCCTGACCTGCATTTCCGCAGGTCAGGGGCTGTTCGCCGGAGCCGCCTGTCGGAATCGAACGGACGACCTCATCACGTCGGCTTTGCGTCTATCGCTTGATGCGCCCACGGGGCGAACGAGCCGCTGACCGGGCCGAACTATGCGATCTCGGCGACCACGACGACGGCGAGCACCATCGCGACCGCGGGGGCATGACGTGCCGCCACCGCGGACAATCCGGATCATGTCGGGTTCGGTGACACGCGCTTGACTCGGCCGTGACGCACTGTGAGTGTGAAGGAGTCAGAAGTTCACCACGCACAACCATTGGAGACTCGCCATGAAGGCTGTCGTCTATCAGGGGCCCAGGGATGTCGCGGTCACGGATGTTCCGGACGCGAAGATCGAGCGCCCCACCGATGTGCTGGTCAGGATGACAACGACCAATATCTGCGGCTCGGACCTGCACATGTACGAGGGACGGACCTCCTTCGAGGAGGGCCGCACCTTCGGCCACGAAAACATGGGGGAGGTGGTAGAGATCGGTAAGGGCGTGGAGAAGGTCCAGGTCGGCGACCGGGTCGTGCTGCCCTTCAACATCTCGTGCGGGTTCTGCAAGAACTGCGAGCGCGGGCTCACGAACTACTGCCTCACCACCCAGCCTGACCCGTCTGCCGCCGGTGCGGCCTACGGTTTTGCAGAGATGGGCCCGTACGGCGGCGGCCAGGCCGAGCTGCTCCGGGTGCCCTTCGGCGACCACAACGCACTGCGCCTGGGCGAGGACGCGGAGGAGAAGGAGAATGACTACGTCATGCTCTCCGACATCTTCCCCACCGGTTACCACGCCACCGAGATGGCTGGCGTGATCCCGGGCGACAGCGTCGTGATCGCTGGAGCCGGTCCGGTGGGTCTGATGGCTGCGCTGTCCGCGACGATCAAGGGCGCCGCGAAGGTCATGGTGGTCGATCGCCACCCCGACCGGCTCGCGCTGGCCGAGCAGATCGGAGCGATCGCCATCGACGACTCCAAGACCGACCCCGTGCAGGCTGTGCTGGACGAGACCATGGGGCTCGGAGCCGACCGTGGCTGCGAGTGCGTGGGCTACCAGGCCCACGACCCGCAGGGGAACGAAGACCCGGCTGCCACCTTGAACATGCTCATCAACTCGGTGCGTTTTACCGGCGGGATCGGCACCGTCGGCGTGTTCGTCCCCGAGGACCCGGGGGCCAAGGGCGAATTGGCCAAGCAGGGCAAGGCGGCCATCGACTTCGGCACCCACTGGTTCAAGGGACAGACCATGGGCAACGGTCAGTGCCCGGTCAAGAGGTACAACCGCCGGCTGCGTGACCTGATCGCGGCTGACAAGGCGAAGCCGTCCTGGATCGTCTCCCACGAGATCTCGCTGGACCAGGCCGCCGACGCCTACAGGAACTTCGACTCCAGGTCCGAAGGCTGGACCAAGGTCGTCATCAAGCCGGGTATGTCCGACGGAAAGAAGGCAAACTGACATGGCAGCAGATCTGCAGGGCAAGAGAGTCGCGATCCTCGCCGCGGACGGGGTCGAGCGCGTCGAACTCGAGCAACCCCGCGAGGTTCTGGACAAGGCCGGCGCTCGGACCGAGGTCCTCTCGCTCGATGAGGGCGAGATCCAGGCCCGCGAAAACGACCTGGACCCGGCGGGGACGTTCGGCGTCGACGGGCTGGTGGCTGAGGCCTCGGTGGCCGACTACGACGCCTTGGTGCTTCCGGGCGGCACGGTGAACCCCGACCAGCTCCGGGTCGACAAGGACGCTGTCGCCTTCGTCCGGGACTTCGTCGAGAGCGGCAAGCCGGTGGCGGCGATCTGTCACGGACCGTGGACGTTGATCGAGGCGGGCGTGGCCACCGGTCGCACCCTGACGTCCTTCCCGAGCATCCGCACGGATCTGCGCAATGCCGGCGCGAACGTCGTTGACGAGGAGGTCGTGGTCGACAAGAATCTCATCACCAGTCGTTCGCCGGAGGACCTGCCGGCGTTCTCCGCGGCGATCGTGTCCCAGCTCGATGGCACCACGACGAAGGAAGAGCAGCAGTCATGAGTGTGACCAAGGGACTGCTGGTCAGGTTCGACGCGCTGCCCGGCAAGGAGGACGACGTGAAGGAGTTCCTTGACAGCGGCCGTGCGCTTGTCGGGGAAGAGCCGGCGACCACTGCGTGGTTCGCGATCCGCCTCGGGCCCTCCTCCTTCGGGATCTTCGACGTGTTCCCCGACGACGCCGGACGTGACGCTCACCTGTCCGGTGCTGTTGCGGCAGCTCTCGGCGAAAACACCGGCACGTTGTTCTCCGAACCGACGATCGAGAAGCTCGACGTGTTGGGCTCCAAGCTTCCCGCCTGACACGACAAACCGGGATTACTGACCCCGACATGAGGGGCCGCTGCGCGCGGTGACTTCGGGCTGACACAGTCCGTTGACGTCGTGGCAGCGGCCCCTTCTCATGCGGCCTATCGCACATCCCTAACAGATCGAGGAACCGCGATGACAGGAACTGACAACGACGTTGCCACGACGCGTTCACCCGAGGTAGCAGTGATCGGGGGCGGGATCGTCGGTCTGTCGACGGCGTACGCGCTGCGGGAGCAGGGCGTTCCGGTCCGCTTGTACGAGGCCGGTGTGCCCGGCACGGGTCAGTCCGCAGGCGAGTCGCGGATCTTCCGGCACGCCCACGACGACCCGCGACTCGTCGCTCTCGCGCGCGAAAGCCGCGGCGTATGGGATGAGTGGGCCGAACACTTCGACGTCGAGCTGGTCTCATCAGATGGTGTCGTGGCGATCGGCGACAGCGCCCTGGCGCGGCTGCGGGTGCTCGACCAGGTCGGCGGCGTGGAAGCGCACGAGATCGATGCCGCCGAGCTCGCCCAGCGAATGCCGCTGCTCGCTGGGTACTCGGGGCCAGCGGTGCTCGACGAGTCGGGCGGCGCGATCCGCACCCGCACCGCGATCACGGCACTCGCGGGTGGCCTCGCAGATGCCGTCACCACCTCAGAGGTCATCTCCATCGATCCCCGTGCCGATGGGACGGTCGAGGTGCGCAGCGTCACCGACCGGGCTGTCTACTCCAAGGTCGTCGTGTGCGCCGGCCGCGAAACCGCCCGCCTGGCCCGCAGCGTCGGCCTGTCGCTGCCGGTTCGCCTTGCCGCACACGTCCGGCTGACCTTCGACGTGAAAGCCGCCGCCCCGGCACGAGTCGCGTGCCTGCAGGACAGCAGCGGCGTCTTCGGCGAAGTCGGCGTGTACGCGACCCCGCTACCGGGTAACAGCAGTTATTCGGTCGGACTCAGCGAAACCGTCGGCGTCCGCGACGACGGAACGTTCATCGACCCTGCGGCGATTCGATCGCTGGACGAGCGCGCACGCGAATACGTGGCACGGGCGCTGCCCGGTCTCCACCCAGAGCCGCGCGATTTCCTTCACTGCTGGGTGACCGACCTCCCGTGGAGCGAGGACGGCGTGGCCGTGTGGGAGGCAGGCTCTGTCTTTTTTGTGGCCGGTCACAATCTGTTCAAGCAGGCACCTGCGCTGGGTCGCGCTCTTGCCCGGGCTGCGACCGGCGGCGGTCTCAGGGGCGAGCTCACGCCCGACGCGCGCCTCGGCGAAGCCCAGGACTAGTGGCCGTTGACCCACGGATGCGACGCCAGCGCTAGCTGGGGCGAGGTGGTGGAGTTGGTCCGCGGGCAGGGGCAAGGCCACCATCGCCCACGAGCTGATGATCAGCCTCAAGACCGTGCGCAACCACGTCTCCAACATCTTCGCCGAGCTCCACGTCTCCGACCGCTCCGCCGCCATCGGTTAACTGCCCGAAACGAGGGGGGTGCCATGATGCGTGGATGCCTGACCCACGGACACTTCTCGACGCAGAGCGAAGGGAGACCCTCGCTCGTCTCGCGACCCTCACCGGTGACTTCGACGCGCTCGTCGAGGCCAGCGAGGGGAGCAACGCCGACGACGAGCACGACCCGGAGGGGGCGACGATCGCCTTCGAGCGCTCGCAGGTCGATGCGCTCGCTCGGCAGGCGCGCGAGCACCTCCGCGAGATCGACGCTGCTCTGGCCCGCCTCGACGCAGGCGACTACGGCACCTGCGAGCGGTGCGGTCGCCCCATCTCGGCGGGTCGGCTCGAGGCGCGACCCACGGCGCGGACCTGCATCGATTGCGCTGCCCGCTGATCGCAGGTGGTGCGGATCAAGGACATCCCGTGCGCGAGCACGCGGGATGCCTGTGTCTCATGGGCCAAGCGGCCCATCATGCCTCCGGGATCTCCCGGCCAAAGCTCTCCAGCGTGATGTCCTCCGGCTCGGGGCCACCGCGCTTGCCGGTGTCGAGGCCGTCGATGGCGGCCAGCTCGGTCTCGGAGAGCTCGATGTCGAAGACGTCGAAGTTCTCGGCGATCCGCGCGGGGGTCACGGACTTCGGGATGACCTGGCGGCCCTGCTGCAGGTGCCAGCCGAGCATGACCTGCGCGGGCGTCCTGCCGTGTGCGTCCGCGATCGAGCGGATCGTCTCGTTCTCGAGTGTGCTCGTGTGGCCGGAGTCGCGGTAGAAGGTGATGCCGCCGATCGGGGACCACGCCTGGCTGACGATCCCGAGCTCGTTGTTGCGGTCGAGCAGCGCCGACTGGCGGAAGTACGGGTGCACCTCGATCTGGTTGACGGCCGGCACGACCTCGGTCTCCGCGAGGAGCCGGTCGATGTGCTCGTGCATGAAGTTCGAGACGCCGATGGCGCGCACCCTGACGTCGGCGAGCAGCCGCTCCAGCGCTCGGTAGGCGCCGATCGTCGTGTCGAACTCGCCCGGCAGAGCCTGGTGCAGGACCAGCAGGTCGATCTGCTCGACGCCGAGCTTGCCGGCGCTCTTGTCGAAGGAGTGCAGCGTCTCGTCGTAGCCGTAGTCGCTGATCCAGATCTTCGTCTCGACGAAGACCTCGTCGCGGGCGAGACCGAAGCGGCGGATCGCCTCGCCGACCTCGCGCTCGTTGCCGTAGGCGGCGGCGGTGTCGACATGCCGGTAGCCGACCTCGAGCGCGGCCTCGACCGCCGCGATGGTCTCGTCCGGCGGGGTCTGGAAGACGCCGAGGCCGAGGGCAGGCATGGTCACGCCGTTGTTGAGGGTGATCGTGGGGATGCTCATGGTCTCGACGCTAGCCGGAGAGGTCCGGGAGGCCGCCGAAGGTGCGTGGTCGGGCATCGGTGTCCTGCTCGCGGGTGTTGCGCTGCTGCGTGGATCACGCTTCGGGACCACCCGAGCCCCTTGCCGAGGGGCTCACAGCCGCTGACTCCCTGCCCTCTCGGGCTGGCCACGGGTGTGTGCGCTCAGCCGCGCAGCTTCGCCGCGCTCCGCTCGGGTGCCAGGTCCAGCCGCCGCAGCAGTTGCGCGTTGAGCGCGACGACGATCGTCGAGAGCGACATCAGGATCGCGCCGACGCTCATCGGCAGGACGAAGCCGATCGGGGCGAGCACGCCGGCGGCCAGCGGCACGGACAGCAGGTTGTAGCCGGCAGCCCACCAGAGGTTTTGCTTCATCTTGCGATAGGTCTCGCGCGAGAGGTCGATGACCGACAGGACCGAGCGCGGGTCGGAGCTGGCGAGCACGACTCCGGCAGAGCCGATCGCGACGTCGGTGCCCGCGCCGATCGCGAGGCCGACGTCGGCCTGCGCGAGGGCTGGGGCGTCGTTGACGCCGTCGCCGACCATGGCGACCTTCCTCCCTTCGTCCTGCAGTTGCGCGACCTGGGCTGCCTTGTCCTGCGGACGCACGCCGGCGAGGACGCGGTCGATGCCGAGCTCGGCGCCGACGGACTCGGCGACCGCCTGCGCGTCGCCGGTGATCATGACGACCTGGGCGCCGACGGCGTGCAGCGCGTCGACGGCTTCGCGGGACTCGGGGCGGATCTCGTCGGCGAGGCGCAGCGCCCCGATCACGTCACCGTCGGCGAGGACGTGGAGGATGATCGAGCCCTCCTCCCGCCAGGCGTCGGCGACGGGCAACTCACCGAGAGAGTGCTGCTCGAGCAGGTAGGGGCCGCCGACCTCGACGGTCTCGCCGCCGACCTCGGCCCTGACCCCGACCGCCGGCGACGAGGTGAAGCCGCTCGCGGACGGCACCGTCAGCCCGCGGCGCTCGGCCGCGCCGACGATGGCCCGGGCGAGCGGGTGCTCGCTGTCGGCCTCGGCGGCCGCTGCCAGCGCGAGGACCTCCCCTTCGTCGCGCCCGTGGGCCTCGATGCCGGTGACCGTGGGCTCGCCGCGCGTCAGCGTGCCGGTCTTGTCGAAGAGCACCGTGTCGACCGTGCGCATCGACTCCAGCGCGAGCCGGTCCTTGACGAGCACGCCTGCGCGAGCGGCGCGCTCGGTCGCGATCGAGACAACGAGCGGGATCGCCAGGCCGAGTGCGTGGGGGCAGGCGATGACGAGGACGGTGATCGTGCGCACGACCGCGTCGTCGGGCAGGCCGATGAGTGTCCAGACGAGTGCGGTGATGATCGCCGCGCCGAGGGCGAACCAAAAGAGCCAACCGGCCGCGGTGTCTGCGAGGCGCTGGGCCCGTGACGATGAGGACTGGGCGTCGGCGACGAGACTCTGGATGCCGGCGAGCATGGTCTCGTCGCCGGTCGCGCTCACCTCGACCCGCAGGCCGGAGTCGGTGGCGACGGTGCCCGCGACGACGGTGTCGCCGACCTCGCGCCGCACCGTGCGCGACTCGCCGGTGACCATCGACTCGTCGATGCTCGCCGATCCCTCGACGACCCGCCCATCGGCGGGGACGGACGCGCCGGGCCGGACCACGACGACGTCACCGACCGCGAGGGACGAAGGGGGGACCGTCACGATCTCGTCGCCCTCCACGCGCTCCGCCTCGTCGGGCAGCAGTGCGGCGAGCGAGTCGAGGGCGGAGGTCGTCTGGGCCAGGGAGCGCATCTCGATCCAGTGGCCCAGCAGCATGATGACGACGAGGAGCGCCAGCTCCCACCAGAAGCTCAGCTCGTGGTGCAGCAACTCGAGGCTCGCGCCACACGACGAGACGAAGGCGACGGTGATCGCCAGCGCGATGAGCAGCATCATCCCGGGCCTGCGAGAGCGGATCTCGTCGACGGCGCCGGTGAGGAAGGGGCGTCCGCCCCACGCGTACATCACGGTGCCCACGAACGGTGCGATCCACGTCGTCCAGCCGTGGTGCGGCAGGTCGTAGCCGACGAGGTCGGCAAACATCGGGTCGAAGCCGACGACCGGGACGGCCAGCACGAGCATGATCCAGAAGAGTCGGCGGAACTGCGCGACGTGGTCGCCGTGCCCCGCGTGCCCACCGTGGTCGCCGTGCCCACCGTGCCCGGCATGGGTGTCGTGCTCGGCGTGCTCGTGGTGCAGGTCCTCGTGCATGTCGTGGTCCGGTTGGGCGGTGCTCATGCCCAACGAGTATACCCCATATGGGTATGTTCCCAGCCGGCGGTTGTCCACAGCCGGTCCATGAGAATCCGTTGAATCAACAGGGGTTGAGGGGGTTCCCGGCGACCCCATGTCGAACATATGATCGAAGCATGTCAGTGGCGACGCAGTGGGAGGGTCTGGGGCTTGTGTCGGGTCTGCGGGACTCGGTGCGAGCCCTGACGATCGCTGCCCTGGAGATGCCGGACCTGTGGCAGGCACCGGAGGAGGAGCTGGCGGAGGGTCTGGCTGCGATCGGTCGGGCGAGGGCGGTGCTCGAGGCGGCCGAGGTGGCGTTGGTGCGCGAGGGCATCGCGCGGGGTGTTCCGGAGCGTGAGTCGTGGTCGGAGACCGACTGGGTCGGGGTGAGCGAGGGTCGGTCCGCTCCGCGGCCGGCGGTGCGCCACGTGACGTCTGTGGTGCGGGTGGCCAGGGCAGGTCTGCGGGCCGGAGCCGCGCTCGTCGACCGCACGCACGACGAAGGGGGCAGCGTCCCCCTTCGTCCGGACGCACCTGAGCAGGTGGCCGGCGAGGTGCAGCCAGAAGCAGAGGAGTGGGGCGATCGGCCGCCGCCGGCCGGCCTCGCCGGGGTGCTCGCCGATCTCGAAGGTGGCCACCTGCCGCTGGGCAAGGCCGATCAGCTGGTGCGCTTCCACGAGGGGATGTGTCGGGTTGCCGACCCCGAGCTCCTCGAGGCGGATCTGGGGGTCCTGCTCGGTGCGGCCCGCGACGAGGTCGTGCGCACCGGCCCGGGTGGGCGCGTCTCGGGTCGGGTTCCGGGGCTCGACGAGCGCAAGCTGGCGGCGGCGATCACCCAGACGACGCGGATGTTGAGCCCGGCCAGGGATCTGGCGGCGGATGACGAGCGGGCGCGGTCGGCGCGGTCGTTGACGAGCCACACCGATGCCAGCGGGCTGACGCGTTACAAGCTGGTGCTCGATGCGGAGGGCGCGGCGATCATCGACGCGGCGGTGGCGGGGTTGTCGAAGCCGGTCCCCGGCCCTGACGGCGAGCGTGACCCGCGGCCTGCGGCGCGGCGTCGCGCGGACGCCCTGGTGTCCATCGTGGGTCGTGGGGTGTCCAGCCCGGGTGAGGTGGGCACGAGTGACAAGGCGCAGGTGATGGTGACCATCGCGATGTCCTCGCTGCTGATGGCCACGGACAGCACGTGCGGAGTCTGCGGGTCTCAGGGGGTCGGCGGCAGCGGTGTCGCAGGGCAGTTGGGTGCTGGTGGTGTGGCCGGTGGCGGTCACGCCGGCGGGGTCACGGCCTCAGGGGCGGTGCTCTCGCCGTCGAGCGTGCGCAAGCTGGCCTGCGAGGCCGGGGTGATCCCGGTGATGCTCGGCAGTGGTGGTGAGCCGCTCGAGCTGGGGCGCGCGACCAGGTTCTTCACCCTTGGGCAGAAGCGGTTGCTCTGGTTGCGGGACGGGGGGTGCACCTTCCCGGGGTGCACGATGCCCGCGCACTGGACCGATGCGCACCACGTGCGGTACTGGTCTCTGGGTGGGCGCACCGACATCGGCAATGCGGCGTTGCTGTGCGAGCGGCACCACACCCGCGTGCACCAGCAGGAGCTGGCGTGCACGGTCCGTGACGGCGGGGTGACCTGGCACCTGTAGCCACCCCGCCCCGCGCCCGACCCCGCGGTCGGGCGCTGCGGCACGCCCCCGCGGCCCTGAGTTGGGGGCCCGTGAGATCGCATTTCCTTCAGGTCGTGCGGAGTTGGGCGGGGGAAGCCGCATTGCCCAACGGCAATGCAGGGGTGCGGGCATTCGGGCTGGCCGGCCCCCCTGCCCACTGCCCCCTTCGCTCGCGGCGCCCCTGCGGTGGCGGTGGGGTGCGGCCGGCCGCTCTCCGAGCTTGCCGACCTCGGGAGGGCGACCCCGGTCGGGTAGCCGTCGGCGTGCGCCGACGCGCTGGTCGAGGCGAAGGGGGAGCCCGCTTCCTTCGTCGTCTTGTGGATCGTCATGCCGGCGACGCTCAACAGATGCTGCCGGAGGCGCGCCGCGTGCTGGCCGAGGCCGACCGCTTCACCACCTACGTCCGCAGTCGTCACGGCCGCCTGCGGATGGGTTATGCGTGGGCTGCGCTGCGTCGGCATCACGGCGTCGGCGACCGCCGACCACGACCCGGGCCGGGCGTCGTCTACCGCCCGGTGGCCGACGGTCCGCAGGATTCCCGTGCGGCTGGCCTGGTGGCGGGACGCGCGGCCGCGCGGTCCCGACGACTTCGTCGACGCGGTGACGGCGCGCTACGTCGGGGCCTGACGGGCCGAAGGGGGCCGCAGCCCGAGCAGCCGTCCACAGACCGGATGCGTGGTGGCCGGGCGTCCACAGCCGGTGGTCGTCGTCGGGCAGTGACGGGGGAGCGGCCTACGGTGGGGACATGCCGATCCTCCCTTCGCCCTCGCAACGGGGCTGACCCGTGGTCTGGGACGTCGACGACGCCGCGTGGGTGCGCGGGCTGAGCGATGTCGCCATCGTCGAGGCGACCGACCCGGGGTCCTTCGAGCGGGGCGTCGACTACGCCGAGAGCGGCATGGTGCAGCAGGTCGCCACGCTCAACCGTGGCCGGGTCCTCGTGGCCCGGGTGTCCGGCTCGGGGCGCGAGGCCTACCAGACGATCGTCTCCCTGCGCGGGGACCCGGCCGACGCCGTCGTCGAGTGGGGCGCGCGCTGCAGCTGCCCCGTGGCGCACGACTGCAAGCACGCGGTGGCCGTCGTGCTCAGCGTCCGCGACGCTCTCGGGGGCATCCAGCAGGTCGAGCCGAGCCGACCGTGGGAGGACGCGCTGGCCTCCCTCACCACCGAGCCGCCACCGGAGTCGCTGGACCAGGGGTCTCCCGTCGCGCTCGTCGTCGAGCGGGTCCAGTCACCGGTGCACACGTGGGGGCGTGAGCGCGCACCACGCGTGCGGGTGCGTCCGACCCGCCGCACCAAGGCGGGCCACTGGGCGAAGAAGTACTCGTGGAGCGAGCTCCTCCAGCCCAACTCCTTCACCGCGGCGGCGGTCCGCGAGGACCACCGCAGTGCTCTCACCTCCCTCTTCACCCTCCACGAGGCGCGCACCGGCGCCCGCCGCTACTCCTACGGGTCGGGCGGCGACGTCCACCTCGACGTGCTCGGGCCCGATGTCTGGACGGCACTGCGGCGGGTGCGCGACGCGGGCGTCGCGCTCATCGCGAGCGAGGCCGGCGATGAGGTCGAGATGCTCGACGAGGCGGTCGAGGTGGTCCTCGACGTGACGGCCGTCCACGAGGGGCTCCTGCTGCGCCCTTCGATCGACGGTGCCGGCCCGGACGCCGGTGATCTCCAGCTCGTCGGCGAGCCGGCGCACGGAGTCGTCTGGACCGAGGCGGGCGACGACGGCGAGCGGGTGCGGCTGGCGCGCTTCAGTGCGGATCTGACACCCGAGCTGGGTGAGCTGGTCGCCGGCCGTGACATCGTCGTGCCCGAGGCAGATGTCGAGCGCTTCGTCGCCCTCTTCCTCCCCCGGCTGCGGGAGCGGGTCACCGTGATCTCCTCCGACGACAGCGTCGACCTGCCGCAGCCCGAGCCGCCGCAGCTGTACGTCCACGTGCGTCGTGACGGCCACGGCGTGCTGCTCGACCTGGGCTTCGCCTACACGGCGGGAGGGCACACCCATGTCGTCGGTGCCGACGAGCAGGGGTCGCTCCCTCGCGATCGGCGGGCCGAGCGCGCCCTGCTGGAGGGCCTCGAGGCGCTCGCCGACCTGCCGGGCGCGAGGATCCGGTCTCAGCACGGCTGGCGACTGCGCTCGCCGATGCGGCTCCACGGGCCCGCGGCGGTTCTCGCCCTCACCGAGGTCGTGCCGCGGCTCGACGACGACCCGCGCTGCATCGTGGTCGTCGACGACGACGTGTCGAGCTTCGAGGAGCTGGACGCCGAGCCCGATGTGTCCCTCCACCCGGCGAGTGACGACGGCGGCTCCGACTGGCTCGACCTGCACGTGCGCGTCACCGTCGGCGACGTCGAGGTCCCCTTCGAGCCGCTCTTCGCCGCGCTCGTCGCCGGCGACGAGATCATGCAGCTCGAGACCGGTGAGTGGTTCCGGCTCGGCCACCCGGTCCTCGACGATCTGCGGGCGCTCATCGAGGAGGCGCGGGCACTCGTCGAGCCGGAGGCGGGCGAGGTGCGGCTGAGCCGCTACCAGGTCGACCTCTTTGACGAGCTCGCGGCGATCGCCGACGTCGAGGTCGAGCACGCCTGGCGCTCGGGTGTCGAGACCCTCCGCGAGATCGACAGCCGCCCGGTGCCCGAGGCGCCGGCCTCCCTGCAGGCGACCCTGCGGCCCTACCAGCTCGAGGGCTATCACTGGCTGAGCACGCTCTGGGACGCCGGTCTCGGGGGCGTCCTCGCCGACGACATGGGCCTGGGCAAGACCGTGCAGACCCTGGCACTGCTCGCCCGCGCCCACGAGGCGGGCGAGCTCGACCGGCCGGTGCTCGTCGTCGCCCCCACGAGCGTCGTCGGCACGTGGGCCAGCGAGGCCGCGAAGTTCGTCCCCGACCTCGTCGTGCGCACCCTGCCGCACACCCACCGCCGCCGCGGCGAGTCCGTCGCCGAGGCGGTCGACGGCGCCCACCTCGTCGTCACCTCCTATGCGGTGCTGCGCATCGACGCCGCGGAGTTCGCCGAGGTCGGCTGGCGTGGCGTGATCCTCGACGAGGCGCAGTTCGTCAAGAACGACCGCTCCAAGACCCATCAGGCCCTGAGGCGGCTGTCCGCCCCCTTCGTCCTCGCGGTGACCGGCACCCCGCTCGAGAACTCGCTCATGGACTTGTGGTCCCTCTTTGCGCTCGCCGCGCCCGGGCTCTACCCGCGTCGGGACCGCTTCGGCGACCTCTACCGCAAGCCCATCGAGTCCGGCGAGCAGCCCGAGCTCCTCGACCGGCTGCGCCGCAGGATCCGCCCGCTCATGCTGCGTCGGACCAAGGAGGAGGTGGCGATCGACCTGCCGCCCAAGCAGATTCAGGTTCTCCCGGTGGAGCTCTCCTCGACCCACCGGCGCATCTACGACCGACACCTGCAGCGCGAGCGCAAGCGGGTGCTCGGGCTGCTCGACGACCCCGACGCCAACCGCGTGGCGATCCTTGCCTCGCTGACTCGGCTGCGGCAGCTGAGCCTCGACCCCGGTCTCGTCGACGGCGAGCGCCGCGGCCAGGGCATCTCGGCCAAGCTCGACGTGCTCGTCGAGCACCTGGGCGAGCTGGCCGTGGAGGGCCACCGTGCACTCGTCTTCAGCCAGTTCACGGGCTTCCTCGCGATCGTGCGCGAGCGGCTCGAGGGCGAGGGCATCACGACGAGCTATCTCGACGGGGCGACGACCGACCGCGCGAGCGTCATCGACGCATTCAAGCAGGGTGAGCAGACCGCCTTCCTCATCAGCCTCAAGGCCGGCGGTGTCGGCCTGACCCTCACCGAGGCCGACTACGTCTTCGTCCTCGACCCGTGGTGGAACCCCGCCGCCGAGGCGCAGGCCATCGACCGGGCCCACCGCATCGGGCAGGACAAGCCGGTCATGGTCTACCGCCTCGTGTCGACCGGCACGATCGAGGACAAGGTCGTCGAGCTGCAGGAGCGCAAGCGAGATCTCTTCCAGCGGGTCGTCGACGACGGCGGCGAGCTGTCCGGGGCGATCACCGCTGCCGACATCCGCGCCCTCCTCGAGCCCGACGGGTGAGCCACCCCCCTGCAGGGGCTCACCTGTCGGTGGGGGCACGAGATCGCCTCCGACGTCGGGGACCCACCAGTCCGTATTGTCCTCGGCAAATGCGCGCGGGGTCCGTATTTCCCTAGGGAAATACGGGGCAGGGTCAGGCGCGCAGCACCTTGTCCATCGCCTTGCCCTTGGCCAGCTCGTCGACGAGCTTGTCGAGGTAGCGGATCCGGCGCATCAGCGGGTCCTCGACCTCCTGCACCTTGACCCCGCACACCGATCCGGTGATGAGCTCGGAGGCCGGGTTGAGTTGCGCCTGGTCGAAGAAGTCCTCGAAGGTCGTCCCCTCGGCCAGGTGCCGCTCGAGAGCCAGCTGGTCGTAGCCGGTGAGCCACCGGATGACCTCGTCGAGCTCGTCCTGGGTGCGCCCCTTCTTCGCCACCTTGGTGACGTAGTGCGGGTAGACGTCGGCGACGGCGGTCGTGAAGATCCGGTGCATGTGGCCAGCCTAGGTCGGGATCCGCAGGGCAGCGGTGGTGCCGACCGGGTGGCGCGGTCGGCGTGAGGGCGCCACGCGCAGCCCGTCTGCAGCTGGCAAGGCCGGGCGTCGGGGCACGGTGAGTCGATCCGCTGGGGCCGGGCGGAGAGCCCCTCGGCCGCACCGCGGTCGAGCTCCCCGGTGGCCACGTCGAGTCGCTGGGTCAGCCCGTCGAAGGTCACCTCGACCACGAGCTCGTGGTCCTCGTCGTCGGCGACGAGCACCGGGGTGGCGTTTCCCCCCTTCGATCCTGTACACATGTACATGTACGGATGTACAACAACGAAGGGAGGGGCCGTGGGCTCCACGCAGGACCGGCCGGCTCCGGGGCGGCGCGACCCCGAGGGGCGGCGCCGCGCGATCATCGATGCGGCCGCAGAGCTGATCGTCGAGGGCGGCGCCTCCTCGCTCACCCACCGCGCCGTCGCGGCCCGCGCCGGGGTCTCGCTCGGCTCGACGACGCAGTACTTCTCCTCCCTCGACGAGCTGCGCGAGCTGGCCCTGCAGTCGCTCTCCGACCTCATCGACGCGGGCCTGGCCGAAGTCGAGGCGCAGCTGCTGCCGCTCGACGACGCCCCCGAGCGACTGGCGCAGGAGATGCACGCCTTCCTCAGCGACGAGCGGGCGGTGCGCGCCGACCTCGAGCTCGTCCACTCCGGGCTCGGCGACGACCCGAGACTGCGCGAGCTCGCGCTGCGCTGGACCGACCGGCTCGTCGAGATCCTCGCCCGTCACCTCGACCCCTACGTCGCCGAGGCGATCGGCCTCTACCTCGACGGCGCCACCCTCCACGCCGGGCTGCACGACGAGCCCGTCTCCGCCGAGACCCTCGCCCGGGTCTTCCGCGCCCTCATGTCCGCCCCCACCACAGCCACCACCACGACCGAAGGGAGTGACCCCCGATGACCACGACCCCCACCTCGACCGCCGCCTCCACCCAGGTGTCGACCCGCCGCGCCTGGGCGGCGGTCGCCGTCCTCAGCGCGAGCCTGCTCGTCATCACGATGGACATGACGATCCTCAACATCGCGCTGCCGGACATGGCGGCCGAGCTGCGACCCACGGCCAACCAGCAGCTGTGGATCGTCGACGTCTACTCCCTCGTCCTCGCCGGGCTCCTCGTCCCGTGGGCGGCGGTCGCCGACCGATGGGGCCGGCGGCGCATGCTGCTGCTCGGCTACGCGATCTTCCTCGTCAGCTCGCTGCTCGTCCTCGTCGCCGACACGGCCGAGGCGGTCATCGTCCTGCGCGCCCTGCTCGGCATCGGCGGCGCGATGATCATGCCCAACACGCTCTCGCTCATCCGGGTGATCTTCACCGACGCCGCCCAGCGGGCCACGGCGCTGAGCATCTGGGCTGCGGTCTCCGGTCTCGGGGCGGCGGTCGGGCCGCTGGTCGGCGGATTCCTCCTCGAGCACTTCTCCTGGCACGCGGCCTTCCTCGTCAACGTGCCGCTGATGGTCGCGGCGATCATCGCCGGCCTGGTCGTGCTGCCCGAGTCCCGGGTCGAGGGCGCCGGACGGTGGGACGTCACGGCCGCCGTGCTCGCCCTCGTCGGCATGGTCGCCTTCGTCTGGTCGGTGAAGTCCTTCGGCAAGGAGGCGAGCTTCACCCACCCGCCGGCCCTGCTGGCCCTGGCGATCGGCGTCGGCGCGCTCACCGTCTTCGTCCGGCGCTGCCTGCGCAGCGACTCCCCGCTGCTCGACGTCGGTCTCTTCCGCAGCCGGCCCTTCTCCGCCGGCATCATCGCGGCGCTCGGCACCACCTTCGCTATGCTCGCCGCCATGCTCCTGCTCACCCAGTGGTTGCAGCTCGTCGAGGGCGCCAGCCCCATCGAGTCCGGCATCAAGCTCATCCCCGTCGCGCTCGCCGGTGCGGTCGCCTCGCTCGCCGCGCCGCCGCTGGCGCGGGTCGTCGGGGCCCGGACGGTGCTCGCCTCGGGACTGGGGCTGGCCGGGATCGGTCTGCTCGCCGTCGGGCTGGGGCCCGACGAGGTGACCTACCCGCTCGTGCTCACCGCCATGCTGCTCGTCGGTGCCGGCACCGGGTCGCTCGCCATCGCCTCGGCGATGGTCATGATGGGCTCGCCCGAGGACAAGGCCGGCAACGCCGGCGCCCTCGAGGAGACCTCCTACGAGCTCGGCGGCACCCTCGGCGTCGCGGTCCTCGGCAGCGTCTCGGCGCTCGTCTACCGCACGCACCTGCAGGACTCCGCGGCGCTCCAGCAGGCCGGCCCCGAGGCCGCCCGGCACGCCGAGGAGTCTCTCGGCGCGGCCGTGGCGACCGCCGACGAGCTCGGTCTGCCCCGCCTGGCTGCCGACGCGGGCGAGGCCTTCACCGCCTCGCTCCAGGTCGCCGGCGTCGCCGGGGGCCTGCTCATGCTGACCGTCGCCGCCACGGTCTTCGTCCTCACCCCGCGGGGGACCGACATCACCGGCGCCGCCCACTGAGCGGGGTCGGAGCCTACTTCGACGCCTCGAGCAGCCGCTCGAGCTCCTCCGGGGTCATCCCCTCGACGAACTCCGCGCCCTCCTCACGAGCGTCGACCTCGACGGGCTGCTCGAAGTACCGGTCGTACTGCTCCTGCGCCGCCTCCGGGCCCTCCTCCCAGTCCTCCTCGCTCGGGGCGGACTCGTAGTCCCCGAAGTTGTCCTCCCACTCCTGGACCTCCTCCGGCGTCATCCCGTGGTGGTACTCCGGGTCCTCCCACCACCAGAAGGTGTCGGCGTCGTCGATCGCCTGGTGCTGGGCCGCGTGCCGCATCTCGTGGTAGACGGTGTGCAGGATCATCGGGTCGTCGAGGATGTTGGGGTTGATGTAGACCTCGTTGGCAAACCACCAGTCCTCGAGCCAGGCGCCGTTGCCGCTCATGTCCTCGTCCCAGTTGATGTCCGGCATCCCCGTGCCGTAGTGCTCGGCGCGCTCCTTGATGATCTGCTCGACGATCGCGCGCCGCTCGTCCTCGCTGTAGCCCTCCCAGGCCTCGCGGACCTCGGGCGGCAGGTCGCCGTACTCCTCGGGGTCGCGCGACTGCCCCTCGTCGGCTGCGCCTCCGGGGCCCGAGCCCCGGGGCGGTGGGTCCGCGGGCACGCCGCTGCCGCCGCCAGTCCCTGCGCTGCCGTCCTCCTGCTCGCCCGCATTGCGCTCGGCGATCGAGGAGGCCTCTTCGAGCGTGCGGGCGGCCCGCTCCAGCCCTTGGGCAGCCGCGGGCCAGTCCGACCCGATGAAGTGTTCGCAGTCGGGGCCGGACCACACCTCGGCGAGGACCCGGGATAAGGCGTGCCCGGACGTCACCAGCCCGTCGAGGTCGCTGCTCGACCGCTGCAGCGACCGGGCGATCTCGTGCAGGCGTGCGGCGTCGGCGCCGTGGCTGACTGGGCTCATCTGGCGCCCGCCGGGTCGAGGACGAACCACGTGACCTGCCCGTCGGGGCTCTCGTGGCGGTCGAGGACGCGCCCCTCCTCACGACGGGTCGACTGGCTGCCGACGCGGACCTTGCGGGTGCGCAGGATGTCGTACTCGTCGGCGACCCGCAGGACCGACCACGGGCGCTCGTGGGAGCCGTCGCCGGTGGCGAGCACGCTCGACACCGACAGCCGCGACATCCGGGCCTCGCGCTCGGAGGCGGCGTGCTCGCCGAGCGCCGCGAGCGCGAAGGACAGCAGCCGGTGCGCCGACGGGTTGAGCGCCGCACCTGGCATCTGCTCGGTGATGCCCGTGACGACGGCCACGTGGTCGCCGCGGCGCAGCAGCGGCGCCATCGCCGAGTGCAGCTCGAGGTCCGGGTCGAAGCTGCTCGAGCGGGTGACCGCCTTGCGCAGCGCGTGCAGTCGCTCGTCGTCAGGGTGTCGTACGTAGTCCCTGACGAGGTCGCCGAAGGTCTGCGCCCCGGCCTCGGTGTCGTGGTCCATCGTGTCTCCCGGTGGTCGTCGTCGCGTCCCAAACTAGGGCGCGCCGACCCCGCCTGCCCAGGGGAGCACTCCCCGCTGCGGCGGACCGGAGCGTCGGCGAAGATGGTCGTGCCCACCCCGCCGACAGGAGGCTCCCGTCATGTCTCGCACTCCCTTCGCCCTGGTCGCCGTCATGCTGCTGCTCGCCCTCACCGCGTGCGGCGGCGCCGAGCCGGACGAGGGCGGGACGAGCGGGTACCCCTTCCGCCTGCGCATCGAGCCCGGCGCCGGCGGCGACCCGGTCAAGCTCCTCGCCGTGGAGGGCCAGAGCGTGGACCTCGGCGCAGGTGACGAGCCGCTCACCCTCACCGTCGAGACCGTCGAGGGGGACACGGCGACCGTCACGACGAGCGAGCCGGTGACCTCCGACGGTGCCGAGGTCTCCCACGTCACCGTGACGAAGGGAGAGCCCGTCACCTTCACCGCCGGTGACGAGCAGTGGACGGTGACGTACGAGGAGATGTCGGTCGAGTAGCGCCGAGCCGGTAGCGTCGGTCGACGTGAGCGGCACTCCCTTCGACCAGGCCCTGCAGGCGGCGCGGCACGACGACCCCTCGGTGCGGCAGCGCGCCGCGCTGTGGCTCGGCACCCACGCGGACGAGACGGTGGCCGCCGACCTCGTGCGACTGCTCGTCACCGAGCCGGACTTCTACGTCCGCGAGACCCTGACCTGGGCCGTCGTCACCCGGCACACCTCCACCTACCCGTTGCTCGTCGAGGCGCTGCGCGACGACTCCCTCGCCGAGGGGCCCGGCCGGGTCCAGGTGCTCCACGCCCTGAGCAAGATCCGCCGGCCCGAGTCGGTCGCCGAGATCCTTCCCCTGGCCGACGACGAGGACGACGCGGTCGCGGCCAAGGCGTGGTGGGCGCTGGGCCGCATCGGCACCCCGGGCGCCGTCACCGCACTCGTCGACGCCCTGGGGGTGGAGGAGGAGTTCCGTCGCCGCGAGCTGACCCGCGCCCTCGAGCAGGCCGGAGAGGCCGCGGTCGAGGGCCTCGCCGGCCGCCTGTCCGACCCCGACAGCTCCGTGCGCCGGCACGCCGCCGAGGCGCTCCTGGGTATCGGCGACCCCGCGGCCCGCCCGGCCGCCCCGGAGCTCTTCCACGTCGTGGCGACGGACGACAAGGAGGTCGTGCTGCCCGCCGTCGAGGCCCTCGCCGCCCTCGATCTGCCCGAGGTCGACGACGTGCTGCGTCGTCTGCGCGACGGCGACGACGCCTGGCTGTCGATCACCGCTGGGTGGTTGCTCACGGACCGGTCCGGCACCGCCTGAGCCGCCCGGGTTCACGCTACAATGGGGCGCATGCGCTCCCGGACCCTACTCCTCCAAGCCCTGATCGGCCTGCAGGCACTGCTCGTGGCCTCGCCGATCGCGACGATCGACAACCTGCTCACCTCGCCGCGGGCCGTCGGGGCCCAGGGGCGGCGTGCAGACCTGCCGACGACGATCGCGTTGGGCCTCCCCTTCGTCGTGGCGCTGCTGCCCGTCGCCATGGTCGCGGTGGCCGTCGCCCTGCACCGGCGCACCCCCGGCTCGCGGCGGGCCGCCGCCGTGCTCTCGGTCGTCGCCCTCGTCGTGGCCCTCGCGCCCGGCCAGCGCGGCATGACCACCGCGGCCCCGATCGTCCACGGCATCCCGCTCGCGGTCGTCGCCGCGGCGACCCTCCTCGTGCTCTGGCGTTCGCGCGCCGAGAGCACCCGCGACCTCGGCCGCTCCCGCGCCGGTCGGGTCACCGTCGCCCTGCTCACCGTCTGGGTCCTCGCGCTCGCCGCGCTCGGGGCGAGCAGCCGCACGATCCCCGTCGGGCCGCTGTCGAGTGCCCTGAGCACCGACCTCGACGTCGACCGGGTCACCCCGCAGGGCGAGCTCGAGGGTGAGCCGGCCGAGCAGTCACCGCAGCTCGCGCCCAACCCCGACAGCAACATCCACGGCGACGCCGCGATGACCGACGCCTACACCGACCGCGACGTCCTCGACCCGCGGCAGGCCAAGGTCATCCGACGTCACCTCGGCGGGGTGTGCGCCTCGGTCCTGCGCGACGAGCACGAGCGCCTCGTCGCGGTCTGCGTCAACGCCACCCGCGTGACGCTCAACGTGCTCGACCCCGACACCCTCGACGTGCTCGCCCGCGAGCACGTGGCCGACCGGCCCTTCCGGGCCGACTTCGCGACGAACTTCGCGGGAGGCGGCTACGCCGTCCTCGACGCCGACCAGCGCGTCGTCCTGCCGACCTCCGACGGTCGGATCACCCGGTGGCGGGTCGCCGACGACGCGGGCGACCCGCAGATCGCGCCCGTGGACGAGTTCGACATCAGCGACGGTCTTGCCGACGGCGAGGGCATCAACTCCGCCGTGCCCGGCACCGACGGGCGGATCTGGGTCGTCGGGCAGCTCGGCTCGGTCGGTCTCCTCGACCCCGAGACCGGGCGCGCCGGGTGGACCCGGTTCGAGGCGGCGGACATCGAAAACTCCTTCGCCGTCGGCGCCGACGGCCGGGCCTGGGTCGTCACCTCCCGCGAGCTCGTCGCCCTGAGCGGGGAGACCGGCACACCGCGCGTCGTCTGGGAGCAGACCTACGACGCGGGGTCGCGGCGCAAGCCGGGGCAGACGAGTCGGGCCTCGGGCACGACTCCCACGCTCATGGCCGGCGAGCGGCACGTGGCCATCACCGACAACGCCGACCCGCGCATGCACGTCGTCGTCTACGACACCTCCGCCGGGGCGGGGGACAAGGAGGTCTGCCGCGTGCCGGTCTTCGCGCCGGACCGCAGCGCCGGTGACAACTCGCTCATCGCCATCGGCCGGTCCCTCTTCGTCGAGAGCAACTACGGGTACAACCTCTTCGACGCGACCTTCGGCCGGTCGACCCAGCCGGGTCTGACCCGCATCGACGTCACCGACGACGGCTGCGAGGTCGTGTGGGCCAACGACGAGATCCGCATCCCGTCGACGGTCTCCAAGGGGACCGCGTCCGGCGTCATCGCGACGTACACCAAGGAGGAGTCGGCCGCCGGCATCGACGCCTGGTACTTCACCGCGGTCGACGCGACGACCGGCGAGATCATGTGGCGTCGCCTCGCGGGCACCGGCTCGATGGTCAACAACCACTACGCCGCGACGTACGTCGGCCCGGACGGCTCGATGCTCGTGGGCGTGACCGGCGGGCTCGTCGCCCTCGTGCCCGAGCAGCCCTAGACATCCCACGGGGCGGCACGCATACGGTGCCGGTGTCGTCTCAGCGGCCGGGGAGCAGGTCGGTCCGGCCGAAGGCCAGGGCCGTCGCCCGCGCCGAGGGCGCTCCGGCGTCGAGGTCGGCGCCGCGCTCGAGCAGTGCGGTCACGACCTCGACCTCGCCCTTGAAGACCGCGCCGGCCAGGGGTGACTGACCGCGCGCGTTGAGGGCGTCGACGTCGGCGCCGCGACGGGCGAGCTCGCCCACCAGGCTCGCCTGCCCGTGGTAGGCGGCGAGCATGAGCAGGGTGTTGCCCGCCTCGTCGGCCAGGTCGACCGGGGCGCCGGCATCGAGGTAGGGCACGAGGCCGTCCACGTCGCCGGCCCGCGCGAGGTCGAGCAGGCGGTGGGCGAGCGCGACCGCCTCGTCCTGCGGCTGGTCGGCCCCGGTGGCCTGGGCGTAGGCGTCGTCGACGTCGCTCATGCGCCCAGTCTGCCCGGCGTCAGCCCTGCGAGGGCGGCTGGCCGCCACCGCCCATGCCGCCACCCGCGCTGGGCTCGGTCGTCGTGTCGACGTGGACCGCCAGGCTGGCGGTGTACCCCTTCGAGACGCTCCCGGTGATCGTGGCCAGCTGCTGGTCGAGGCTGTCGGCGAAGATCCCGTCGTCCTCGACCGAACCGACGCCCTCGAGGTTGCGGGTCGACCCGTCGTACTCGTCGCGGGCGTAGACCTGGGTGAGCATGTCCTGCGGGAAGGCGACCTGCGAGGTCGCGATGACGTTGTCGACGTCGGTCGCGGAGTCGACGTCGGGGTAGACCTCGAGGTGGATGTGCGGCCACCGACCGGAGTAGCAGCCCGGCACGATGGTCGTGAAGCTCACCCGGCCGTCGTCGTCGGCGACCTGCACCCCGCGCAGCCAGGTCTGGTCCTCGACGCCCTGGGTGTACATCGAGTAGCGGCCCTGCGCGTCGCAGTGCCAGATGTAGACGGCCGCCCCGGCGAAGGGAGCCCCCTGCGCCATGTCCGTGACGGTGAAGTCCATCGTCAGCGGGACGCCGTCGACGCGCTCACCGTCGTCGAGGCTCGTCGTGATGTCCTGCCGGACGATGCCCGACTCGGAGAGGACGTTGACGTCGTCGACGGTGCCGTCGGCGGGGTAGGGGCCGTTGGTCTCCTCGGGGATCTCCGTCGACGAGCCGGCGCTGCTCGTCGCGGACCCCGAGGTGGCGCTGCTCGTCGCGGACCCCGAGGTGGCGCTGCTCGTCGACGAGCCCGATCCGTCGGCACCGCACGCGGCGAGCGCCGCCGAGCCGAGTCCGAGCCCGAGGACGCCGAGCGCCCGACGGCGCGTGAGCAGGGTCGCGACGTCAAATCCGGCGCCCTGGTCGACGAGCTCGTCGTCAGGGCGGGGGAGGGCGCGGCCCTCGTAGGTGGGGCGGGTGCGCTGCTGGCGGGTCATGGTCGGCTCCTGACGTGGTGGTCGCTGCACGAGCAACACTCGCGGCTCGCGCCGTGGCGGTGCTGTGGGCTCCCTGTGGCCCTCCTGTGGCGGGTCGGGAGCCGATCAGGGCAGGGGCTCGCCCTTCATGAGGCGGGACGAGTAGACGTTGGTGATCCGCACCCCGTCGAGCCAGGCGGTGAGCCGTGCCGCCTCGGCGGCGAGGGCGGACCTCCCTTCGCCGGGGAGGTCGGTGCCCGGGCACTCGACGACCGAGACGACCCCGTCGTCGTCCTGGACCCAGGCGCCGACGATCCGCCCCTGCCACCACGCGGTCGTGCCGCCGTTGCCCTTGCTGTCGAAGAGCAGGTCGCGGTGGGCGGGGTCGAGGTACCAGTCGCGGCGCTTCCACCCCATCGTCGTCGGGTCGAGGGTCGGCAGCAGCGCGGCCCACGGCCCGACCTCGTCGACCGGGTCGAGGTCGTCCGGCAGGAGCCACCCGGTGCGGCCGCCCTCGAGGTCGACCTCGACCGCGCCGACGTCCTCGAGGGCGGTGCGGGTCGCTCCCTTCGTCGCGCCGAGCCACCACTGGACGTCGTCGAGCGTGCCCGGGCCGTACTGCTCCAGCCACCGCCGGACCAGCTCGGCGTAGCCGGCAGCGAGGTCCGGGACGCTGGGCTCCTCCCCGAGCCACGCGGCCATGAGGGTCCACGCGGGCTTCGACAGGCGCCAGTGGCCGGCATTGGGCCCGCGGGTGATCCGCCCTTCGGCGCCGAGCCAGGTGAGCACGCGGGGTGCGAGGTTGAAGGTGCCGCCGTAGCGCTTGCCCTCGTTGACCGTGATGGCGCCGGTGAGCTCGGGCAGCTGGGCGCGCAGCGTGGCGGCCGTGAGCGCCTCGCCACCGGCCAACCGCCGCTCGACTGCCGCGCCCGCGGTCGCGAGCCAGGCCACGCCGTCGTCGGCGATGCCGTGGCGGGCGGCGTCGCGCGAGACGAGCCGGTGCTGCTCGGACGCGATCCGGCCGCGGGCGACGGCGAGCGCGGCGGGCAGCAGGTCGCGGGGGAAGGCGAAGAGCGTGCGGCGCATCGCCAGCTGCTTGACGATGCTGCGGTCGTCGTAGAGGGCCCCCTCGACGTCGGAGGGGGTGACCCCCGTCGTCCGTGCCCCCACCGCGAGGTGCACGGTGGCCGCCTCCGTCGCGTGCAGGCAGACGACCGCCCGGGCTGCACCCACGACGTCGTCGGCCCGGTGCTCGGGGTGGAGCGCCTGCCGCGTAGCGAGGCGGGCGCGCCGCTCCGCGTCGGTGACGAGCCGGGTCATGGGCGTCGGCCGACCGCGAGGAAGACCGGGTACCCGCGGCCTCCCTTGACGACCCGGCCAGCGTCGCCGACGGTCACGTCGGCGAAGCCCGCGGACTCGAGCCGCGCGGCGACCTCGCTGCGGTCGAAGCCGTGGTGCCCGCCGAAGTCGTGGTCGTGGAAGCTGCCGTCCTCGCGGTCGAGGTCGGCCACCCCGACGTGCCCACCGCTGTCGAGGAGCTCGGCGAAGCCCGAGAGGACCCGGTCGAGCTCACCGACGTGGTGCAGGACGTTGGAGGTGACGACGAGGTCGAAGCGCTCCGGAGGCACCGGCTGGGCCTCGAGGTCGAGGCCCCACACGCGTGTCGGCGAGGGCAGCCTGCCGTCGGCGACCTTGTCGGCGAGCACCCGCCGCATCCCCGAGGAGCTGTCGACGAGCGTCACCTCGGCCTCCGGCAGGTGCGGCAGCAGCGCCGTTGTCACCAGCGCGGTGCCGGCGCCGTACTCGAGGAGCCGGACGCGCGGGCGAAGGGGGACCCTCGCCGCGATCGCCGCCGCCACCTCACCGGACTGCCGCTGCTTGTCCGGGTCGTCGTCCCAGGTCGCCGCCTTGTCGTCGAAGTGCGTCCCATCGTCTGGGTGCTGGTGGTGCCCCTCCTGAGTCTCGTCCATGGGCCCAGCCTGCCAGCCGCCACCGACGGCGGCAGGTGCGCTGCCTCAGCAGCCGCTGCTGCTCATCTCTCGCCGAGGGCGGTCAGCGCCGGTAGAGCCCCTCGATCACGTCGGCGCGCTGCTGGGTGATGACGTGCCGCTTGAGCTTTTGCGTCGCTGTGAGCTCGCCGCTCTCCTCGGTGAAGTCGTCGTCGAGGACCACGAAGCGCTTGATCCCCTCGGCCCTGGACACCAGGGCATTGGCCTCGTCGACGACCTGCTGGAGCTCGGCCTGCGGGTCGGCGGGTCGCTCGCAATCGGGGTCGAGGGTGATGAGCGCGCCAACGAAGGGGCGTCCGTCGCCGACGACCATGGCCTGGGAGACGAGGGGGTGGGTGCGCAGCACGTCCTCGAGGGGGCCCGGGGAGACGTTCTTGCCGCCGGCGGTGACGATGATCTCCTTGGCCCGCCCGGTGATCGTCAGGTAGCCGTCGTCGTCGAGCGTGCCGAGGTCGCCGGTGGCGAACCAGCCGTCGACGATCGCCTCGCGAGTGGCCTCGTCGTTGCCCCAGTAGCCGTCGGTGACGACGGCGCCACGGACGCTGATCGCCCCGTCGTCCGTCACCTGCACCTCGTTGCCGGGCAGCGGCCGCCCGACCGTGCCGACGCGCTGGACGCCTGGGCCGTTGACCGTGATGGCCGCGCACGTCTCGGTGAGGCCGTAGCCCTCGTGGACGGGCACGCCGACCCCGCGGAAGAAGTGCCCGAGGCGCTCGCCGAGCGCCCCGCCACCGCTGATGACGTACTCCATCTCGCCGCCGAGCGCGGCGCGGACCTTGGTGTAGAGCAGTCGGTCGAAGACCGCGTGCGCGAGGCGCAGCGGCAGGCTCGGCCGACCCTCGCCCTCGCCGACGGCGCGGCTGCACGCGAGGGCGACCTGCTCCCCCTTCGTGAAGACGACGGCGGACAGTCGCTGCCCCGAGGCCTTGCTGCGGACGCCGTCGTGGACCTTTTCGAAGACGCGCGGCACGCCGACGACCATGTGCGGGCGGAAGGAGCCGAGCTTGTCGACGATGCTGCCGAAGTCCGCCCAGAAGCCGACCGTCGCGCCGGACTGGGCGGCGATGTAGGCGACCGATCGGGCGAGGACGTGGGCCATCGGCAGGAAGATGAGGATCCGCCGCCCCGGTCGGCCCACCGAGCCGATGGGATGGTCGAGGCACCCGGCGACCTCGGCCGCGAGGTGACGGTGGGTGAGGACCACGCCCTTCGGCCGGCCGGTGGTGCCGGAGGTGTAGACGATGCCGGCGAGGTCGTCGAGGGTGACCGCGTCGCGACGCTCGATGACGCGCGCTTCGGGCACCTGCCGACCGCGCTCGCCGAGGACCTCGAGGGCGTCCTCGTCGATGACGAGCACCTCGACGTCGAGCCCGAGGCCGCGGGCGGTCTCGGCCTGGTCGGCCGTGCCGACGAGCAGCAGGCGGGCGCCGGAGTCGCGCAGGATCCACTCGAGCTGCCCGGCCGAGGAGGAGGGGTAGACGGGGACGGTGCCCGCGCCGACGGCCCAGACAGCCTCGTCGAGCAGCAGCCACTCGTAGCGGGTGTCGGCCATGAGCGCGACCCGGTCGCCGGCCTCCACGCCGCTCGCGACGAGCCCGCGGGCGGCGGACGTCAGGGCGGCGAGGTGGTGCCGTGCCGTGATGGTCTCCCAAGCGTCGTCGACCCAGCGGGCGAAGGACGGATGGGCGGGCTCCTCGTGCGCCCGACGCCAGGGGCGAAGGGGGAGCAGGTCCGCCTGGGTGAGCTCGAGCGGGCCCCCGGTGGCGTGGGTGCGGGTCACGGCCGGTCTCCTCATGGTGCGACTACATGTGTAGAAGGTCAGTGTCTCACGACAGGACGCCGGCCCCCGACCGGTGGGGTCGGGGGCCTGCGTCATCGGGTCGCTCAGAAGCGGCCGTAGGACACGTCGTCGGTCCAGATCTCGCGCTCGGTGACGCCCGTGCTCGAGTTGCCCGCGTCGATGATCTTGCCGTCGCCGGCGTAGATCCCGTTGTGGTACGCAGGGTTGCCGAAGAAGACGATGTCGCCGGGCTGCGGGTCGGAGACCGGGGTGGCCACCGCCTGCTGCTGGTCGGTCGTCCGCGGCAGCTCCTTGCCCGCCGTGTCGTAGACGTACTGGACGAAGCCGGAGCAGTCGAAGCCGGACGGGCTCGTGCCGCCCATGACGTAGGGCGAGCCGATGAGGCTGCGGGCGGTGCTGACGATCGAGGAGTCGGAGGTGCTCGCGGTCGAGATCTCCGCGGTGCCGCCGTCGGTCGAGGCCGCCGCGGTCGCCTGGCCGCTGGTGGAGCCGCTCTCGGTCAGGCCCATCTCGGAGCCGGTCTCCGGGCCCACGACGCCGTCGGCGGCCACGCCGTGCTCGGCCTGCCACTGCGTGACGGCCTGCTCGGTCTCGGAGCCGAAGAGGCCGTCGGCGCTCACGCCGACCTCGTCCTGGATCTGCTCGACGACACCGCCGGTGTCGCCGACGCGGACGATGTCGGTGAAGCTGCTGGAGCTGCTCGTCGAGTCGCTGCTCTGCCCGCCGCCGGCGGTCGAGGACTGCGTCGTCGGGGCCTGCGGCCCGCCGTTGGCGGAGGCGCTGCCGGCGAAGGCGGTCGAGGCGCCGAGGCCGAGGGCGGTGGCCGCGAGGACTAAGGCGCCGACGCGGGAGGCGGCGGCGCGGGCTCGGGGTGCGCCGTGACGCGGGGTGTGGAAGGTGCTCATGCTGTGTCTCCTGGCGCCTGCGGAGTTAGCTGTCGGGTTGGGGTGGAGACCACCCCGTCCGATGGCTCGGCAGGGGCCGAGCCGGTGGACTTCACCCCGAGGCCTCGCGGCCAGAGGTTGGGTCCTCCGCTCCCACCGGTTCTGCAGGGGATCCGTCGGGGTGGTGGGACTCGGCGTGCCCCGACGGTGCCCGACATGCGTCCGGGCCGCGGTCGACCATAGATCACATGGTCACGGATTGGTAACGCGCCCCGGTTGCCCGCCCTCTCCTACCCCGCCGCTCCCACCCCGCATTTCCCTAGGCAGATACGGGCGGGGGTGCGCATTTCCCTAGGGAAATGCGGGCTGGGGTGGCCGTCAGGGGGGTGGGGTGGTCATTTCCCTAGGGAAATGCGGTGGGGTGGCATGACGAAGGGCGGTCCCGACCGTGGTCGGGACCGCCCTTCGTGGCGGACGGCTGGGCCGGTCGGATCAGACGCGGCCGTAGGTGACGGCGCTGGTCCAGATGGCGCGCTTGGTCGTGTCGACGCGCGAGTTGCCGGCGTCGTACATCTTGCCGTTGCCGGCGTAGATGCCCACGTGCCACGCCGGGGCGCCGAAGAAGACGAGGTCGCCGGCCCGGGGCGAGGAGACGCGGTTCGTGGCGCGACGCTGCTGCTCGGCCGTGCGCGGCAGGGTCTTGCCGTGGCGGGCGTAGACGTACTTGGTGAAGCCCGAGCAGTCGAAGCCGGAGGGCGTCGTGCCGCCGGAGCGATACGGGGTGCCGACGAGGCTGGAGGCGGTCGAGAGGACCGAGCTGCTGGAGACCGAGCGGGTCGAGGTGCGCGAGGAGCGGGTCGAGGTCGAGCGGCTGCTCGACGACTTCAGGCCCATCTTGGTGCCCGTGCGCGGACCGACGATGCCGTCGGCGGCCAGGCCCTTGCGCTTCTGCCAGCGCTTGACGGCCGCCTTGGTCTTCGGGCCGAAGACGCCGTCGGCGGTCACGCCGACCTTGCGTTGGATCTGCTTGACGACGGTGCCGCGCGAGCCCTGCTTGACCAGACCGGAGAAGGAGGCCTTGGCAGTGGCCGACTGGGTCGACTGCGTCGCGGGGGCGGCGGTCGCGCTCTGCGCACCGGCGGTGGCGGTACCGAGGCTGACGGCCGCGACGGCGACCATGGTCGCGCCCGCACGCTTGCCGGTCTGGGAGGACGTGCTGGGGGCGCGGTGGCGCCCGGTGTAGAACATCGACATGGCGAACTCTCCTGCGCCTACGGAGTTAGCTGTCGGGTTGAGGTGGAGAAGCACCCCGCCCTTCCGGTCCGAAGACCGAGAGGACTGCACCCCAAGGCACGAGTGCCGTGGATCGGTGGGTCCCCCGCTCCTGCCGTGACGTGTCAGGGGCCATTCGGGCTGGCAGGATTCGGCGACCCGGTGGCAACCCCCGTGTGTGGGGTCGGGAGAAGAGTAGGGCATGTGGACACGAATTGGTAACAGGGCCTGTGGACGGGATGCCCGGGACCTGCTCAGTCCCCGTGCACCGCCCGGTGCAGCTGCGCCATCTCCTCGTCCATCCGGGCCGCCGTGCCGGCCGCGTCGGTGATCCGCTGCCGCAGATCGGCCGGGACGTCCCCTTCGTACTTGTAGAAGATCTTGTGCTCCGTGCTCGCCCAAAAATCCATGGCGACCGTGCGGAACTGCACCTCGACCGGCACCTGCACCGGACCCGAGGAGAGGAAGACGGGGATCTCGAGGATGACGTGCAGCGATCGGTAGCCGTTGGGCTTGGGGTTGGCGATGTAGTCCTTGACGACCCGCAGCGTGATGTCCGGCTGGTCGGTGAGCGCGGCCATGAGCCGGTAGACGTCGGCGACGAAGGAGCAGATGACCCGTACGCCCGCGATGTCGGTGATGTGCTCGCGCAGCTGCGGGATGTCGAGCTCGACGCCCTGACGCGCCGCCTTCTCGAGGATCGACTCGGGGGACTTCACCCGCGTCGAGATGTGCTCGATCGGGTTGTCGAGGTGCAGCTCGGTGAACTCCTCGCGCAGGATCTCCAGCCGGGTCGCGACCTGCTCCATCCCGAAGCGGTAGCCGAGCATCATCCGGGTGAACTCGTCCCGGATCTGCGCGAACCTCCGGATCGCCTCCTCGGGCAGCGCGGCGGCGGGCTCCGTGGGCGGGGGCGCGGCGGTGGGCTCGGTCATGGCGTCTCCGGGGTGGGGTGCGTGACCACCCTAGGCATCGTGTCTGGGAGCCAGCCGAGCGTGGCCTGCACTCCCGCGCGGCGGATACGGTCGGGGCAGACCACCCGAGGAGGGACGATGACCGAGGCCCACGCCCAGACGCTGCGCGAGCTCGTGACGCGGTACCTGACCGAGCAGACTCCCGCCAACCTGGCCGCGCTGCGCCACGCGGTGCGGTCCTCGGGCAGCTTCGACCCCGACGTCGACCTGCGGGGGGTCATCCCGCTGCTCGAGGCGGGGCGCCACCGCGAGGCGCTCGACGCGGTCCACGCCAAGATGCCCGGTGCCGCCCTCAACCCCCTGGCCCACCGCCTGCTCGCCGCAGCGCACGAAGCGCTGGGTGAGGACGACGCCGCCCGTCGCGAAGCCACCCTGCACACGCTGTCCGTCGCGAGCGTCCTCGCCACGGGCGACGGCACGCAGGAGCGCCCGTGGTCGGTCCTGCGCGTCGCCGACGAGTACGACGTCATGCGAGCGAAGGGGGTCACCCCCCGTCGCCAGGCCACGCGCACCGTCGACGGTCGGGTCGTCGACGTGCACGAGGTCGTCGACGGGCCGGACGTGTGGTTCGTCCTCGACCCGGCATGACGGGTTCGACCTCGCTGCTGCCGATCACCACGGAGCGGCTGCTGCTGCGGCCATACACCCACGCCGATCTCGACGCCAGCCTCGCGTACTACGGCGACCCGCAGGTGGCGCGTCACCTGCTCGAGCCCCCGTGGACCCCGGCCATCGCCCGGGAGCGCATCGCCGAGCGCGTCGAGCGGACCGGGCTCGACGGGCCGCGGCGGGCGCTGGCCCTCGTCGTCGAGCACGAGGGGCGGGTCGTCGGTGACGTCGCCGTGTGGGCCAGGGACGCGACCGGCGCCACGTGCGAGGTCGGGTGGTCCTTCCACCCCGACGTCGCCGGGCGGGGTTTCGCGACGGAGGCCGCCGCGGCGGTGCTCGACCACGCCTTCGACCACCACGGCGTGCACCGCGTCGTCGCCGAGCTCGATGCCCGTAACCTCGCCTCGGCCGCGCTGTGCGAGCGCCTCGGCATGCGTCACGAGGCGACCCACCGGCAGGACCTCTTCAGCAAGGGCGAGTGGACCGACACCCTCGCCTACGCGGCGCTCGCGAGCGACCGACCCCGTGAGGTCGGTGACGCGATCGTCGTCAGCGCCGTCGACCTGCGCGATGCCGGAGGGCGGGTGCTCACGGTGCGCAAGCGTGGCACCGCCGCCTTCATGCACCCCGGCGGCAAGCCCGAGCCGGGCGAGACCGCCGCGCAGTGCGCGCTGCGCGAGGTCGAGGAGGAGCTCGGCCTCGTGCTCGACGCGGAGCGGCTCGAGCTCGTCGCCGTCCACCGCACCGCGGCCGCCAACGAGGCGGGCCGACCGCTCATCGCGAGCGTCTTCCGGCACCCTCACCTGTCGCACGTCAGCGGGCCGGTCGTGCACCCGGCGGCCGAGATCGACGAGGTCCGCTGGACGGCCGTCGACGAGCCGCTGCCGGACGACGTCGCGCCGCTGCTGCGCTGGCTCGTCGACCGGGAGACCTGAGGGTCAGCCGGACTCCGAGGCCTCGAGCAGCCGGTCGAGCTCCTCGGGGGTGAGCTCCTCGGCACGGCGACGCTCCTCCTCGAAGGCATCGGCCTCGAGCGGCTGGTCGACATAGCCCTGCGGGTCCTCATCCCACTCGGTGTAGTCGCCCTGGTTGTCGTGCCAGGCGTCCACCTCTTCCGGCGTGACCCCGTTGTCGTAGGTCGGCTCGACGCCGCGCCAGTCCTCCCACCAGCTCGTCGTCCTGTCCTCCACGGCCTGCTGCTGCATGGCGTGGCGGGTCTCGTGGGACGCGGTGTTGAGCACGTCGGGGTTGGCCAGGTCGGAGTCGTCGATGACGACCCGGCCGCGACCGCGGTTCCACAGGTTGGGGTCGTAGTAGGCGCCGGCATCGCCGTCCGCATCACCGAACTTCACGAGCGGGGGTGGGTCGATCCCGTACTCCTCCGCCTGCTCGAGGACCATCTGCTCGAGGATCGCCCGGCGCTCGTCGTCCGTGTAGGTCTCCCACTGCGCGGCGACCTCGGGCGGGATCTCGCCGAGCTGCCCCTCGAGCGGGTCGTCGGAGGGCGGCGGGGGTGCTGCCGGTGCGGTGATCTCGTTTGCGAGCGGCAGGTCCGGCACGCCCAGACCGATCTGCGCCCGCGGCCCGGCGAGGGAGTCGGGCGCGCCCGTGCCGAGCGCGCGCCCGGTGCTCGCGCCCGCGCTGGCCCGCGCCGCGCTCCCGCGCTCCTGGTCGTCGGCCTGCTGCTGCAGCTCGGTCGCCATCGTGCGGCACGAGGTCTCTGCCCGGGCCAGGGCCGACCGGGCATCGGGCCACGCGTGCGCGAAGCCCTCCGCGTCGGGGCCCGACCAGCTCGCGAGCAGGAGGGCCAGCTGTCCGGTGCCGCGCTGGGCGATGTCGTGGATCAGGCCCGCGCTGTCGGCGAGCTGCCCGCTCACCTCGTTCATCCGCTGCGGGTCCCCGCCCTCCGTCACGGCCATGTCTGCTCCCTTCGTCGCGACGGACGCTATCGGGCGGTCACGGCCGGTCTCGATGGGGAGCGCTCCCCACGGCGCGCGGCGCCCGCGCTGGCAGAGTGGGGCCCGACAGGACGAAGGGGAGAGCCATGAAGGTCGTCGACCCCAAGGGCAGGACGTGGCGGGTCTCGAGGCGCTGGATGCCGTGGCGCCGCAGGTCGAGCATCGGGGACTGGTGGCAGGTCCCCAGCGGGTCGGGGCTCGGCGACGACCCGATCAGCATGATCATCGGTGTCCTGCTGCTGATCCTCATCATCCCCATCGCCATCGTCGCCCTGGTCGTCGCCCTGGAGTTGCTCCTGCTGCTGCTCGTCCTGCCCTTCGCCCTGCTCGGCCGGATGGTCTTCGGGCGGCACTGGCACGTCGAGGTGCGTGAGGGCTGGACCTTCGTGTGGGAGACCGAGGCCGGCGGCTGGCGCAGCAGCGGTCGAGCCATCGAGCAGATCGCCGACGGGATGCAGCGCGGGCTCACCCCGTGGCAGGCCGCGGGTCCCGCTGCGGCGCAGGCCTCCCCGCACCCTCCGGGTGTGGGTGGGCCGCCGCCCGGTCAGCCGCCCCCGCCGCCGGGCGTCAGGCGAGGGTGAGGAAGAGCTTTTCCATCGCGGCGCGGTCGTCCTCGTCGACCCCCTCGGGCGAGGAGAGGCACTCTCGCAGGCCCGAGGAGACGATGGCGAAGCCCGCGCGGTCGAGGGCGCGGCTCGCTGCGGCGAGCTGGGTCACGACCTCCTTGCAGTCGCGCCCCTCCTCGATGAGGCGGATGACGCCGCCGATCTGACCCTGGGCGCGGCGCAGTCGGTTGACGACCGGGCCCATGTCCTCCATGTCGAGGGTGACCATGTCTCTCTCCTTCGGGGTCGGTGGGTCAGGAGACCCTGCTCGGCAGCGAGGCCAGAGCGGTGTCGAGGCGGGTGCGGACGTCGCCGTCGGCGCGCACGACGACATTGCTGGGACTGAACTCACCCTGCCTTCGTCCAACCCACCGGCGTTGTGCGCGCATGCCTGCCCGGAGAGGGGCAGCCATGTGGCAACAGCGACGACTGGCTCGGTCTGCGTCCGCCGAGCTGGGTCGACATATACACCCGGGGGTATGACCCTCCGGGCCATGCGCATGGCGGCGAGCCTGCTGCGCTCGGTCGGCCACCCGGACGTCACCGACCTCGTCGGCGCGTACGCGGCCTGGGAGCAGCAGACCGTCGACGCCTGAGCGCCAGAGGTGACCTCACCTCGACCAGAGAGGTGGATGTGGGCGGAGTGAAGGCCCTTTGTCGTCCCGTCTCGACGTCCTGGCGCACTTGTCGACGATGGGCGCGGCAATGACCGCGTCCATCGTCGATATCCACGCCCAGGGGCGAGGGGGTGGCGCGCCCCGAGCCGTCAGCGCCCGAGGGGGCGCGCCACCGGGCTCAGGCCGCGTTTGGTCCTCGCGGGGAGCAGGAGTTGACTGAGGGGGTTCCCCCTTCGTCCAACTCGAGAGGAGCGCCCCGTGCGCACCGTGAAGGCCTGGGCGGCCCCGTCCGCCACCGAACCCCTGACCGCGACGACCATCGAGCGTCGGGACGTCGGCCCCAACGACGTCCTCATCGAGATCGCCTACGCCGGCATCTGCCACAGCGACATCCACACCGCCCGCGCCGAGTGGGGCGACGTGCCGTACCCCATCGTCGTCGGCCACGAGATCGCCGGCACCGTCGCCGAGGTCGGCTCCGAGGTGACGAAGCACGCCGTCGGTGACCGCGTGGGCGTCGGCTGCCTCGTCAACTCCTGCGGCGAGTGCGATGCCTGCCGGGCGGGCCACGAGCAGTACTGCCCCGACGCGATCGGCACGTACAACGCGACCGACCGCGACGGCATGATCACGCAGGGCGGCTACTCGACGCACGTCGTCGTCGACGCCGACTTCGCGCTGAAGATCCCCGAGGGCCTCGAGCTCGACGTCGCCGCCCCGCTGCTGTGCGCCGGCATCACGACGTGGACCCCGCTGCGCCGCTGGGGCGTGCGCGAGGGCTCCAAGGTCGCGGTCGTGGGTCTGGGCGGACTCGGGCACATGGGAGTCCAGCTGGCCGTCGCCCTCGGCGCCGAGGTCACCGTGCTCTCTCAGTCGCTGAAGAAGCAGGAGGACGGCCTCGCGCTCGGCGCCACCGACTACCGGGCGACGAGCGACGCCGAGACCTTCACCGACCTGCGGGGGAAGTTCGATCTCATCCTCAACACCGTGAGCGCCGACCTGCCGATCAAGAAGTACCTGTCGCTGCTCGCCCCCGAGGGCACCCTGGTCAACGTCGGCGCCCCGGCCGAGCCGTTCGAGGTCCCGGTCTTCTCCCTCATCGGCGGCAGCAAGGCCCTCGCCGGTTCCAACATCGGCGGGATCCCCGGCACCCAGGAGATGCTCGACTTCTGTGCCGAGAAGGGCATCGGCGCCAAGATCGAGGTCATCCCGGCCGACAAGGTCAACGAGGCCTGGGACCGCGTCGTCGCCTCCGACGTGCGCTACCGCTTCGTCATCGACGCCGCGACGATCTGAGGCACACACCCTGAGCACGGCAGGTCGTCCCGGGGCTCTGACGACGGATCAACGTCGCGGGATGCACCGGGACGACCTGCTGTGCCGGCACAGCAGGTGCTCGGCCAGCCGAACCATGGTCCGGCTCGGACGAGGGGAAACCCGGACCGGGCCCTGACCTGCTGTTCACCCACGGGGACCGGAGCGTCGCGAGCATGGGGGGCGACCCCCTTCGCCCACCCGTGAGGTCCACCCATGTCCCGCACGCTCCGCCGGCTCGTCGGCATCTCCGCCGCGGCCGCTCTCGTCGCCCTGCCGAGCCTGCCCTCGCAGGCGCTCACGGTCACCGCCGCCGCCAGCCAGGCCGCCGCGACCCCGCTCACCGTCACCGCGGCCCTCGGCCAGCAGGACGGGTCCACCCAGACCGTCCGCGGCTACGTCGTCGGCCAGCCGACCGCGACCGACCGGGTCGTGACTAGCGGCTTCCCCACCGACTACGCCATCACGATCGCAGCGACGAAGGGGGAGAGCGACACCTCGAAGGTCCTCTACGTCCAGGTGCCCTCGGCACTGCGCGCCCAGTGGGGTCTGGCGTCCAACCCCGACCTCATGGGCCAGCAGGTCGACGTCACCGGAGCCCTCGCCCGCTACTTCTCCCACCCCGGGCTGACCGGCACGAGCGCCATCGGCCTGGCCGACGGGACCACCCCCGAGGACCCGGAGGACCCCGGTGACCCAGGCGAGCCGACCGACCCCGGCAGCTACTACGACGGCGCCTCGGGCCTGACCGGCTCGGCCCTGAAGTCGAAGCTCCACGACATCATCAGCAACAACCGGGTCCTGTCCTACGACCAGGTCTGGGACGGCATCAAGGACGTCGACGAGGACCCGCAGAACACCAACAACGTCGTCCTGCTCTACAAGGGCACGAGCTCGCCGAAGTCGAACAACGGCGGCGCCGCCGACAACTGGAACCGCGAGCACGTCTGGGCCAAGAGCCACGGCGACTTCGGCACGTCCAACGGCCCGGGCACCGACCTGCACCACCTGCGCCCGACCGACGTCACGGTCAACAGCGACCGGGGCAACCTCGACTTCGACAACGGCGGCAGGGAGAACGACGAGGCTCCCGGCAACTACTCCGACAGCGACTCGTGGGAGCCGCGCGACGAGGTCAAGGGCGACGTGGCCCGGATGATCTTCTACATGGCGGTGCGCTACGAGGCGGGCGACCGGGTTGACCTCGAGGTCAACGACCAGGTGAACAACGGGTCCAACCCCTACATGGGGCGGCTCTCGGTGCTCAAGCAGTGGAGCCAGGAGGACCCGCCCGACGCCTTCGAGCAGCGGCGCAACGAGCGGATCTTCGACAACTGGCAGGGCAACCGCAATCCCTTCATCGACCACCCCGAGTGGGTCGAGTCGATCTGGTGAGGCTCAGTCGGTGAGGGTCAGCTCGTAGGTCGTGCCCGCGTCCGTCGTCGGGGTGGCGAGCTCCAGCGGGGTCCCTCGCTCCACGCTGAAGTCGTGCTCCGGGTCGAGCAGGTTGATCCCGCCGCCGTCGTTGACCGGCGACATCGCGTCCGTCGTGCGGATCTCGACCTTGTCGTCGCCGACGTCGGTGAAGGTGATCTCGAGGTCGTCGTCGACGCGGAACGTCTGGCCCCCGACCGCCTCGACCTCGGTCGTCGTCTCGGTGGACTCGTGGTCGGGGTCCCAGCCGTTCCAGTCGTTCGCGGTGATGGTCATGGGGACGGGCGGCTGCTCCCGCTCGGCGAGTCCGCACCCTGCCGGGAGCAGGACGGTGGCTGCAAGGAGGACGGCGGTGGGTCGGCGGTGCATCGGTGCTCCCTGGGTCGGTGTCGTGGATGGGACGTGCTGGAGCACGTCCCGGTTCCCTCCCGGCCTTGACCCTCACGCGGACCGCTCGCCTGACCGTGAGGGGCTGCGGTCGCGATCGCGCGGCCGGTTCCTCCCTTCGCCCTCGCCTGACAGGATCGGGACATGCGCTCTCCCGTGCCCGACTACCTGACCGAGGTCGCCGAGGCCTGCTCCGCGACGAAGGGGGGCGAGCCCGCCTCCTACATCCCCGAGCTGGCGAAGGTCGACCCCGACCGCTTCGGCATCGCGCTCGCGACGATCGACGGCGAGGTCTACGCCGTCGGCGACGCCGAGCACGAGTTCACGATGCAGTCGATCTCCAAGGCCTTCGTCTACGGGCTCGCCGTGCGCGACCACGGACTGGAGCAGGTCCTGGAGAGGATCGACGTCGAGCCGAGCGGCGAACCCTTCGACGAGCTCTCCCTCGACGCCAGTGGCCGCCCGCGCAACCCGATGATCAACGCCGGGGCGATCACCGCCCACTCCCTCGTCGGCGAGCCCGACACCGCGCCCCACGAGCGGGTCGAGCGGATCATCCGGTTCCTGTCCGACCTCGCCGGTCGTGAGCTGTCCGTCGACGAGGACGTGTGGCGCTCGGAGGTCGCCACCGCCGACCGCAACCTGGCCATCGCCCACATGCTGCGTAGCCACGGCATCCTCACCGACTCGGCGGAGGAGGTCGTGAGCGCCTACTCACGCCAATGCGCCGTGCTCGTCACCGCGCGCGACCTCGCGCTCATGGCGGCGACCCTCGCCAACGGCGGCGTGCAACCGGTGACCGGCAAGCAGGTCTTCACCGGCGCCCAGGTCCGCCACGTCATGTCGGTCATGCTCACCTGCGGCATGTACGACTCCGCGGGCGACTGGGTCTCCTCGGTGGGCATCCCGGCCAAGAGCGGCGTCGGCGGCGGCATCATCGGGGCGCTGCCCGGGCAGGCTGGCCTGGCGACCTTCGCGCCACCGCTCGACGAGCACGGCAACAGCGTCCGCGGCGTCGAGGCCTTCGCGCGGCTCTCGAGGGACATGGGCATGCACCTCATGCAGGTCGCGCCGCCAGCCCGCTCGGTGATCCAGTCGACGCGGGTCGTCCAGCGCGGCGGCGAGTCCATGCGCACCTACTACCTGTCGGGCACCATCGGCTTCAGCGGCGCAGAGCTCGTCGCGCGCCGGCTCTCGCAGGACCCGCCCGAGCAGCATGCCGTCGTGCTCGACCTCACCGGCGTGCACTCGGTGACCGACGTCGGCCGGCGGATGCTGCTCGAGACGGCGCGCCGGCTGCGCCTCGACGGGCACGAGGTCTACCTCGTCGACACCGACGACGTCATACCCGATGCCGACCCCGGCGACGGGCGGCGCCTCCCGCTCCTGGCCGACCAGTGATGCTGCGCCGACTCATCTACCCCGTCCCCGCGTGGGACCCGGAGGGCGGCCTGCCCGTCGAGACGACGGCGGCAGGCACCCACCTCGTCCACGCGCCGGCCCCCGAGGGCGGTCGCACGATCGTCTACCTCCACGGCAACGGCTCCGACCTGGCCTCGATCAGCCCGCTCGCCGGGCTCTTCGCCCGGCACGGCCTCGGTTTCGCGGCCGTGGAGTACCCCGGCTACGGCCCGGCGGCGGGACGTCCGCACCAGGAGGCGATCCTCGCGGCTGCACGCGACGGGCTGGCGCACCTCTCCCTTCGCGCGGAGCGGACGGTGCTCGTGGGTGAGTCGCTCGGCTCGTCGGTGGCCGCACACCTGGCCGCGGAGGGAGTCCTCCACGACGACGGCGGGCGTGGACGTCTCGTGCTCATCTCGCCCTTCACCTCAATGACCGCGATGGTGCAGCGGGTCGCACGGGTCTTCCCGCGCCGGCTCGTGCCGGACCGGTGGGAGACCGACGGGCTGGTGGGCCGCATCGACGTCCCCACGCTGCTCGTCCACGGCGAGCGTGACGACCTCGTGCCGCTGGTGATGAGTGAGCAGCTGGCACGAGGGATCTCGTCGTCGCAGCGGGTCGTCGTGCCGGGCCGCACGCACAACGACCTGTGGGAGGCGCCGAACGAGTGCCTCGAGGTCGTGGCCCGCTTCGCCGGTCGGGACCTCGGCGACGCCGCCGCCGAGGGGGAGGCCGACGCGGGGCGAAACCCGCTGTCCTGACCTCCTACCCGAGGAGTAGATTGTGTGCTCGATGCAGGTAATTGGCTGGCAGGCTCACGAGACCGGGGTCGAGCGACTGGTGCGCTCGCACGCCGCGATCCCGCACGGGGCTCCGGTCCGGCTCGCCAAGCGCACGTCCAACCTCTTCCGCCCCCGGGCGCGGGCCGACGTGCCGGGTCTCGACGTCACGGGGCTCGCCGGGGTCATCGAGGTCGACCCGACGACGCAGACCGCCCAGGTGCAGGGCATGTGCACCTACGAGGACCTCGTCGCGGCCACCCTGCCGCACGGGCTGGTCCCGCTCGTCGTCCCCCAGCTGCGCACGATCACCCTCGGCGGGGCGGTCACCGGCCTGGGCATCGAGGCGACGAGCTTCCGCAACGGACTGCCGCACGAGTCGGTCCTCGAGATGGACGTCCTCACCGGGTCCGGCGAGGTCGTCACCGCCGGGCCGGAGGGCGAGCACGCCGACCTCTTCCACGCCTTCCCCAATTCCTACGGGTCCCTCGGCTACGCCACCCGGCTGCACATCGAGCTCGAGGCCGTGCCGCCGCGCGTCGCGCTGCGGCACCTGCGCTTCGACGACGCGCAGTCGGCGGCGGAGGCCGTCGAGCGGCTCGTCGCGGCCGGTGAGCACGACGGGGAGCGCATCGACGGGCTCGACGGAGTGGCCTTCGCCCCCGACGAGATCTACCTGACCCTCGCGCGCTGGACCGACGAGACCGGGGAGACGAGCGACTACACGGGCCAGCAGATCTACTACCGCTCGCTCCAGGAGCGCTCGCGCGACCTGCTCACGATGCACGACTACCTGTGGCGCTGGGACACCGACTGGTTCTGGTGCTCGGGGGCCTTCGGCGTGCAGCGTCCTGTGGTGCGTCACCTGTGGCCGCGGAGGTGGCGCCGCTCGGACGTCTACCACAAGCTCGTCGGCCTCGACCGCCGGCACGGCATCGTCGACCGGCTCGACGCTCGCGCCGGTCGACCCCGGCGCGAGCGGGTCATCCAGGACGTCGAGGTGCCCACCGACCGACTGGCCGACTTCCTCGGGTGGTTTGACGAGGCGATCGGCATGCGGCCGGTGTGGCTGTGCCCCCTTCGTCTGCGGGAGGTCGACGGGCAGGCCCGCGCCTGGCCCGGCTACCCCCTCGAGCCGGGGCGCACCTACGTCAACGTCGGCTTCTGGGGCACCGTGCACGTCGGCCCCGACGCACCGCAGGGCCCGCGCAACCGCGCCATCGAGGCTCGGGTGACCGAGCTCGGCGGGCACAAGTCGCTCTACTCCGAGGCCTTCTACCCGCGCGACGTCTTCGACCGCCTCTACGGCGGCGCCAACCTCGCTGCGGTCCAGCAGCGATACGACCCGGCCGGCCGACTGACCGACCTCTACGACAAGGTGGTCCGCACTCCGTGAGCACGATCAAGATCGCCGACGCCCTCGCCGGTATCCTCCCCGCCGACCTGCCGGTACGCGTCACGGCCTACGACGGCAGCGCCGCCGGGCCGGCCGATGCGCCCATCGGGCTCGAGCTTCGGACCGAGCGCGGCCTGCGCTACCTGCTCACCGCGCCCGGAGACCTCGGCATGGCGCGGGCCTGGGTCGCCGGTGACCTCACGGGCACCGGCTTCCACCCGGGCAACCTCTACCCGCTCCTCGACCTGATGAGCAGCACCGACCGGTGGCGCGTCCCCGGCCCGGCGGAGGCACTCGAGCTGGTGCGCGGGCTCGGGTGGGAGCACCTCAACCCGCCGCCGCCCCCGCCGCAGGAGCACCTGCCGCGCTGGCGCCGGGTCGTCGAGGGCCTGCGGCACAGCCGTGCTCGCGACGCGGAGGTCATCCACCACCACTACGACGTGTCCAACCGCTTCTACGAGCTGGTCCTCGGGCCCTCGATGACCTACACCTGCGCCGTCTACCCGACCGCGGAGGCGACCCTCGAGCAGGCCCAGGAGCACAAGTACGAGCTCATCGCCCGCAAGCTCGACCTCCAGCCGGGGCAGCGGCTGCTCGACGTCGGCTGCGGTTGGGGTGGCATGGTCCGCCACGCCGCCAAGCACCACGGCGTCAAGGCACTCGGGGTGACGCTCTCCCGGGAGCAGGCGGACTGGGCCAAGCGGGCCATCGACCGCGAGGGCCTGGGGGAGCTGGCCGAGGTGCGCTTCATGGACTACCGCGACGTGCCCGAGAGCGACTTCGACGCGATCAGCTCGATCGGCCTGACCGAGCACATCGGTGTGGCCAACTACCCGGCGTACTTCGCGGCGATGCGCGACCGGCTGCGGCCCCACGGACGGCTGCTCAACCACTGCATCACCCGCGACCACAACCGCTCGACCCGCACCGGCGCCTTCATCGACCGGTACGTCTTCCCCGACGGGGAGCTCACCGGTGCGGGCACGGTCATCGCGCGGATGCAGGACGCAGGGCTGGAGATGCAGCACGCCGAAAACTTCCGGGTCCACTACGCCCGCACCCTCGCCGGCTGGGTGGACAACCTCGTGGCGAACTGGGACGAGTGCGTCGCCGAGGTCGGTGAGGGCACGGCCCGCCTGTGGGGCCTCTACCTCGTCGGCTCCCGGATCGGCTTCGAGCGCCACGACATCGAGCTGACCCACGTCCTCGCGACGAAGACGGACTCCTCCGGCGTCAGCGGCTACCCCCTGCGCCACACCTTCTGACCGGCGCCGCGAGCGGTCGGCAGGCGCACCGAGAGCGAGCGGAAGCGGACGTACCCCGGGAACCCAGCCCGACGGGCATGTCGCCCGGCAGGGCGTCTGACGCGGCGTCAGCCGAGGATCAGACGTGCCCGGACAGCTGGGCCATGCGCGACTCGAGGGCGGTGAGCATCGCGCTGCACCGCTTGTCGGCGTCCTTGCGGGCGGCCTTGGTGCCCCCTTCGGCCGGCTCGGTGCACATCGGCAGCACGTCGACGGACAGGCGGGCCCCGCCGGCGAGCGAGCGCAGCTCGTCGAGCTTGGCCGCGAAGGGGGAGCCGCTGCCCGGGCTGTAGTACCGGACCGCGTCGTCGACCTCGTCGGGGAAGAGGTCGGCCTTGGTGACGACGATGACGAGCCACACCGGTCGGTCGCGCCGCAGGGCCATGGAGGCGATGCGGTGGGCCGTGATCGTCCAGTCCTCGAGCTCGGCGGCCAGCTGCTCCTCACGGGTCGCGGCGGCGTCACCGCTCGTGCCGGCGGTGCGCCGCGGGGTCGCGTGCCCCCACGCGACGACGTGGAGGACACCGTCGACGGGGTCGTCGTGGAAGACCTCGTCCAGGGCGCCCAGGCGCGTGGCCGCGTTGTCACCGGGAACGACGCGGAAGCGGAAGCCCTTGCCCTTCGCCGAGCGCCGGGTGCGCCGCTCCATCGTCGCGGAGCCGACCTCGACGGTGCTCTCCGCGGTGGTGCGCCGGGCCAGCCGGTCGGCGAGCCGGGTCTTGCCGACACCGGTCATGCCGGTCACGGCGACGGCGGGGAAGCGCCCGCGGAAGAGGTGACCCAGCTGGTGCGGGGCCCCCGACAGCGCCGAGAGGGCGGTGCCGGCGAGGGTCGTGCCCATGGCAGTGCGGGTGGCGGAGGACATGCGCGCCATCTCAGCCCAGCGCCTTCTTCACGTCGGCGAGGGAGGGGTTGGTCGCGGAGGAGCCGTCGGGGTAGAGCACGGTCGGCACCGTCTGGTTGCCGCCGTTGATGACCTCGACGAGCTCGGCAGTGCCGGGAGTCGTCTCGATGTTGATCTCGGTGTAGCCGATGCCCTCGCGGTCGAGCTGGGACTTCAGCCGGCGGCAGTAGCCGCACCAGCTCGTGGAAAACATCGTGACCGTCCCGTCAGCGGGCAGGTCGACACCGGGGGGCAGGATCTCGCGAACGTTCACCCCTCCAGCCAACCACGAGTCGGCGCCCGGACCATCACTCGGGGCGGGTCAGGCGGCCTCGACGTCGTCGAAGGGGACGGTGAGCACCATGCCGCGACCACGGACGTGGTACCGGGAGCGGCCTCGTTTGGTGACGACGCCGACGAAGCCCTCGTAGCGGCCCGGCGTGAGGACCCGGACCCGGTCGCCGATGGCGACGGGGACGCTCGACGGGGGCCGGGAGGCGCGGCGCTCGATGGTCGCCAGCTCGCGCTCGTAGGCCGGGCTCATCACGGCGGGGACCCCGTCGTGGGTCCAGGTGAAGACGGCATCCGCCGAGAACCCAGCACTGCACTCGCGGCAGGAGGTGACCCGCGACGGGCGGCGGTGCCGGTCCACGGTGTGCCCGGCCGGGCAGGTCCCCACCCAGGCGCCCGGGATCGTCGCCGCCTCCTCCGGCAGACACCGTCGGGGGCTGGCCCCGATGCTCACGGCCATCGCCTGCCAGCGGGGGCCGTGCCCGTGGCGTGGGCCGACGAGAGCATGGGCGATCTCGTGCAGGACGGTGTCGCGCACCTGCTCCCGGTCGTGCAGGCGGGTCAGCGGCGCGCTCAGCCCGATCGACCGGCGACCCCAGCGGCAGACGCCGGCGCGCTTCTTGGCCCGGTCGAGCTCGAGCTGCCAGTCGTGCAGCCCGTGCTCGTCCATGAGCTCCCGCGCCATGCGCTGCGCCTCGCCGATGTCCATGGCAGGAGCGTAGGTCGTGTGGCCGACGGCCCGGTCCGGCCACGGCCACCTGTGGACCGCTCCCTTCGTGCGGTGCCGGGTGTGGAATACCTGCGCTCCGCACGGGGTTGCCGCCAACGTGATGCCGAAGCTCTCTCTCCTCGACCTGGCCACCGTGGGCCGCGACCAGCCCGTCCGAGACGCGCTCGCGGACACCGTCACCCTCGCCCAGCGGGCCGACGAGCTGGGCGCCTTCGAGCGTCTCTGGTTCGCCGAGCACCACAACATGGGCCGGATCGCCTCTGCCGCCACCTCCGTGCTCATCGGCCACGTCGCCGCCCGCACCGAGCGGATCCGCGTCGGCTCCGGCGGCGTCATGCTCCCCAACCACTCGCCGCTCGTCATCGCCGAGCAGTTCGGCACCCTCGCCGAGCTCCACCCCGGTCGCATCGACCTCGGGCTCGGCCGCGCACCCGGCACCGACGGCGCGACGATGCGCGCGCTGCGCACGGACCCGCGCGCCGCCGAGTCCTTCCCCCAGGACGTCCGCGAGCTGCAGGGCTACCTCGCCGACGAGTCGATCGTCGACGGAATCCACGCCTATCCCGGCCGCGGCACCCGGGTCCCCCTCTACATCCTCGGCTCGTCGCTCTTCGGCGCCCAGCTCGCCGCCGCCTACGGGCTGCCCTACGCCTTCGCCAGCCACTTCGCGCCCGACGCGCTCGAGCAGGCCGTGCAGGTCTACCGCGAGCGCTTCACCCCGAGCGAGCAGCTCGACGCCCCCTACGTCATCGCCGCGGCCAACGTCATCGCCGCCGACGACAGCGCCACGGCGACCGACGCCGCGGACCAGGTGCTGCGGGCCCGGGTGCGCATGCTCGCCGGCCGGGTGGGCGGCAGCGACTCCCGCCTCGACGACGACATGGTCACCGCCCTCCTCGACACCGCCGTGGGCGCGCAGGCCCGTCACATGCTCACCCACACGATCGTCGGCGACGCGACCCAGGTGGCCGAGGGGCTGCGCCAGTTCGCTTCTCTCGCAAGGGCGGACGAGGTCATGCTGACCAACCCGGCGCCTGCCCTCGACCTGCGGCTGCGCACCCTCGAGATCCTCGCCGGCATCCACACGGACGGCGACTGACGCCCCCTTCGGCCTCGCCCGCGACCAATGCTTGGTGGTCCTGACGAAGTCCTGAAGCGCCCTTCCGCATCCCTGACGTGCTGGGGATGGAGTCGAGGGACGGTGCGCGCATAGCGTCCAACCCACCGAGGCAACGCAATCGCGAGGCCGGAGATGAAGGGTGAAGCACATGAAGCGCACCACCAAGCGCGCTACCACCGTCCTGGCGCTCGCCGCCGTCGTCTCGCTCGGCGGGGCCGGGCTCGTCCAGGCGGACCAGGTCGACGAGCCGTCGTACTCGGAGTTCAAGTCCGGGACCTACCAGGACCCGACGGACGGCCAGTACATCGTCAACGGTGACATGCCGCTCAAGGGTGAGAAGCAGCTGCGCGACTTCTACCAGGACCTCGTCAACCCGCAGTACGAAAACCAGCTCATCGTCAACACCGTCTACGGCAAGGACGACATCTGGAGCGCCAGCCAGGCGCAGGATCTCACCTACTGCGTGAGCACCGACTTCGGCTCCGACCACACGGCGATCGTCGACGCCATGGAGGCTGGCGGCAACCAGTGGGAGAGCGCGAGCTCCGCGGTCGACTTCACCTACGACTCCAGCCAGGACGCCAACTGCTCGACGAGCAACGACAACGTCCTCTTCTCGGTCGAGCCGGTGCAGGGCGCCAGCTACATCGCCCGCGCCTTCTTCCCGAGCACCTCGAAGTCCGCGCGCAACGTGCTGGTCAACACCGACCAGATCTTCTCGTCGGGCTCCTGGACGGCCGACAACGTCCTGGCGCACGAGCTGGGTCACGCGCTCGGCTTCCGTCACGAGCACACCCGCCCTGAGTCGGGGACCTGCTTCGAGGACAACAACTGGCGTCCGCTGACCCCGTACGACTCGTCGTCGATCATGCACTACCCGCAGTGCAACGGCTCGAGCGACGACCTGAGCATGACCGAGGCGGATCGCGAGGGTATCCGCTCGGTCTACGGTTCCTGAGCCTCCCTGGGCTCCGGGACCACCCCTGGAAGGGATGCCCCCTTCGCGCCGGACTTCCTCCCCGGACGCGAAGGGGGTTTCTCATGCCCGCGACTCGTCCCTGACCGGATAGCTGCTGGTCGGGCCCTGCCGCTGGCGGCGGCCGCGGTCAGTCGGTGGGCGGCACGCGGGAGGGGTCGGTGACGAGCAGGGGGTGGACCGCTGCGCACGCGGCGTCGATGGCCTGCCACCCCGGGGCCGCGTCGTCGTCGACGTGCTCCTCGGGCTCGGGTTGCTCGTCCTGCCTCTACTTCTTGCCCCACCTGGACATGCGGCCAGTCTGGCAGTCCTCCGGCCCGGTGGGCCTGCGCCGGGCCGGAGGGCCGGCGACGATGAAGGGATCCTCACGAGCGACTCATGGTCACCTCATGGTGGCTCCCTAGCGTGCAGTCATCGGGGTCGGCCGCAGGGGCAGGCCCGGGACGTCGAAAGGCACGCCACCATGAAGCGCATCCTCTCCACCCTCGCCGCCTCCGGGCTCGTCCTCACCGCTGCCGTCGCGACCGCTCCGTCAGCCGCGGCCGGCGACCGCACCTGCCGCGGCACGATCGGCAAGGTCACCGTCGACGACGTCAAGGTCCCGAAGGGAGCCACCTGCACGCTCAAGGGCACCCGGGTCAAGGGCAACATCACCGTCGGCTCCAAGGCCGTGCTCAAGGGCCACAACATGCGCGTCGACGGCAACATCCAGTCCTCCGGTCACAGGTCGGTCGCCCTGGGCTACAACACGATCGACGGCAACATCCAGCTGAAGTCCGGCGGCAGCATGAGCATCCGCAAGAACACCGTCGACGGCGACATCCAGGTCTTCAGCAACAAGAGCGGCGCGAAGAACATCTACGACAACCGCGTCGACGGCAACCTGCAGTGCAAGAGCAACTCGCCCGCCCCCAAGGGCGCGCGCAACAAGGTCAAGGGCAACAAGGAGGACCAGTGCCGCCGCTTCTGAGGCACCGCGCTGGCACCATGGGCTGATGGATGACATCGAAGCCTTCTGGCAGCGGGCGCAGCAGCACGCCGACCTCGCCTCGGTGAGCTCGTACACGGGTGAGAACCCGCTGGCGCTGCTGCGTCCGCCAGCCTGGGGCTTCGGTGCGACGCCGGCCCAGGCGGACGAGCTGCTCGACCTCGTCCTCGCGGGTACCAAGACCGCGACCGCCTCGTCGCAGTGGGAGTACGAGGCCGAAGGGGAGGAGCTGCCCTCGGCCGGCACGCTCGGCATCGTCGTCGACGGCTCGGGCACGCCCCGTGCGCTCGTCGTGACGACTCGGGTGCGGGTGCTCCCCTTCGACGAGGTCGACGAGGAGCACGCCCGCGCCGAGGGCGAGGGCGATCGCACCCTGCGCCACTGGCGCGAGGTGCACGAGCAGTTCTTCACCGAGCACGCGGGCGGGCGGGACTTCGCCCCGGACATGCCGGTGGTGCTCGAGGAGCTGCGCGTGGTGTACGCGGAATAGCCCGGCTCCTCGGAGCCTCAGACCCGGTGCCGCAGACCCGTCGCGCGCTGGGTGCGCCGCTCGACCGCGGCCCGCACCGCTGCCTCGGAGCCGACGAGGGTCACCGACTCCTGGGCCCGGGTGATCGCGGTGTAAAGCAGCTCACGGGTGAGCAGGCGGGAGTCGGCGTCGGGCAGGAGCACGGTGACCGAGCGCGCCTGGCTGCCCTGGCTCTTGTGGATCGTGAGCGCGTGGGCGGTGTCGACCTCACCGAGGGTCGAGGCGGCGTGGACGATCGGGGCATCGGGCTCGCCGAAGACCCCGACGACGCGGTGGTCGGCCCGCAGCGCCATGACGCCGGTGTCGCCGTTGAAGAGGCTCAGACCCCGGTCGTTGGTCGTCACGAGCAGGGGCCGGCCGACGACTTGGCGACCGAGGTGGTCGCTCGCCTCGGCGAGCCACCGCTCGACGCGGTCGTTCCACGGCCCCACGCCCCACGGTCCGTCCCGGTGGGCGCACAGCAGCCGGTGCTCACCGAGCTCGCGCAGGGCGTCGGCGTAGCGGCCCGCGAGGGCGAGGTCGCGCAGCCGCTCGGCATGGGTGAGCAGTCGCAGGCGCAGGGCCTCGTCGGCCTCGATGACGTCGGCGACCGGCAGGTGCTCGACCGGGCCACCCGGGCGGGCCTGCGCGAGCAGCTCGAGCACGAGGTCCGCGTCACCGACGCGCACGGCCTCGGCGAGCGTGCCGATCTCGTGGCCGAAGCGGTGCGAGGTCTGCAGGCGCGCCACCGGGCCGTCGTCGCCGTAGCCCGCGACGAGGTCGGCGAGCACGGCACCGGCCTCGACCGAGGCGAGCTGGTCGGGGTCGCCCACGAGGAGCAGCCGGGCGCCCGGGCGCAGGGCCTCGAGCAGGCGGGCGGTGAGCGTCAGCGACAGCATCGACGCCTCGTCGACGACGACGATGTCGTGGGGCAGCGGGTTGCCCCGGTCGCGCCTGAAGCGGTTGCCGCTGTCGGGCCGCCACCCGAGCAGACGGTGGACGGTGACGGCCTCGATGTCGGTGCCGAGGCGCTGTCGGTCCTGCTCGGGCATGTGGCCCAGGGAGCCGAGGACGGACTCGCGCAGCCGGGCGGCGGCCTTGCCCGTCGGCGCGGCCAGGGCGATCCGCGGCCGGTGACCGGTGGCCTCGGCCTGCTCGAGCAGCAGGGTGAGCAGGCCGGCGACGGTCGACGTCTTGCCGGTGCCCGGACCGCCGGCGAGCACGGTCGTCAGGCGGCCGGCGGCCGCCCGGACGGCGTCGCGCTGCTCGCCCCAGCCGTCGCGGGGGAAGACGCGCTCCAGCCCCGCCTCGAGCATCTCCTCGTCGATCTCGGGGGCAGGGGTCTGTGCCCTGCGCTGGAGGTCCTGCGCGATCTGGACCTCTTCGCGGTGGTAGCGGTCGAGGTAGACGAGGTCGTGCTCGACGAGCAGCACCCCGGCCTCGGCGAGTGCGCTGCCGCCGACCTGCTCGAGCCACTCGGGTGTCGGCGGCAGGGCGACGGGCGACTCCTCGAGCAGCTCGCGCGCGTGGGCCGGGTCGAGGCTGGTCGACCCCTCGCGGGCGGCGCGCACCACGAGCGCGAGCGTGACGCGGGCGAGGGGGTCCTCATCGCCCACCAGCGTCGCGAGACGGCTCGCGACGTGGACGTCGGCAGCCTCGATGACGCCTGCGGCGTTGAGGTCGGCGAGCTCGCCGGTGGCACTGCGGGCGACCCGGCGGTCGTAGCGGTCGAGCACCTCGGTCATCGGTCCACCCCTTCGCTCGTCGTCGCGCCCGGGCGGGCCCCGGCGCCCGAGCCCGGACCTGCGCCCGCACCCGCGGGTCGGCGCCCGTCGAGCAGGTCGGAGACACCGGTGACCAGGGCGACCGGCGGGGCCCAGGAGAAGACGCCGGTCGGGTGCCCGTCGACGAGCGGTGTCTGCTCCCCGGCCATCCCCCGGAGGTAGAGGTAGAGCACGCCGCCCAGGTGCCGATGCGGGTCGTAGCCCGGCTGCCGCCACCGCAGGAAGCGGTGCAGCACGACCCCGTAGAGGATCGCCTGGAGCGGATAGCTCGAGTGCGTCATCGCCTCCCGCAGCGCGGTCGGGTCGTAGTGGGCCGTCGTCAGCGGGGTGTCGACGGGCCCGAGCCAGTTGGTCTTGTAGTCGACGACGAGGTGCCGCTCGCCGATCCGCAGGACGATGTCGACCGAGCCGGTGAGATAGCCGCGGAGCGTCTGTCCGCCGAGCACGGGGTCGTCGAGCACGTCGGCGAAGGGCAGCACCGGGTCGTCGGCCGGCAGGTGCTCGCGCATGAGGGCGGCGAGGTCGCCGAGCACGGCGCCGTCGTCGCTGGGCGGCGGGGCGTCGTCGCCACCGCCCAGCGGCAGCTCGAAGTCCATCTCGCACAGGCGGTCCCGCGCCCCGACGTCACGCAGCCGGGTGCCGGGGGCCAGCGGCCCGAGCGGGGTCTCGATGACCTCGACGAGCGCAGCGGCGAGGGCGTCGCGGTCGAGGTCGGGCACCGGCCAGGCGATGACCTGCTCCTCGATGTGCGCCCGCAGCTCGCCGAGCAGGTCCTCGGCCTGCGCGTCCGCCTCCTCGAGCACCGCGTGGACGAGCGAGCCGAAGCCCGCTCCGACGGGCAGCTGCGCCATGGGCGAAGGCAGATGCCCCTCGCCTCCCGCAGCCCCGGCCGCGTCGGCACGGCCCGTCGCATCGGTACGGCCCGCCGCGTCGGCTCCACCCGCCACGACGAGGTCGGCGGGACCCCCTTCGTCCTGACGGTCGGTGACCTCCGGCTCGCTGGCCACGAGATCCTCGGCACTGGCCCGGGGGACCTCGTCGAGGGGGCGGGTCAGCGCGGTGTAGGAGGTCCGGCGCCAGGCGTCGTCGACCGTGCGGGTGAAGTCGCGGACCGCCAGCTCGGTCACCGGCTGGGGCTGCGACATCTTCACGGGGGTGGGCTGGTCGACGTACTCGACCCGCAGCGCGCCCCGGCGCTCCCAGTCCGCGAGGCGGTCCTGCAGGGTCTCGTCGCCGGGCACCGGGTGCTTCGGCGGGACCTCGGCCTGCCCCTGGGTGCGGCCGAGGAGGACGCGGTGCAGCGGCGACGGTCCGGTGCTCTGCGCCGAGGGGAACCACCACGTGACGACCTGGCTCTGCGCGCGGGTCAGCGCGACGTAGAGCAACCGCAACGACTCGCCGCTCTCCTCGGCGGCAGCCCGGGCCAGGCGGTCGGAGCGGCCGTCGTCGGAGGTGATGCCGATGTCGAGTGCCCGGGTGCGGTCGGCCCTGTGAAAGTGCAGCACGTCCGGCCGCGGCAGCCACCGGTCGCACACGAAGGGGAGCATGACGACGGGGTACTGCAGCCCCTTGCTCGCGTGGATCGTCGCGAGGTGGACCGCGTCGGCGTCGCTGTCGAGGCGGCGGGCGCGCTCCTCCTTGCGGCTGGCAGCCATGCGCTCGCGCAGCCACGCGGTGAGCGAGGCCAGGCCGTCGCCCTCGGTGACGACCCGCTGGTGGAGGGTCTCGCCGATGTGCCGCAGGTCGGTGAGCAGCCGCTCGCCGTCGGTGCGGCGCAGCACGCGGGCGTCGAGCCCGTCGGCGGTGGCGGCGGCGAGCACCGCGGCGACGCCGCGTCGCCCGAGCAGGGCGGCCCAGGTGCGCAGCCGGTGGGCGACCTCTTCGGTGAGGTCGTCGCCGCGGGTGTCGAGGTCGGTGGCCGTGGCCCCGACGAAGGGGGTGAGCGCCGCCGCGCGCACCCGCTCGGCGCGGTGGGTCAGCTCCATCGCCTCGAGGAGGGTGAGCCAGTGCTCCGCGGCGACGGAGTCGTAGATGCTCTCGCTCGAGACGATGACCGAGCGCAGCCCGACGGCCGTGAGTGCGGAGCGCACGGTGTCGAGCTGCTTGCGGGTGTGGGCGAGCACGGCGATGTCGCCCGCCCGCAGCGGGCGCCCGTCGAAGGTCGTGCGGCCGGCGAGCAGCCGGGTGATCTCCGCGGCGCAGTCGGCGGCGACGAGCGGGCGGACGGTGGCGATCGAGATGCTCTGCCCGGGCTGCTCGACGCGGGCGCTCTGCACCGCGCGCAGCCGCACGGGGGCGAGCTGACCCTCAGGGAGGCTGCCGTCGGCGGTCCCGAGGCGAGAGCCCCCACGGGCGGCAGTCACCTGGTGCACGACGATCTCCTCGTCGCCGAGCTGTGCCCCGCCGAGCAGGACGCCGAGGCTGCGCACGAGCGGCGCGTCGGAGCGGTGGTTGACCCCGAGGGTGTGCCGGGTGGTCGCCGACTCGGCGGCCGTGAGATAGGTGTCGACGTCGCCGCCGCGGAACCCGTAGATCGCCTGCTTGGGGTCACCGATGAGCACGAGTGTGCTGTGCCCGCTGAAGGCGCGGTCCAGGATCTGCCACTGGACCGGGTCGGTGTCCTGGAACTCGTCGACGAGCACGACCCGCCAGCGCTGCCGCATCCGCGCTCGGGCGGGGGAGTCCTCGTCCTCGAGTGCGATCGCGAGGTGCGAGAGCAGGTCGTCGTAGCCGAGCACGCCCATGCGGCGCTTGCGTCGGTCGAGCTCCTCACGCACGAGCCGGGCGAAGCCCAGGCTCCGGGCGTCGGCGGAGCGTCCCTCGAGGGAGGCGGGCTCGAGCTCGGCATGCGGGTTGTCGGTGACGGCGCGGGCGATCTCTCCGGCGCGCTTGCGGGAGAAGGCGGCTGGTCCGCCCTGTGCGAAGCCGCGGACGTAGAGGTCGTCGACGACCTCGTCGCGCAGGTCCGACAGGTCCTCGACGAGGCGGGCGTGCTGGTCGGTGTCGCCGGCGACACCGAGCCCGCGCAGCACGAGCTGGCAGAACTGGTGCGTCGTCGCGATCGTCGCTGCGTCGAAGTGGGTCAGCGCGTCGCGCAGCCGCCGGGCCCGCTCGGCGACCTCGTCGGCGCTGCCCTGCCGCAGCAGCGCGACGACCTCGTCGTCGGTCGGCAGCTGGGGGTCGGCGACGAGCCGGTGGACGTGCCGCAGGTGCTCGCGGACCCGCTCGCGCAGCTCGCGGGAGGCGGCCCGGCTGAAGGTGATGACGAGCATGTCCTCGAGGCGCACCACGCCCTCGGCGACGTGCCGCGCGACGAGCGCGCCGATCGTCCACGTCTTGCCGGTGCCGGCGCTTGCCTCGAGCAGGACGGTGCCCGTGGGCAGTTCGCCAGCGATGTCGAAGGGGGTGAGTGCGCTCGCGCTCATGCCGTGCTCCCCACGTTGTCGAGCGCGGGTCCCCACACCCGCGGGGCGAGGGTGGCCAGGTCGCTGCCCGGGCCGGCGAGGGTCTGTTGCAGCACGTCGAAGGGGGCCTCGCGCCCGTGGACGAGGCGCCACCAGGAGTCGTCCCGCTCGCCCGGGATGATGTCGCCGTTGTCGAGTCGGGTCGCGTCCCACTGCTTGGCGGCCTGCTGCTGGGCGAGCCGGGTGCGCGTCGGGTTGCGACTGACCGCCTGGGCCCACGCGTGGGCGGTCTTGACGGGTAGGGGCAGCGGTGCGGTCTGGCCGAGGGCGAAGACGTCGAGCAGGGTCGTCAGGTGCGAGCGGGCGGCATCGCGGGGCAGCACGCCATAGCTCGTGCGCGCGACCTTGCCCCGCGACCCCTTGCCGAGGGTCGAGGCCTGCCAGCCCTCGTCGTCGGTGCCGGCAGCGGTGAGCGCAAGCTGGCGGATCCACGCGGCCATGACCTGCTTGGCCCCGAGCCGGGAGTAGGTGACGTCGACGAGGTGCAGACCGCGGACGCCATCGACGGTGCCGGTGAGGCGACGGTCGCCGGGCAGGGTGACCTCGATGTCGACCGAGCGCGGGTCCTCGGGTGGCCCGAGGGCGAGCTGGCCCATGAGCTGCTCGACGGCGCGGCCGATCTCCTCGAGCGTCGCCTCGCCGAGGCCGGCGGGTGGCAGCGCGCCGCGCAGCAGCTCCGCCTGGTAGATCGAGCGCGGGTCCTGGCCGGCGATGCGGGCGCGCAGGGCGCGGTCTCCGACGGCCCACTTCTCCAGGGCGTCGAGCTCGATCGGGAGCCGGTCGCTCACCTCGTCGGCCTCGCGGCTCACCCCGACCTGCAAGCGGTCGCGCAGGAAGCCGCGCGCAGGGTTGTCGTAGAAGGCGATGAGGTCGGCCAGGCCGACGTCGGCGACGACCCCGGCCGGCAGCGGGGCGGTGACCAGTCGCCCGGGCGGGGTGCGCTCGCCGACCGCGGCGCGGGCCGCGAGCAGCGCCGAACGGTCGAAGCTGAAGAGTCGCTCGCCCCCGGGCCCCCCGACGGTGAGGTTGCGCGCGTCGAAGGGCTGCAGCGGGTGGTGCGTGACCTCGATCGGGCAGCTCGTCGTCTCCCGAGCGGCGTCGAGGAGCTCACCGAGCGGCACGGCGGGCGGGCAGGGCTCGCCGCTGTGCTCGTCGGCGCCGGTGTAGGCGATGACGAGTCGCTCGCGGGCGGCGAGGACGGCGTCGAGGAGCAGCTGGCGGTCCTCGCTGCGGGCGTCGCGCTCGCCGGTCATCGGGCGGCGCGCGAGCACGTCGTCGCCGTCGATCGCCTGCTGACGGGGGAAGGAGTCGTCGTCCATGCCGAGCAGGCACACGACGCGGTGCGGCACCGAGCGCATCGGGGTCATCGTGCACACGGTGAGGCCACCGGTCCTGAAGCTCGCCCGACTCGGGCGCCCGGCGAGCTGGTCGGCGAGCAGCACCCGCACGTCGGCCAGGCGCAGCGGCACCTCGTCGCTGGCGTGCCGGGCGGCGGAGCCGAGGGTGCGCTGGAGGTCGCCGACCTGCCAGCGGTCGCGCGGGGGCACGTCGGTCAGGGAGAGGACGGTCTCGGTGAGGGCGTCCATCCACTGGGTGGCTGGGCCGGCGTGCTCGAGCCGGTCGAGGCCCTCACCGATGCGGGCGAGCAGCTCGCTCACCCGGCCGACGAGGTCGACCGAGCCGCTGCCGACGTCGTCGAGGGGCATGACGCCGCCGACCTGCAGCGGGCCGTCGGCGGAGACGGTGACCCCGACGAGGAGTCGGTCGAGGCCAAACCGCCAGGTCCCCTGGGGCTCCACGTCGAGGGCGAAGGGGGCCCGCCCCGCCTGGTCGTAGCCCCACCGGATGCCGGAGTCGCTGACCCACCGGGTCATCGTCGCGAGGTCGTCGTCGTCGAGGCCGAAGCGGCGCCGGACCGGCCCGCTCGCCGCGAGGTCGAGCACCTCGCTCGCGGTGAGGCGCCCGCCGGCGAGGCCGACGACGCGGTCGGCGACGTCGAGCAGGGGGTTGGTGGCCCGCAGCGACCGGTCGGCCAGCCGTACCCGCAGCCGGTGGGCGGGGTGGGTGTCGACGCCGTCGGCGTCAGTGCCGTGCTCGCCCAGGCCGAAGGCAGCGCCGATGAGCGGCGCATAGGTCTCGACGTCGGGGCACATGACGAGCACGTCGCGCGGCTCGAGCGTCGGGTCGTCCTCGAGCAGGCCGACGAGCACCTCCCGCAGCACCTCCACCTGCCGGGCCGGCCCGTGGCAGGCGTGCACCTGGATCGAGCGGTCGTCGGGGACCACCTGGCGCTGCGCCCGCTCGGTCTCGTCGGGCACGTGGTCGTCGCGCAGATCGGCCTGCAGCCACTCGAGCACCGACCGCGCCTCCAGATCGCCCCCCGAGGAGGGCCCCTGATCGCTCCCTGCCCCTCGAGACGGCGCTGGCGCGCCTCCTCGGGAACCGGAGATCGCCCCCAGCACCCGCACCAGCTCGCGCGAGTCCCGCCCCAGCGAGGCGAGCAGCGGGTGCCGGACGAGGTCGCTCGTCGCGTCGTCGTCGCGGGCCACCACACCCTCGGCGGCGAAGGGGGTCAGCCGCTCCCACAGGTCGGGCGAGGGCTGGGGCAGCCACAGGTGCACGTCGCGGCTGCCGGCCAGGGCGTGCAGCAGCTCGACCTCGGTGACCGCGAGCCGGGTGTGCCCGAAGAGCGAGAGCCGCTCCGGCAGCTCGAGCCCGTCACCGTCGCCACGCAGCCGCTCCACCGTCTCGGCGTGCCGCACGTCCGGCGGGGGCGCGTCGACGACGCCGACGAGGCGCCGCCACAGCTCGGCCTGCCAGACCAGGTCGTGGTCGAGGGGGCCGCCGGTGCCGTCGGTGTCACGCCCCTCGCGCCAGTCGGTGAGCATCGTCGGCCGGCTCTGGCCGTAGCGGTGGAAGAGTCGGGCCAGCCGCAGCGCGACCGAGTAGCGGCGGCCGGCGCGGGTGCCGTCGGGGTCGTCGGTGCCGTGCCCCAGGTGCCGGCTGAGCGCTGCGCACCACGGCTGCCCGAGCCCGGCGTCGATGACCTCGAGCAGCGGCCAGACGAGGTGCTGCGGCAGCCATGGATCGTCGTCGTCACGCCCGGTGAGCATCGTGACCAAGGAGCGCGGCCGCAGGAAGGTGACGCCGGCGCAGACCCCGTCGTGGCTCCCTTCGCCCGTGCCGAGGCGGTGGGACAGGCGCTGTGCCAGCCAGCGCTCGATGCCCTGCTCGGGCACGACGACGACCTCCTGGGCGAAGGGGTCGGGCAGCGGGCTCGCCAGCAGCTCGCCGAGCTCGTCGGCGAGGGTGTCGGTGCGCTGCGCGCGATGGAGGTGGAGGGCCACGGTCAGACCGTATCCGGGCGAACCGACAGCGCGGCGCGCACCTGTGGACGACGGTGTCGCCCCGCCGTGGTGGACTCGGTCCATGACCGACCTGCGTCACCTGACGACCGAGCGGCTGCGGCTCGACCGCCCGAGCCGCGACGACCTGGCCGAGCTCTTCGCGATCTACTCCGACCCGAGGGTGTGGACGCACTTCCCGTCGCTGCGCCACACGACGGTCGAACAGACCGGGCGGATGCTTGACGCCTGGGCCCTCGCCTGGCGGGACGTCGGCCTGGGGACCTGGGTCGTGCGTCGCCACGACGACGACGCCGTCATCGGTCACGTCGGGTGCTCGCCGCGCGCGCAGTGGTGGAACCTCGGCTACCGCTTCGCCGCCGAGACCCACGGCCAGGGTCTCGCCAGCGAGGCCGCCCGCCCCGCCCTCGAGGCGGCGCCCAGTGTGCGCGACGTGCCCGTTGTCGCCTATCTCCTCGAGCACAACCACGCCTCCCGGCGAGTCGCGGACAAGCTCGGCCTGGCCCTCCAGCACCGCGGCCCCGACGCCGACCATCCCGACCCGGACGCCGTCCGGCTCGTCTACGCCGACCGCGAGCTGACAGCCGACCAGCTGGCCGGCATCGTGCGCGAGTAGACCACGCGAGCGCGACGGCGGGCCTCGAGCGGGAGGCCTCCTCAGGGAGCGTGGGCGAGCACCTCGGCCATGACCGGGGCGTCGACGTTGCCGCCGCTCGCCACGACGACGACGGTCTGCCCGGCGAAACACTCCCTCTGGGCGATGAGCGCGGCCAGCGCCGCGGAGCCGCCGGGCTCGACGACGAGCTTGAGCGTGCGGGCAGCCTCGCGCATCGCGACCCGCGCCTGGTCGTCGGTGACCTCGAGCCCGGTCACCCCGTGCCGGGACAGGGCAGCGAGGGTGTGCTCGCCGACCGTCGGCGAGCCGATCGCATCGAGGAAGACCGGCACCGCCGGCACCTTCTCCACCCTGCCGGAGACGAGCGAGCGCGCCATCTTGGGGTAGCCGTCCCGCTCCACGACGAAGGGGGCCACCCCCGGGTGCGTGTCCCGCACCGCCGTGATGACGCCCGACGAGAGCCCGCCACCGCTGCACGGGACGATGACCGCGTCGGGGGCGTGGCCCCCTTCGCGCAGCTGGTCGACGATCTCGAGCCCGACGGTGCCCTGGCCGGACATCACCCGGGGGTCGTCGTAGGGGTGCACGAGGGTGAGCCCACGCTGCTCGACCAGCTCGCGACCGACGACCTCGCGGTCCTGTGTCGCGGGGTCGTAGAAGACGACCTCGGCGCCCCACCAGCGGCAGCCGTCGACCTTGATCTGCGGCGCGTCCTGCGGCATGACGATCGTCGCCGTCGCGCCGGTCATCCGGGCCGAGGCGGCGACGGCCTGCCCGTGGTTGCCGGTGGAGAAGGCGAGCACACCCGCCGCCCGCTCCGCCTCGGTCAGCGAAAGCAGCGTGTTGAGCGCACCGCGGATCTTGAAGGACCCGGTGAGCTGCAGGGCTTCGGCCTTGACGAGCACCCTCGCGCCGCAGAGCTCGTCGAGCATCGGGGAGGAGAGCAGGGGCGTGCGCCGCACCCGGCCCTCGATTCGCTGCGCTGCCGCCCTGATCGTCTCGATGCCGAAGTCCATGTGGACATCCTGCCGCTACGCCCGCGAGATCACCCCGGCAGTGGCTCGGCGCCGCGCTCCTCGAGCATGGTGGTCATCGTCTCGACCTCGCTCGTCTGGCTGGTGATGATCGACTGGGCGAGCGTCTCGACGGCGCGGTTCCTGGAGTAGTCGCGGGCGGCCTCGGCCATCGGCACGCCCGCCTTGTGGTGGCGGATCATCAGCTGGAGGAAGTAGACCTCGGCCTCCTTGCCGCGCAGGCCCTCGAGCTTGGTCAGCTCCTCGGCCGAGGCCATGCCGGGCATGAGCCCGTCGTCGGTGAGCTCGCTCGCCTCGTCGCCGTGGGCGTGGCCGAGGCCCTTCATCCACCCCATCTGCTCGCCGTCGCCGGTCGGCGAGAGCCCCCACGCCTGCAGCCAGCCGGCCATCTGCCCGGACTGGTGGGACTGGGTCCGCGCGATGTCGTAGGCGAGCGAACGGACGAACCTGTCGTCGGTGCGGTCGTAGATGATCCACGACATCTCGACGGCCTGGTCGTGGTGGGTCTGCATGTCGCGGGCGAAGCCCGCGGCCACGCTGTCGTCGGCCGGCAGGTCGTCGCCGCCGGCCCGGCTGATGGCCAGCCCGCCGACGAGACCGACGACGAGGGCCACGAGCGCCGCGACGACGACCCGGGGGGTCACTTGACCAGGCTCGTCTTGGGGGTCACCCCACCGGTGCAGGCAGCGCCCGGCTCGGGGGTCTGCGGACCCTGGCGGTACTCCTTGATGAAGCCCTTGATCCGCGGGTCGTCGGCGGAGTCGACGGACAGCTGGTGGCCCCAGGCGGACAGGACGATCTTGCTGTCCATGTCGCCCTCGTAGGGGGAGAGGAGGGTGTAGGTGTCGGGCAGCGCCTGGTCGAGCTTCTTGACATCGGCCTCGGGCAGCTCGGGGTCGTAGGTGATCCACACGGCGCCGTGCTCGAGGGAGTGGACGGCGTGCTCGTTGGGCAGCGGTACGTCGTAGGTGCCGCAGTTGAGCCAGATCGCGTTGTGCTCGCCGCCGACGGGCGGCGACTCCTTGTAGTCGACCTTGCCCTCGACGTGGTTGCCGCCGGAGTACTCGTAGGTCTTGACGCCGGACAGGTCGCCCTGCGCCTGGCGGTCGTCCCGCTCGCTGAGGATGGCCCAGCCCACCGCGCCGGCGATGAAGACGATGACGAGTGCTGCTGCGCCGGCGAGGATCAGCGAACGGCGCCGCTCGGCACTCTGCGCCTGCTTGCGGGCCTCGGCGAGCCGCTGCTCGCGCGCGGACGGGGTCTTCGACTGCTTGCTCATGTGTCCCTCGGGCTGGTGGTCGGGCCGGCTCGGATTATTGCACCGTCAACTGAAGGCTGGCTGGGGGTGCCGCCCACTAGTGTGACGGCATGCGCTCAGAGACGACGACCCTCACCTCCCCCCAAGACGGGCTGCCGCTCTTCGTCCGCACCTGGCTGCCCGACGGCGACGCGAAGGGGGCCGTGCAGCTGGCGCACGGCATGGCCGAGCACTCGGGCCGCTACGAGCGCCTCGCCCGGGCGCTCACCGACGCCGGCTACGTCGCCTGGATGCACGACCACCGTGGGCACGGCGAGACCTCGACCGAGACGGCCGACCGCGGGTACTTCGCCGACGACCACGGCTGGGACACGGCCGTCGAGGACATGCACACGGTGCTGAAGGCGTTGCGGGAGGCCCACCCCGGGCTGCCCGTCTTCTTCCTCGGCCACTCCATGGGCTCGCTGCTCGGCCGCGACTTCATCACCCGCTACGGCCAGGACCTGGCCGGCGCGGTCCTCAGCGGCACCGCTGCCGACCCGGGCCTCCTCGGCAAGGTCGGGCAGGCCCTCGCGACCGTCGAGGGCAGGGTCCGGGGACGTCGGGCGACGTCGCGCCTGATGAATGCCATGACCTTCGGGTCGTACAACAAGGCCTTCAAGCCCGTGGCCACCGACTTCGACTGGCTCAGCCGCGATGCCGACGAGGTGCGCAAGTACGTCGACGACCCGCGCTGCGGCGGGGTCTTCACCGCCGGCTTCTTCGCTGACCTCCTCGGTGGGGTCAACCGCCTGGGCGAGCTCGCCGCCCGCGTCCCGAGCGACCTGCCGCTCCTCGTCATCTCCGGCGAGGACGACCCGGTGGGCGGCAAGGCCGCGGCCGGGGTGCGCGCCGCCGCCGAGGCCTACCGAGAGGGCGGGGTGCAGGACGTGACCCTCGAGATCTTCCCGCAGGCTCGTCACGAGCTCTTCAACGAGACCAACCGCGACGAGGTGACCGGATTCGTCATCGGCTGGCTCGACGACCACCTCCCGACGAAGGGGGCGTGACTCCCGTGACCGAGCGCAAGCGCGACGCCCGCCAGGCCATCGAGGACCTCGAGTTGGACAAGCACCTCGCCACCGCCGGGGCGGCGGCGGCGAAGCTGGCCCAGGAGGCGGTCAGCCTCGTCGGCACCTACGCCGACGATCACCGCGAGCAGGCCCACGGGCTGCTCGCCCGTGCCGAGAGCGAGGCCGACCGGGTGACCGGTGGCCGCGCCACCGACCTGCTCGGCAAGGTCCGCTCCGGCCTGGCGGCCGGCGTCGACCTCGTCGCCGACCAGCGGCCCGACCCTGCGGCGGCTGCGTCCGAGTCGACCGACGCCCCGGGCTCTGGTGACGCGGACTCTGGTGGCGCCAGCTCTGGGGACACGGACTCCGACGACCCGGGGCAGCCCCCTTCGGCCGGATGACCGCCCGACGACGGCTCGGCGGGGCGCTGCTCCTCCTCGCCGTCGCCTACCTGCTCGGCGAGGCCTGGGCCGTCGCCGGCTGGCGGGGTCTGCCCTACAGCTGGACCGATGACGCGATCAGCACCCTCGGTGTCCCCGAGGTCATGTGGACCAGCGAGGGCTCGCGCGAGTCGACGCGGTACGCGGCGATGAATGCGACCTTCGTCGCCTCCGGCGTGCGGGTGCTGCTCGCGACGGTGGTGCTCGCCCCCTTCGTCCCGCGGTGGCGGTGGCTCGTCCTGCCGCTCGCCCTCGCCCACGGGATCGGGACCGTCGTCGTCGGCTTCGTCCCCACCGGGCTGACCTCCGAGCGGGCCAACGGGCACGGCCTCGGCGCTGCCCTCGCCATCGGCGGCGGCACGCTCCTGCTCCTCGCGCTCACCGCGACCCTGGCCGCTCGGCACCGGGGGCTCGCTGCCTGGACCGGGGCGTGCGCCGCGGTCTCCGTGCTCGGATGCGCGCTCGTCCTCGTCGGGGTGGGGGGCTTCGGGCTGGCGGAGCGGCTCGCCGTCGACGCCGTCATCATCTGGCAGATCGGGGCCGGCGCCGCGCTGCTGCTCAGCCGACCCCGGTGAGGCCCTGCTCCGCGGCTGCGGAGCGCACGGCCTCGACGAAGAGGTCGATCGACGGTCGCGGGGTGGAGCTGGCCCGCTGGGCGATGGACACGGTCCGCAGGATCGGTTCGTCGAGGGGGATGACGTCGACGCCCGGAGGCAGCAGCGTGAGCCCGAGGTCGGAGACCAGGGTGACGCCCAGGCCGCCCGCGATCATGGCCAGGGCTGTGAACTGCTCCTCGACCGTGTGCACGATCCGCGGGTCGAAGCCGTGGGCGTGGCACTCCACCCGCACCGCCCGGCCGAAGTGCGAGCGCGGCCCGGCGAGGATCCACGGGAAGTCGGCGAGCGCGGTGAGCGACACACTCTCGCCCGACAGGACACCCTCCGGCACCGCGGCGTGCAGGCGCTCGACGGCCACGACCGACCATTGCAGCGCCGGGTCACGGTCGAGGGGGTGACCGGAGTAGTCGATGACGAAGGACAGGTCGAGCAGCCCGTCGCGCACCGCGTCGGCCGTCTCCTCGGGGGCGAGCTCGCTCGTCTGCACCCGGATGCCGGGGTGCTCGACGGCGAGGGAGGACAGCGCGCGGGGCAGCAGGCCCGAGGCCACCGACGCCCACACCCCGACGCTCAGCCGGGCGGTGATGCCCGACTGGGCCTGCTCGATCGCGGCGGTCGCGCGCTCGACCGAGCCGAGGATCTCCTCGGCGTGGTCGGACAGGAGCAGGCCGAGCTCGGTGAGCTGGACCCGCCGGCCGTGGCGCTCGATGAGCTTGACCCCGACCTCGCGCTCGAGCTGGGCGAGCTGCTGGGAGACGCCCGACGGGCTGTAGTGCAGGGCCTGCGCGGCAGCGGTCACCGTGCCGCGCCGGTGCAGCTCGCGCAGCATCTGCAGGCGTCGCAGGGACAGCTCCATCCGCCCACAGTAGGCCGCGGCCCGCTGCTGGGGCGGGAGGCGCGTGATCGTGCAGGCCGGGTGCACGATCACGTGCACCTTCTGTAACTGGACGTGAGGCGGGTCACACGCTGACGCTGGCCGTACTGCGCCCCCTTTTCAGATTGGCGGTCATCACCATGACGGCGACCCACACGACCAACCCGGCCCACGACTTCGTCGACCGCGAGCCCGAGCACCAGATCACCTGGGTCGACCCCGTGACGGGCGCGCAGGGGTACCTCGTCGTCCACACCCTCGTCGGCGGCATCGCCACCGGCGGCACCCGGATGCGGGCCGGCTGCACGATCAGCGAGGTCGGCGACCTGGCCCGTGGCATGGCCACCAAGACGGCGGCCTTCGGCCTGCCCGTCGGCGGAGCGAAGGGGGGAGTCGACTTCGACCCCAAGGACCCGCGGGCCTTCGGTGTGCTCACGCGATTCTTCACCGCGATGCGCCCGTGGCTCGACGGCCGGTGGGTCACCGCCGAAGACCTCGGCGTGACCCAGCAGCTCATCGACGACGTCTTCGCCGAGGTGGGCCTCTCGCAGTCCTTCCACGCGGCGATCTCGCGCTCGCCGCAGCCGGAGGCGACCCTCGCCCGGGTGCAGGCCGGGCTCGAGGTCATGACCGACGGCTACCCGCTCGGCGACGTCATCGGCGGCTACGGGGTCGCCGAGGCCTGCCTCGGCGCGGCCGACGGCTTCGGCTGGGCGACCCGGGACACGACGATCACGATCCAGGGCGTCGGCACGATGGGTGGCGGCGCGGCGTGGTACCTCCACGAGGCGGGTGCCCGGGTGACGGCCGTCGCCGACGCCCGCGGCACCCTCTTCGACCCGGCCGGCCTCGACGTGCCCGCGCTGCTCGACCTGCGCGACGAGTACGGCGAGATCGACCGGTCGCAGGTGCCGGCACACGTGCAGCAGCTGCCGCGCGACGCGATCGTCGGCATCGAGGCCGACATCTTCGTCCCGGCCGCCGTCTCCTACGCCATCCGCGAGGACAACGTCGACCAGGTGGTCGCGCGGGTCGTCGTGGAGGCGGCCAATGCCGCGACGACCTGGGGTGCCGAGGACACGCTCACCGAGCGCGGCATCGTCGTCGTGCCCGACTTCATCGCCAACGCCGGCGCTGCCGCCTGGGCCTGGTGGCTGCTCCAGGGGCAGGTCGGCTGCGACCCCCGGGACTCCTTCAACCGCCTCTCGGCCGAGATGCGCGCCAAGGTCGCAGTCCTCGCCGAGCGCTGGACCTGCGACCGGATCCCCATGCGGCAGAGCGGGTTTGCGCTGGCATCGAGCAACCTGCGCGCCCTTGAGGGGGCGCAGATCGTCATCCCTTGAGTCCCGCTCGGCTCGCTGACCGCCGGAGGCAGGTCGGTCGGGGCGGCCGGACGCGGCCGTCAGCCCCGCTTGGCGACGATCCGCTGCACGGCGTCGTCGAGGTGCGCCTGGAGGGCCGCCTTGGCGCGGGCCGGCGGCGCGGTGAGGATCGCCTGCCGCAGAGCCTCGTGGTCGTCGACCTGCGTCCAGAGGTCGCCGTAGGTCGTGCGCAGCTCCCCCAAGCACATGCGCGTCTCGACGATCAGGGTCCGCATGGCGCGGATGAGGCGGGGACTGGCCGAGGCCTCGACGAGCACCTCGTGGAAGTGCTGGTCCGCGTCCGAGACGGCGGGGCCGTCCCCCTTCGCCGCGGCCCGTCGCATCCGGGTGACGACGCGCTCGAGCTCGTCGGCCGTCGACTCGCGGCGTCGGTCGGCGATGACGATCTCGAGGGCTCCCCGCTCGATGACCGAGCGCGTGCGGTAGACGTCGCGGACGTCGTCGAGGGTGAGCTCGTTGACGAAGACGCCGCGATTGGTGATCGCCTGGAGCAGCCCCTCGGACACCAGTCGCTGCATCGCCTCGCGCACCGGGCCACGGGAGACCTCGAAGCGGGCGGCGAGGTCCGCCTCGCCCAGCTGCTCGCCCGGCTCCAGCCGACCGGACATGATCGCCTCGCGCAGCTCGTCGGCGAGGTACTCCACGGTCGAGCGGCGTGGGTGGGGCGTGAGATCGCTGACGGGCATGTCCCTGCCTTCGTGATTGCCAGATTGTTGACAATCTATGAACCCGGCTCCTACGTTGTCAACATGCCCAGCCAGCCCGTGGTCGTGGTGCTCCACGACGGACAACTCCCCGACGAGCAGGTCATGGCGCCGGTCGTCGAGCGCGCCCGAGAGGTGCGCTACGCGACCGCCGAGGAGCTGCCCGAGGCGATCGCCGGAGCCGAGGTGCTCTTCGCCTACGACTTCTTCTCCACCGCCATCCCCGACGCCTGGCCGGCCGCCGACGCGCTCGAGTGGATCCACGTCGCCTCGACCGGGGTCGACGCGATCCTCTCGCCGGAGGTGCGCGACAGCGACGTCGTGCTCACGAACTCGCGCGGCGTCTTCGACGCCTCGATCGCCGAGTACGTCCTCGCCCAGGTCCTCGCCTTCGCCAAGGACCTGCCGCAGTCGACCCGGCTGCAGCAGGCCCACCGGTGGGTGCACCGCGAGTCCGAGCGGGTCGCCGGCACGCGGGCACTCGTCGTCGGCACCGGCCAGATCGGCCGGGCGATCGCCCGGCTGCTGCGCGCAGTCGGCGTCGAGGTCTCCGGCTCCGGCCGACGTGCCCGTGACGACGACCCCGACTTCGGCACCGTGACCGCGCAGGAGGACCTGCACCACGCTCTCGCCGCTGCCGACTGGGTCGTGTGCATCGCCCCTCTCACCGACGCGACCCGGGGGATGTTCGACGCAGCGGCCTTCCGCGCAATGCCCGACCACGCCCGCTTCATCAACGTCGGTCGGGGGGAGTCCGTCGTCACCGACGACCTCGTCGACGCGCTGCGCTCCGGGACGATCGCCGGCGCGGCTCTCGACGTCTTCGACACCGAGCCTCTCCCGCAGGACCACCCGCTGTGGGACCTGGCTGGGGTGCACATCACCCCTCACAGCTCCGGGGACTTCATCGGCTGGCGGGACGAGCTCGTGCGCCTCTTCGCCGACAACTTCGCTCGGTGGGTCGACGACGAGCCGCTGCGTCACGTCGTCGACACCTCGCTGGGATACGTACCGACCGACGGGAGCACCGCATGACGCCCACCGAGATGACCGCCGTCGAGCTCCTCGCCGCCTACGGCGCCAAGGAGCTCTCACCGGTCGAGGCGACGACGGCCGTCCTCGACCGCATCGACGAGGTCGACGGGCAGGTCAACGCGATGTGCCTCGTCGACCGTGAGGGGGCCCTCGCGCAGGCCCGCGCCTCCGAGGCCCGCTGGCAGGCTGGCGCACCCCAGGGGCTGCTCGACGGGGTGCCCACCTCGATGAAGGACATCTTCCTCACCCGGGGGTGGCCCACCCTGCGCGGCTCGCGGTCGATCGACCCTGACCAGGCGTGGGACGTCGACGCCCCGGTCACCGCTCGTCTGCGCGCCGACGGCATGGTCCTCGTCGGCAAGAACACGACACCCGAGATCGCCTGGAAGGGCGTGACCGACTCGCCCCTCACCGGTGTCACGCGCAACCCGGTCGACCCCCGGATGACCGCGGGTGGTTCCTCCGGAGGTGCCTCCGCGGTGGTTGCCGCCGGGATGGCGCCGGTCGCCGTCGGGACCGACGCCGGCGGCAGCATCCGCATCCCGGCCTCCTTCTGCGGGATCGTCGGCTTCAAGCCGACGCACGGCCGGGTGCCGATGTTTCCGGCCAGCCCCTTCGGGCCCCTCGCGCACGCCGGCCCGATGACCCGCACCGTCGATGACGCCGCGCTGCTCCTCGACGTCATCTCGCAGCCCGACCCCCGTGACCCGACGGCGCTCGACGTGCCGTCGACGCCCTTCCGCGAGCAGGCCACCCGCGACGTCTCCGGGCTCCATGTCGCCTACTCGGGGACCCTCGGGTGGATCGACGTCGACGACGAGGTCGCTCGGGTGTGCGACGCCGCGGTGGCGGCGATCGACGCGGCAGGGATGCCGGTCACCGCGACCGACCCGGGCTTCGCCGACCCCTTCGACGCCTTCGAGCTGCTCTGGGGGGCCAGTGCCGCGACGCTCCTGCGGACCATGCCGGGGGCCCGCGAGACCATCGACCCCGGACTCGGTCGGGCCTGGGACCTCGGTGAGTCGGTGAGCGGCATCGACGTCTTCGAGGCCCGGGCCGTCGCCGCCCAGCTCGGCATCACCATGGGTGCCTTCCACGAGCAGCACCCCCTGCTCATCACCCCGACGATGCCGATCCCGGCCTTCGAGGCGGGGCACGACGTCCCGCCGGGCAGCGGGATGACGCACTGGGCCCGGTGGACCCCCTTCACCTACCCCTTCAACATGACCCAGCAGCCGGCGATCAGCATCCCCGTGGGGACGACCTCCGCCGGCCTGCCGGTCGGCCTGCAGATCATCGGCCCGCGCCACGCGGACGGCCTCGTCCTCGCCGCGGCGCGGTGGGTCGAGGGCGTGCTGGCCGGCTGACCCGGAGCCCGCACGGTCGGTGCCTCAGCGCACCTTGAAGGTGTAGAAGTACGGACGCTGCCGCGGGAAGGTGAAGTTGCCGTCGGCGTCGGCCTGCATCCAGCGCGTGAAGCACACGGTCCGCTCGTCGGGGCCGGGGTAACCGTCGGTGTCTGCGCCGGACCCGCCCCTGGCCCTCTGGACGTCCTGGACGTTGCGCCGGGTGTACGTCGGAAGGTCGAGCCCGCCTGGTAGCCGTCGCCGTGGTGGTGGCGGTCGTAGCCCCTTGGCGATCAGGCCCTTGTCGTGCGTGCGGACGGCCGGGTGGCTCTTGCCGAGGACGAAGGCGCCAGTGCCCGAGTAGCAGGCGGGGGGGCGCCCCCGCCGTCGCCGAGCTCCTCGGCGACCACGCGGTGGAGCCGCTGGCCGCGACCGTCGACCCACTGCCCGATCGGCACGGTGTCCGGGACCCCGCGGCGCATCGGACGACGTCAGAGGGGGGGCCCGCGACGGTCTGACGGGCGAAGGGGGGTCAGACCTCGGCGAGGACCTTGCCCCAGATGTCGAGTGCCTCGTCGACCTGCTCGGCGGTGACGACGAGCGGCGGGATCATTCGCACGACGTTCATGTGGGCGCCGCAGGTGAGCAGGAGCAGGCCCTTCTTGGCGGCCAGCTGCTGCGCCGCCTGGGCGCGGGCCGTGTCGGGCGTGCCGTCGGCCGCGGTGAACTCGCTGCCGACGAGCAGGCCGAGGCCGCGCACGTCGCCGATCCCGTCGACGGCGGCGGCCTTCGCGCCCTCGAGCAGCTGGGTCCCGCGCTCGGCGGAGTTGGCGACCAGGCCCTCCTCCTCGATGACCTCGAGGGTGGCGACGGCCGCGGCGCACGCGACGGCATTGCCGCCGTAGGTGCCACCCTGCGAGCCCGGCCACGCCTTGCTCATCAGCTCCTCGCTCGCCGCGATGCCGGAGATGGGGAAGCCGGAGGCGATCCCCTTCGCCAGCGTGATGATGTCGGGCTGCACGTCGAAGTGCTGGTGACCGAACATCTTGCCGGTGCGGCCGAAGCCGGTCTGGACCTCGTCCATGACGAGGAGGATCCCGTGCTTGTCGGCCCGCTCGCGCAGACCCTGGAAGAAGGCGGTGTTGCCGGGGATGTACCCCCCTTCGCCGAGGACCGGCTCGACGATGAAGGCGGCGGTCTCCTGCGGCGAGGTGAGCGTCGCGAGGATGTAGTCGAGCTCCTTGAGCGCGAAAGCGGTGGCCTCCTCCTCGCTCCAGCCGTAGCGGTAGGCGGTGGGGAAGGGGGCGACGTGCACCCCGCCCATGAGCGGGCTGAAGCCGGCCGAGAAGCGGGTGCCGGAGGTCGTCATCGTCGCCGTCGCGACGGTGCGGCCGTGGAATCCGCCGTGGAAGACGATGACATTGGGCCGACCGGTCGCCTGGCGCGAGAGGCGCAGGGAGGCCTCGAGCGCCTCGCTGCCGGAGTTGGCGAAGAAGAGGCTGTCGAGGTGTGCCGGGAGCACCCCCTGCAGCTTGTCGACGAGGGCGAGCAGCGGCTGGTGCATGACGGTCGTGTACTGGCCGTGGATGAGCTTGCCGACCTGCTCCTGCGCGGCGGCGACGACCTTGGGGTGGCAGTGGCCGGTGCTCACGACGCCGATGCCGGAGGTGAAGTCGAGGTGGCGGTTGCCGTCGACGTCGAAGACCTCCGAGCCGAGGGCGTGGTCGATCGTCACGGGGGTGGCCTGCTTCAGCAGGGGGGACAGCGCTGTCATCGGGACCTCCGAGGTCGGGTTGTTCGTCTGATTGTTGACAATACGTCTACGGTTGGGGAGACGGCAAGGACGCTGACGAAGGAGCCTTCCATGACGACCACCGACACGCCACAGGTCACCCGCGAGCAGGAGCGCGAGGCCATCGCCTCGGTGCCCACCGGCCTCTTCATCGGGGGCGAGTGGCGCACGACCCGCGCGACGATGCCGGTCGACGACCCCTCGACCGGCGAGCACCTCGCCGAGGTCGCCGACGCCGACCCCGACGAGGCCGCTGCGGCCCTCGACGCCGCCGTCGCGGCGCAGGCGGAGTGGGCGCAGGTGTCGCCCCGCGAGCGCAGCGAGATCCTCACCAGGGCCCGTGACCTCATGCTCGCCGACGTCGACCGGCTGGCGCTGATCATGACCCTCGAGATGGGCAAGCCCCTGACGGAGGCGAAGGGGGAGGTGGCCTACGCCGCCGAGTTCTTCCGCTGGTTCGCCGAGGAGGCCGTGCGCATCGACGGCGGCTTTATGACCGCGCCGGCGGGCGGCTCGCGCTTCCTCGTCGCCAAGCAGCCGGTCGGCCCGTGCATCCTCATCACCCCGTGGAACTTCCCCATGGCGATGGGCACCCGCAAGATCGGGCCGGCCATCGCCGCCGGGTGCACGTCGGTCATCAAGCCTGCGGCAGAGACGCCGCTGTCGACCCTCGCGCTCGCCGACATCCTCGTGCAGGCGGGCCTGCCCGCGGGCGTGGTCAACGTCGTGACGACGAGCAAGAGCGACGACGTCATGCGCCCGATGATCCTTGACCCGCGCTCGCGCAAGATCTCCTTCACCGGGTCGACGCCGGTCGGCAAGCACCTGCTCGAGCTCGCCGCGAAGACCGTCATGCGCACGTCGATGGAGCTCGGCGGCAATGCCCCCTTCCTCGTCTTCGACGACGCCGACCTCGACGTCGCCGTCGAGGGGGCCATGGCGGCGAAGATGCGCAACATCGGCCAGGCCTGCACCGCGGCCAACCGGATCCTCGTGCAGCGTCCGGTCGCCGAGGAGTTCGCCCGTCGCCTGGGGGAGCGGATGGGCGCCCTGCCGATGGGCCGCGGCGTCGAGGAGGGCGTCGTCGTCGGGCCGCTCGTCAACCAGAAGGCGGTCGACAAGGTCGACGAGCTCGTCCGCGACGCGCTCGACCGAGGTGCCACCGCGCAGCTCGGCGGCGCCCCCGCGGACCGCGACGGCTACTTCTACCCGGCGACCGTGCTCACCGGCGTGCCCGCGGAGGCGCAGATGGGCAGCGCCGAGATCTTCGGCCCGGTCGCGGCGATCACCGAGTTCGACACCGAGGAGGAGGCGATCGCGCTGGCCAACGACACCCCCTTCGGCCTGATCTCCTACGTCTTCACCCAAGGCCTCGACCGCGGCCTGCGGGTGAGCGAGGCGCTCGAGGCCGGCATGGTCGGCCTCAACCAGGGCGTCGTCTCCAACCCCGCCGCCCCCTTCGGCGGGATCAAGGAGTCCGGCGTCGGCCGCGAGGGCGGCTTCACCGGCATCGACGAGTTCCTCGAGACGAAGTACATCGGCATCAAGGTCTGATGTCCGACGCGGCAGGATGGGAGCCATGACCCTCCAGCACATCGCCCTCGAGTGCGACTGGCAGGCGGCGCAGTCCGCTGGCAGCTATCCCGTGTCCACGCGCGGGCGGACGATCGCCGAGGAGGGGTTCATGCACTGCAGCGGGTCGGCGGAACAGCGCGACGGGGTGGTGGCCCGCTTCTACGCCGACGTCACCGAGCCGCTCCTCGTCCTGACGATCGACGAGGCCTCGCTCGGGGGGCACGGCCTCGACGTGCGCTACGAGCCGGCGGTCCTCGGTGGCGACGAGCTCTTCCCGCACGTCTACGGCGGTGACCTGCCGATCGGGTGCGTCAGCCAGGTCGACCGCCTCCGTTGACCGACGAAGGGGGAGTCAGCTCCCCTTCGCGATGGCGGCCGTGATCGCCCCGGTGACGTCGACGAGGTCACCCGGCGCGAGCTCGAGGTCGAGCCCCCGCCGCCCGCCGCTGACGAAGACGGTGTCGTGGGTGAGGGCCGACTCGTCGAGCACGGTGGTCAGACAGCGCTTCTGGCCGATCGGGCTGATGCCGCCGACGACGTAGCCGGTGGTCTTCTCGGCGAGCGCTGGGTCGGCCATGCTCGCCTTCTTCGCGCCGACGGCCGCGGCGAGGGCCTTGAGGTCGAGCTGGTGGTCGACGGGCACGATGCCGACGACGAGCCCGTGGTCGCGGGGCAGGTCGGTCTGCGCGAGCAGCGTCTTGTAGACCCGAGCGGGCTCGACCCCGAGCGCCTCGGCGGCCTCGAGCCCGTAGGACTCGGCCCGCGGGTCGTGGTCGTACGGGTGCTCGGTGAACTCGATGCCCGCGGCGGCCAGCGCTCGTGTGGCCGGGGTCGCGCCGCCCTTCGCCTTCTTGCCCATGGGCCCAGTGTCCTAGGTCCCGCAGTAGGTGATGTAGCCGCGGGTGAAGTCGGGGTCGGCCGGCTCGGCGTAGCGCCCCCACCCCTCCCGCTCGTCGAAGGGGAACCGCAGCGCCTCCAGCAGCTGCTCGAAGGGGGCGAGGTTGCCCGTGTGCGCCGCGGCGAGAGCCTCCTCGACGAGGTGGTTGCGGGGGATGTGGACCGGGTTGGTCTCGTCCATGATCGCGGCGCTGGCCGCGGGGTCCTTCCCCTCGCCGTGCAGGCGGGTCAGCCACCGGTCCTGCCAGGTCTGCCACCGCGGCAGGTCCTGGATGCGGTCCAGGGTCGGCGTCGGCTCGTCGCGCAGCACCCGGGCAAGGTCGCGGAAGAGGCCGGTGAAGTCCAGCGCCTCCGCCGCCGCGACCTGCAGCAGGTCCTCGACGAGCCCGGTGTCCTCGGCGACAGCGCGGCCCAGGCCGAGCTTGCGCCGCAAGAGGTCGAGCCGGTGCTGCTCGTAGGCCGGGGTGAAGGCCTCGAGCCGCTCCTGCGCCTGCGTCACGAGGTCGTCGGCCTCGCCCTCGGCGAGCGGGATGAGGCACTCGGCGAGCCGGGCCAGGCCCCACGTCGCCATCGTCGGCTGCGCGGAGTAGCGGTAGCGGCCACCGGTGTCGACGCTGCTGAAGAAGGTCTCCGGGTCGTAGGCGTCGAGGAAGGCGCACGGGCCGTAGTCGATCGTCTCGCCGGAGAGGGTCATGTTGTCGGTGTTCATCACCCCGTGGACGAAGCCGAGGGACATCCACTGCGCGACGAGTGCGGCCTGTCGCTCGACGACCGCGGACAGCAGCGCCATCGGGTCCCTAGGCGGCACGTCGGGGTGGTGCCGGGCGCGGGCGTGCTCGACGACGGCAGCGAGCTGCTCGCGGCTGCCCTGGCTCGCGACGAGGACGAGCGTGCCGATGCGCAGGTGCGAGGCCGCGACCCGGGTGAGGATGGCGCCGGGCAGGGGCCGTTCACGCAACACCTGCTCACCGGTCGCGACGGCGGCCAGGGCGCGCGTCGTCGGGACGCCGACCGCGTGCATGAACTCGGAGACGAGGACTTCGCGCAGCACCGGGCCGAGGGCCGCACGGCCGTCACCGCCCCGGGAGAAGGGAGTGCGCCCGGACCCCTTGAGTGCGATGTCGCGGCGTCGGCCGTGGGTGTCGACGACCTCCCCGAGCAGATGCGCCCGACCGTCGCCGAGCATCGGGGAGAGATGACCGAACTGGTGTCCGGCGTAGGCCTGGGCGATCGGCTCGCAGCCGTCGGCGATGGCATTGCCCGCGAGGACGGCAACCCCCTCTGGGGAGCGCAACTCCTCCGGGTCGAGGCCGAGCTCGACGGCGAGGCCATCGTCGAGCGCCAGCAGCTCGGGGGCGCGCACGGGGACCGGGTCGACCCGGACCCCGAGCCAGCCGAGGTCGCGGACGAAGGTGTTGTCGCAGGGCCACCTCATGCCCCCACCATCGCAGACGCTCACGCGCGTCGAGCAGGTGGCCGGCCCAGTGGAGCGATGCGTGACGACGTCGTCGGGCTGGCTGCCCCCTTCGGGTGGACGATGCCCTCCTGCACGGTGACCCACGGGGTTCGCGTCGTCTGGTGTCCACCTTCCGTCAACCTGACCTTGGTATCCATGACCCATGCAGCAGAACCTCCGCGAGTACATCGACCGGCTCATGGTCGAGGGCTACACCGTGCGTGACGACCAGGGCGACGACCCGATGCTCATCGCCCCCGACGGCAAGGCCGTCGAGACCTGGCGGGAGAACTACCCCTACGACTCCCTCATGGAGCGCGAGGAGTACGACGTCCAGAAGTACCTGCTGCAGATCGAGCTGCTGAAGTTCCAGAACTGGGCCAACGACACCGGCCGCAAGTTCGTCGTCCTCTTCGAGGGCCGCGACGCGGCGGGCAAGGGCGGCACGATCAAGCGCTTCACCGAGCACCTCAACCCGCGTGGTGCCCGCGTCGTCGCCCTGACGAAGCCGAGCGACCGCGAGCTCGGGCAGTGGTACTTCCAGCGCTACATCCAGCACCTGCCGACGAGCGGCGAGATCGTCCTCTTCGACCGCTCCTGGTACAACCGGGCCGGCGTCGAGCGGGTCATGGGATTTTGCAGCGACGAGCAGTACGAGGGCTTCATGGACCAGGCCCCGAAGATCGAGCGGATGCTCGCCGACTCCGGGGTGCACGTCACCAAGCTGTGGTTCTCGGTGACCCAGCAGGAGCAGCGCACCCGCTTCGCCATCCGCCAGATCGACCCGGTGCGCCGGTGGAAGCTCTCCCCGATGGACCTCGAGAGCCTCGACAAGTGGGAGGCCTACACCGAGGCCAAGGAGGAGATGTTCCGCCGCACGGACACCCGCCACGCGCCGTGGACGGTCATCAAGTCCAACGACAAGAAGCGCGGCCGGATCAACGCGATCCGCTTCTTCCTCAACCAGTTCGACTACGAGGGCAAGGACTCGCAGGTCGTCTTCACGCCCGATCGCAAGGTCGTCTCCCGAGGCCGCAAGACCGAGGGCGACTGATGCCACCCGGTCCCTGAGCGGGTCCCACGTTCCGCGTGGGCGGTCGCTCAGCGACCGTCTCGAAGGTGGTCCCTGAAGAGGTCGCTCAGCGACCGTCTCGAAGGGCCGGCAAAGGTCGACATCGTGGCCGCCCGGGTGCAGGGTGACCCCGTGACCAAGGATGCTGCCACCCGCCTGCCCCGCGGCCGGGCCCTCGCCGACATCGGCCCGCTCGAGCAGCTGCGCGCCGGCCGCCTCGGCGTCCGCCTGCCGCTCCTGCTCGCCGGGCTCTTCCTCTACGGGGCGTCCATGGCCATGGTCCTGCGCGCGACCCTGGGGCAGATCCCGTGGGACGTGCTGCACGTCGGCGTCTCGCAGCACATCCCGCTGAGCTTCGGCACGATCGTCATCGGCGTCTCGCTGCTCGTGCTGCTCGGCTGGATCCCCCTGCGGCAGAAGCCCGGTCTGGGCACGATCGGCAATGCCCTGCTCATCGGTCCGTCGGCCGATCTCGTGCTGTCGATCCTCGACGAGCCGTCCGGCACGGTCTGGCGGGTCGTCCTGCTGCTCGGCGGCGTGGTGCTCAACGGCGTCGCGACAGGCATGTACATCGGCTCGCAGTTCGGACCCGGCCCGCGCGACGGTCTGATGACCGGCCTGGCTCGCATCACCGGTGGTTCGATCCGGGGTGTGCGCACCGGCATCGAGGTCGCCGTGGTCGCCGTCGGCTGGCTGCTGGGCGGCACCGTCGGGGTCGGCACGATCCTCTACGCCGTGGCCATCGGGCCGCTGGCACAGCTCTTCCTGCCGCTCTTCACGGTTGAGCTCGGGCGCCCCGTCCCACCCTCCGATACATAACTGGACGTAATGGTTCGGATCATGTCACGTTATGGGTAGGTCATGAGTCCCAGCGCGAAGCCCCGGCTGGCTGGGCGGCAACCCTCCTCCCTTCGGTGGGGTGCCCCGGGTGAGGACCTGGGCGCGGTCGACCGACCGGGCCAAGCGAGGGGCGTTGCCGCCCCGTGATCTCCACAGGAGCACCCATGTCCGCCACCGCCACCGCCACCGCCTCGACCATCCTCACCTCGAGCGTGCAGGGGCGCCTCGTCACCGGGACCGAGGTCGCGATCACCTCCCGCCAGCACGAGTTCACCATCGACGAGCCGGAGAGCCTCGGCGGCGCCGACCGGGGCGCAAACCCGATCGAGCACCTGCTCGCCGCCCTCGCCTCGTGCACCGTCATCAGCTACCAGGTCTGGGCCGGCAAGCTCGGCATCGCGGTCGACTCCATCGACGTCGACCTCGAGGGCACGATCGACCTCGCCGGGTTCTTCGGCACCGACGAGACCGTGCGTCCCGGCTTCCAAGGGATCGAGCTGGGTATCCGGGTAGCCGGCCCGGCGAGCGAGGCGGACTACCGCCGCCTCGAGCAGGCCGTCGCCGAGCACTGCCCCGTCCTCGACAACCTGACGCTGGGCGTGCCGGTCACGACGTCCCTCGAGGTGGCTCCCGCCGCTGCCTGAGGGCCACGCCGGGGCTACTTGCTAGCGCGCGACCTCGCGCAGCGATCCGTCGACCCGTCGGGTCCAGCCACGTGAGTCGAGGTGCTCGAGCAGCGGCACGGCCACCCGGCGGGTCGTGCCGAGCGCCTGCCGGGCGGTGCTCAGGGTGAAGGGCTGCTCCAGCCCCGCCAGCACCCGCATCGCCCGGGCCGGACCGTCGGGCAGCAGCACGACGTCGTCGGGCAGTCGCAGCAGCCGCCCGAGGCGCGCGGCCGCGGCGAGCTCAGCAGGCCCTAGGCCGAGGTCGTCGAGGTCGCCCCGTTCCGGCGCATCGAAGGGGGAGTCCCGCAGCCTCCCTTCGACCGCCGCGACCCCCACCTCCGCGGGACCGAGGCCGGCCGCGGACGGATCGTGGACCCGGCCGCCGGTGATCGTCAGGTCGGTGCCCGAGACGAGCCTGCGGACGAGCTCGGGGCCGAGCGGCGCAGGGAGGTGCTCCGGCAGCAGCAGTGCCCTGGCGGCCTCGGCGACGGGCATCCCTGCGCTCAGGCGATCGGCACCGTGGTGGGCGGCGACCCACTCGACGAGCTCGGCTCGCCATGACTCCCACGCCCGGGAGTCGACCAGCCAGTCGCCCTGCCGCACAGCGGTGCTCGGCACCGGCAGGCCCAGTCGTTCGAAAGTGGCGACGCGATCTGCCGACCGGGAGCGCAGACGGGTCGTCGCGAGATCACCTCCGGCCAGGGCCTTGGCGCGGCGGGCGGCGGCACCGCGTCGGGTCAGCGGGAGCGGGTCGACGTCGAGGACCCGCACGGCCCACAGCCGCCGGCTGCCCGGGTCGCGCAGGATCGCCCGGTCGCCCACCCGCCACGGCAGATCTACGCGCGCCGACAGCCTGGCGAGGTCGTCACCGAGCGGCCGCACGTGCACCGGCACGTCGATCGACCCCACGTGCAGCGTCGCCTGCTCCGGCAGCCCCGCGCCGTCCTCGAGGTCGTGCGCACCCTGTGGTATTTCCGTAGGGACATGCGTCCCCGGTCGCATCTCCCTAGGGACATGCGTCTCCTTCCGTATTTCCCTAGGGAAATGCCGGCCAGGCGCGCCACCCACCTCGGTGAGCCGCACGTCGACGGTCGGGGCGAGCGCCCAGGCCCCAGGGGTGAGCAGGGCGGCCGTGCGCCCGACCTGATCGACGCGGCGCAGGTTGACGGCCGTCCGTGACACCGGCCCGACCTCGTCGCGGGCCTCGTCCTGGCTGTGCAGCCCGCGGACCGTCACCTCGCGGGTGGAGCCGTGGTCGAGCAGCAGCAGCCGGTCGCCGGTGCGGATCGTGCCGGCCCCGAGCGTGCCCGTGACGACGGTGCCCGCACCCGATAACGAAAAGGCCCGGTCGCACCAGAGTCGCACTGCCGCAGCGGGATCCGGCTCGGGCAGCCGGGCGGCGAGGTCGGCGAGCGCGGTGCGCACGTCATCGAGGCCGATCCCCTTCGACGCTGCCACCTCGACCGCCGGCACGTCGAGACCGGCCCCGGCCAGGCGCCGACCCGCCTCGCCACGGACCGCTGCAATGCGGTCGTCGTCGGCGAGGTCGCAGCGGGCGATGACGAGCAGCCCGTCGGTGATGCCGAGCGCCCGCACGGCCGCGAGGTGTTCGCTGCTCTGCGCCTGCCAGCCCTGATCCGCCGCGACGACGAAGACCACGGCCGGCGCCGGCCCCAGCCCCGACAGCATCGTCCCGACGAACCGCTGGTGCCCCGGCACGTCGACGAAGGCCACCTCGGCCCCGCCCGGCAGCGTCGTCCACGCATAGCCGAGCTCGATGGTCAGGCCGCGCTCCTGCTCCTCGGCGAGCCGGTCGGGGTCGCGCCCGGTGAGGGCGCGCACGAGCGTGGACTTGCCGTGGTCGACGTGGCCGGCGGTCGCGAGCACCCGCCTCATGACGAAGGGGGCCCCGCGCCGGTCGCGTCGTGGGCAGCGCTGTCGCCCAACGCCGCTCGTAGAGCACGCTCGATGTCGGTGTCTCGCTCGGGCGGCACGCACCGGAGGTCGACCAGGCCCCGGCCGCCCTCGACCCGGGCCAGCACGACGGGCACGTCGCCCGGGGGCCGCCGCAGCCGCTCGACCGCCTCGACGGGCACCTCGACCGCCCAGCCGGGCAGCGGTACGCCGGGGGCACCGCCACCCCCGACGCGGCCGTCGACTCCGACGACGTCACGATGCAGCGCCGCGGCCAGGGCGTCGACCCTCGGCCGCAGTTCGTCGGCGGTCGCGCGCAGGGCTGCGGTGACCGGTGGCACCGGGCCACGCACGGTCGCCTCGAGCGCGGCGAGGGTGAGCTTGTCGACCCGCAGGGCCCGGGCGAGCGGGTGGCGGCGCAGCCGCTCGACGACCTCGGCGTCACCGAGGACGAGGCCGGCCTGGGGCCCGCCGAGCAGCTTGTCGCCGCTGGCGGTCACGATCGTCGCGCCGGCGCGCAGCCAGGTCGTCGCGTCGGGTTCGTCGGGTAGCAGTGGGTCGGGGGTCAGCAGCCCGGAGCCGATGTCGGCGACGACCGGCACCGGTGAGCCGTCGGGCCGGGTCAGCCCGCGCAGCTCCTCCAGCCCGACCGACGTGGTGAAGCCGTCGACGCGGAAGTTGCTCGGGTGCACCTTGAGCACGCACCCGGTCTCGGGGCCGATCGCGTCGGCGTAGTCGCGCAGGTGGGTCCGGTTGGTCGTGCCGACCTCGCGCAGGCGCGCGCCGGTCGAGGCGATGAGGTCGGGCAGACGAAAACCGTCGCCGATCTCGACCATCTCGCCGCGCGAGACGACGACCTCGCGGCCGGCGGCCAGGGCGGTCGTCGCGAGCACGAGGGCGGCCGCGCCGTTGTTGACCGCCAGCGCACCAGCCGCGTCGGGCACGGCCTCGAGCAATGCGGCCAACGCGCCGGCACCCCGTCGGCTGCGCGCCCCGGTCGTCAGGTCCATCTCGACGTCGACGTAGCCGGCGGCATCGACGACGGCCTCGATCGCGCTGGGGGACAAGGGTGCTCGCCCGACATTGGTGTGCACCACGACGCCCGTCGCGTTGAGCACCGGCCTCAGGGACGAGGCCCGGGCCGGGAGCGACGCCAGCGCCGCACCGGCCACGTCCTCCGGCGGGATCTCGCCGGCCCTCGCCCGCTGCTGGGCCGCGACGATCGCCGCGCGCACCACCGGCCGACCGAGACGCTCCGCCGCCGCGACGAAGGGGGGATCCGCCAGCAGCGTGTCCGTGCGCGGGATCGACCGGCGCGGGTCCTCGCTCACGGGCGCTGCTCCCTTCGTCGGGCGTGGTGGTCGTGCAGATCTGGCGGAGGCGGACGGGAATCGAACCCGCCAGACCGAGATGCTCGGCCTCACCGGTGTTGAAGACCGGGGGGACCACCAGGAACCCAGACGCCTCCGAGGGACACCCTAGACAGTCGGACGCCCGCGATGCCGATGGCGACCGCGGCTCTGACGAGTCCTGGGCCTACGGTGGGTCCATGGAGCCGATCCGCCTGACCCAGTACGCGCGCGGCGGAGGCTGCGCCTGCAAGATCCCGGCCGGCGAGCTCGAGCAGATCGTCGCCGGTCTGCACGCCACCGCCCCGCCGGGGTCGGACGTCCTCGTCGGTCTCGACGACGGCGACGACGCTGCCGCCGTGCGACTCGCGGGAGGCCAGGCCGTCCTCTCCACGACCGACTTCTTCACCCCAGTCGTCGACGACCCCTACGACTGGGGGCGGATCGCCGCAGCCAATGCCGTCTCGGACGTCTACGCCATGGGTGGCGACCCGGTCATGGCGATCAACCTCGTCGCCTGGCCGCGCGAGCTGCTGCCGACCGACCTGCTGCGCGAGGTCCTGCGCGGTGGGCTCGACATCGCCACCGAGGCCGGCTTCCCCGTCCTCGGTGGCCACAGCATCGACGCTCCCGAGCCGATCTACGGCATGGCCGTCACCGGCACCGCCGACCCCGAGCGGCTCATGCGCAACGACGCGGCGGAGGCCGGTCTGCCGATCAGCCTGACCAAGCCGCTCGGCGTCGGCGTGCTCAACAACCGGCACAAGGCGACCGGCGAGCGGAGCGAGGAGGCGATCGCCTCGATGGTCACCCTGAACCGCGACGCCTCCCGGGCGGCCGTCGCGGCGGGCATCCGGGCGGCGACGGACGTCACCGGGTTCGGCCTGCTCGGCCACCTGTACAAGATGGCCCGTGCCTCGGGCGTCGCCGCTCGGGTCGACGCCACGGCCGTGCCCTACGTCGCCGGCGCTCGCGAGGCCCTCGCCGCCGGGCACGTCCCCGGTGGGTCGCAGCGCAACCTCGACTGGGTGCGGCCGCACCTCGCGGCCGACGGCATCGGCGAGGACGAGCTGATCCTCCTCGCCGACGCGCAGACCTCCGGCGGCCTGCTTGTCGTCGGCGAGGTGCCGGGCGCCCCGGTCGTCGGCGAAACGGTCGCGGCCGGCTCCCTCGGTGACGGCGTGCTCGTACAGGTCTCGTGAGCGAGGTCGACCGGGTCCTCGAGGCGGCTCGGGCCAGCCTGACTCGGTTCACCCCGCAGCAGGCCCACGACGCGGCGAAGGGGGGAGCCCTCCTCGTCGACACCCGCACCTCCGCGCAGCGGGCCCGGCAGGGCGAGCTGCCCGGCGCGCTCGTCATCGACCGCACCGTCCTCGAGTGGCGGCTCGACCCGACCTGCCCGCACCGCATCCCCGAGGCGCTGCCCAGGACCCGGGTCGTCGTGCTGTGCCGACAGGGCTACAGCTCGTCGCTGGCGGCGCACTCTCTTCGCTCGCTCGGGGTGGACGCCACCGATGTCATCGGCGGGGTCGAGGCCTGGGCCGCCGCCGGCCTGCCCCTGCACACCGGCCCCGCCGACATCCGGGAGTGACCGGTCGAGACGCGAGGATGCCCTCCGTGAGCGCGCGGAGCGTCACGGAGGGCATCAGCCGGAACCGGGGCCCGGACGTGCGGGCTGGCGGGCTGCGCCTCAGACGGGGACGTGCCCGATGTAGTAGCGCTGCACGTAGACCTTGGAGATGTAGACGCTGCCGGTCTTCGTGAGCTTGCCGGCCGTCGGGTACATGGTGGAGCCGTAGCCGGTCGGGGTACGCCAGCTCTTGGTGCACCGCGTCACGTACTTCGAGCTGTTGGTGAAGGAGGCGACGGTGCCGAAGGCCGTCGGCTGCAGGTTGGCCTTGGTGGTGCCCTTGCCGACGACGCAGTACCGGTAGGTGGCTCCCGGGACGGGCTTGAAGGAGCGGCCCAGCGTCGTCCACGAGGAGTACGAGAGGGACTTGCCGACGGTGGACGTCGACACGGTGCTCCAGCCGGAGGCGTTGGCGGGTGCAGCGGTGGTGCCGGCGATGCCCGCGGCCATGGCCACCGCCGCGGCCACGCCGAAGAGTCGAGTGCGCATGTGGAGTTGTCCCCTGATCTCGTGATGGTGGCCGACCCCGTGCCAGCCTGGTAGAAGACTGCCAGAGCCGCACCACCGTGCGCCAGAGGTGATCAGGCGTGCTGCGGCTTCCTCGTGATGACGGGGATGATCGCCCCCACGAGGGCGATGACGCCGACGACGGTGAAGGCGAGCGTGTACGCCTGGTCCTCGCCGATGAGCCACGAGATGAGCAGCGGGCCGACGACGCCACCGATCGACCAGCCGATGAGCATCAGGCCGTAGATCGCGCCGGAGTTCTTCACCCCGAAGAAGTCTCCGGCGGTCGACGGGAGGGTGCCGAAGGCCCCGCCGTAGCAGGTGTAGACGATCGCGCACAGCACGTAGAAGGCGACCGCCGAGCCGGCGTGGGGGATCGCGAGCAGAGCGAGCCCCTGCAGGCCGAGGATGCCGATGAAAGCCGGCATCCGCCCGATCTTGTCGGAGACCGCCGCCCAGAGGATGCGGCCGCCGCCGTTGAAGAGGCCCATGACACCGACGAGGGTCGCGGCCGCCGCAGCACTCATGCCGGCGACGTCGGTCGCCGTGCCCGCGGCGACCGAGATGAGCGAGATGCCCGCCGTCACCGAGATCGTCAGGATGAGCGTCAGCAGGTACCACTGCGGGGTGCGCATCGCCTCCTGCTGGGTGAAGTCCTTGCCGGCGGTGCTGGCGGGAGCAGCCCCCTTCGCCGCGGCCGGAGCGCCGCCGACGGTGTAGCCGGCCGGGGGGTTCTTGAAGACCGAGGCGCCGACGAGACCCATGACGAGGTAGGCGATGCCGAGGTAGAGGAAGACCTTGGTCGGGTACTGCTGGAAGTCATCGCTCGAGTCGATGAGCCGCTGCGCGAGCGGCGAGGTGATGACCGCACCGAAGCCGAAACCACCGACGGCGATGCCGGTGATCAGGCCCCGCTTGTCGGGGAACCACTTCTGCAGCATGGCGATCGGCACGATGTAGGCCAGGCCGAGGCCGAAGCCGCCGAGCACGCCGTAGCCGAGGACGAGCAGCCACAGGTCGGAGGCATCGCGCGCGAAGCTCGCGAGGATGATGCCGATCGAGTAGATCGTCACCCCGACGAGGGCGACGAGTCGTGGCCCCTGCTTGTCCTGGATCCGCCCACCGAGGAAGGTCCCGACGAAGATCATGCCGATGGCGACCTCGAAGGGGATGGTCGCCTGCACCTTGGTCAGCTCCAGCGCCGACGGGTCGGCCTGGATCGCCTTGCTGAAGGTGCTCCACGCGTAGACCGCGCCGATCGCGAGCTGGACGAGGACGCCGCCCGCGAGGATGAGCCAGCGGTTGCCGCCGGCGCTCGTCGGGGCCTGCTCGGTTGCCGTGCTCATGGAATCTCCCACTGATCGGGTGCCACCGGAGGGTGACGCCGTGCTACCGGACGGTGACGCTGCTGTCGTGGACGATGCCCTCCCTGCGACGACGCTCGAGGCGGTCGCGCTGCACCCGGACGGTGTAGCGCGGGTCCTTGGCCGACTCGATGCCCGCCTCGACGATGCCCATGCGGGTCAGTGCCGAGGCGGCGGCGAGGGCGGCGCCCGAGGCGACCGCGACGACCCGGCTGCGCCCGGCGAGCAGGGTGCCGAGCCCGCCACCGATGGCGAGGGCGCGGGCCAGGCGCAGGCGACCGCCTGCAGTGCCGGTGCGCACCGGCTCGTCGATACCCAGGTCGGTGAGGTGCTCCTCGAGGCGGTGCATCGCGAGCAGCTCGGTGCCGACACCGAGCAGCGCCAGTCGTCGCACCGGTCCGGCGAGGGCCGTGGGCGTGAGCACCATCTGCACGCCGCCGGCGGCCAGCGCGGCCGACCCGACGAAGACGAAGGGGAGCTGCCGCCGGCTCTCGTGCCACACCGGGTGCGCGGTGTCGGCGAGCAGCACCGCCGTGTAGGCCGCGAGCGGGGCGCCGAAGGCGGCCTGGCCGATGGTCGAGGGCGTGCCGAGGGCATCGGTGACCCGGGTGAGCGCGGGTACCGGACCACGGGAGGGCAGCAGGCGCAGCACCTCGGCGCCCGTGGTCACCCCGGCGAAGCCCGCGTAGGCGGACAGGATCCACGTGCCGACGGACATCGGTGAGGTGAGCTTGACCGTGCGCATCATGTTGAGGAAGCGCTCGGGCCGGCCGAGGTCGGCGACGAGAGCGATGCCGCTGAGGCCTACGGCAGCCATCGCCGTCAGGCGCGAGTTGCGTTGCAGCACGGAGTTGCCCGTGGCCGCAGCGCCCGCCTGGATGATGCCGGAGACACCGGCGATGCCGCCGACGAAGAGATAGGCGGAGATCTTGTGGTCCCACGGCACCGGCTTGACGATCGGCTGGCCGTAGTAGCTGCTGAACTCCGCGTCCGGCACCGCCGGCGCCTCGCGTCGGCCCCCGCCCTCGCGGGTGAGCCAGCTGCGGGCGGCGCCGGCCCTCCTCGGTCCCTGAGGTGCGACGGAGGAGCCTCGAAGGGACGCGCGGTCGCGCCGGCGCCGCCGACCACCCTCCTCGGGCGGTCGGTAGCTGTCGAAGGGAGAGGTCGTCACGATCGGCTCCCGAGGAAGGAGACGGCGACGGCGCCGAGCAGGCCGACCCCGGCGAGGCCGGCGGCGCGGAACATCTCGGGCAGGCGCTTGGTCGGGGCCTCGGGGTCCGGCGGCAGCCCGTACACCTCGGGCTCGTCGAGGAGGAGGAAGACCGAGCCGGTGCCGCCGACCCCGTCGTGCTCGTTGGCCCCGTAGAGGCGCGCCTCGGTGAAGCCCTGCTCGTGCAGCTGCGCCACGCGCGCCTTCGCCGTGGCGACCATGTCGTCGTGGGTGCCGAACTTGATCGACGTCGTCGGGCAGGTCTGCGCGCACGCGGGTGTCTGGTCGTGGGAGAGACGGTCGTAGCAGAGCGTGCACTTCTGCGCGACGCCCACGTTGGGCACGTGGTCGTCGGCCCGGACCGAGACGCTCGCGTCGTTGCGTCGCTCGATGACGCCGAAGGGGCAGGCGCCGACGCAGTAGCCGCAGCCGTTGCAGATGTCGGCCTGGACGACGACCGTGCCGTGCTCGCTGCGGAAGAGCGCACCCGTCGGGCACACATCGAGGCAGCCGGCGTGGGTGCAGTGCTTGCAGACGTCGGAGGACATCAACCAGCGAAACTCCGGCACGGCCCCGACCATCGGCACACCGTCCGCGGTCAGGCCGAGGTCCCCTCCCGGTCCCTGAGGAGGCGCGCCAGCGCCGTCTCGAAGGGCGGCGAGCATGTCGGTCAGTGCGGGCCCGTGCCCCTCGATCGGCGCAGGCAGGGTGCCGTAGCCGGCGGGCGCGCCCCCGGTCCCTGAGGTCCGAGCTTGCTCTGCGAGGTGGGCGGCGCCCCCGGTCCCTGAGGTCCGAGCCTGCTCTGCGAGGTGGGCGGCGCCCCCGGTCCCTGAGGTCCGAGCTTGCTCTGCAAGCGAGGAGTCGCGAAGGGACGGCATCCCCAGGTCCACGAGCCGCTGCCCGGACTCGCGGGCGGCCTCGATCCGCTCGCGGGTCTGCTCGACGAAGGCGACGTGTCGCCACGTGCTCGCACCGAGGTCGCCGGTGTTGTCGTAGGAGTTGCCGGTGATGGCCAGCCCGTCGAGCGGGATGCCGTTCCACTCCTTGCACGCGACCTCGCAGGCCTTGCAGCCGATGCAGATCGAGGTGTCGGTGAAAAATCCCTTGCGCTCGGGCGCCTCCTGCCACCCGGCGTCACGGGCCGGGTCGGTGGCCCCGGCGAGCTGGCGGGCGAGGTAGCCCATCACGGTCTCCCTTCGTCGTGGGGCTCGTCGCGGTGGGTGTTGCCCGTCTCGACGGTGGTGCCCGAGCGCGACTGGTACTCGGCGACGAAGCGCAGCAGCTCCTCCCCACGCGGCCGACGGCCGGGGATGATGTCGCAGGAACCCACCTTCGACTCCTGGATCTGGACGTTGGGGTCGAGCGCGATGCCGAGCAGGTCGTTGGCCCCGTCGCCCTCGACGACGGCATCGCGGCCGACGCCCCAGTGGTAGGGCAGACCGATCTGGTGGATCGTGCGGCCCTTGATCGTCAGCGGGGTCATCCGCTCGGTGACGAGCACGCGCGCCTCGATGGCGCTGCGCGCCGAGATGAGGGTCGCCCACTCGCCGTTGACCAGGCCCTGCTGCTCGGCAAGCTCTGGCGAGACCTCGCAGAACATCTCGGGCTGCAGCTCCGACAGGTAGGGCAGCCACCGGCTCATGCCGCCGGCCGTGTGGTGCTCCGTGAGCCGGTAGGTCGTGAAGACGAAGGGGTAGACGTCCGACCCCGGCTCGTCCCCGGAGGGGCTCCACAGGTTGTCCTTGCGCGGGTAGACCAGCCGGGCCGGGTTGCGCTGCTGCCCGTAGAGCGGGTTGGCGACCGGTGACTCCTGCGCCTCGTAGTGCGAAGGGAGCGGACCGTCGACCATGCCCTTGGGTGCGAAGAGCCAGCCCTTGCCGTCCGCCTGCATGATAAAGGGGTCGTCGCCGGCGATGGCCGCCGGCCCGCCGACGTCAGGGTCGGGCCGGAAGGACGGGTCGCGGTCGACAGGGAAGTCGGGGACGTCCTTGCCCGTCCACTTCTTCGCCTCCTCGTCCCACCAGACGTACTTCTTGCGCTCGCTCCAGGGCCGACCCTGGGGGTCGGCGGAGGCGCGGTTGTAGAGGATGCGCCGGTTCATCGGCCAGGCCCAGCCCCACTCGGCAGCGGTCTCGTCCTGCTCCTGGCCGGGCACGCGGTTGGCCGACCTGTTGACCCCGCCGGCGTAGACGCCGGTGTAGATCCAGCAGCCGCCCGAGGTCGAGCCGTCGGCCTTCATGTCGGCGAACTTGTCGAGCAGCTGCCCGGCCTTGTCGCCGGAGACGTGGTAGCCGTTGATCTCGCGCAGGACCGCCTCGGCGTCGGTCTCGCCGTGCTCGTCCTTGGGGTAGTCCCACGTGAGGTCGAGCAGCGGGCGGTCACGCTCGTCGGTCGAGTCGGCGAGGCGCTCGCGGATGCGCACGCCGAGCTCGTGGAAGAACTCGAGCTCGCTCTGCGCGTCGTTCGGCGGCTGCACGGCCTGGTGGTGCCACTGGAGCATCCGCTGGGTCTGGGTGAAGGTGCCCGACTTTTCCACGTGGTTGGCCGCGGGGAAGAAGAAGACCTCGGTGTCGATGTCCTCGGTCTTGAGCTCGCCGCTGGCGATCTCGGGGGAGTCCTTCCAGAAGGTCGCCGACTCGATGAGCTGGAAGTCGCGGACGACGACCCACTTGAGGTGCGTCATCGCCAGCCGCTGCATCTTGCCGTGGGCGGAGCCGACCGCGGGATTCTGCCCGAGCACGAAGTAGCCCTCGACCTCGTCCTCGAGCATCGACATCACCGTCTGGTAGGTGCCGTGGGCGCCGGTGAGGCGCGGCAGGTACTCGAAGCAGAAGTCGTTGTCGGGGGTCGCCGCGTCACCGAACCACGCCTTGAGCAGGCTCGCGGTGTAGGCCGGCGCCTCGGTCCAGAAGCCCTTCTGCAGCGGCGAGGAGATGCTCGCCAGGTACTGCTCGAGGCTGTCGTGCGTGCCGACCACCGGCATCGGCAGGTAGCCGGGCAGGAGGTTGAAGAGGGTCGGGATGTCAGTCGAGCCCTGAATGCTCGCGTGCCCGCGCAGCGCCATGATGCCGCTGCCCGGTCGGCCGACATTGCCCATGAGCAGCTGGAGGATCGCGGCGGTGCGGATGAACTGCGCGCCGAGGCTGTGCTGGGTCCAGCCGAGGGCATAGGCGAAGCAGGTCGTGCGCTCGCGACCTGAGTTGCTCGTCAGCGCATCGGCGATCTCACGGAACTGCCACTGCGGGATGCCGCACACCTCCTCGACCATCTCGGGCGTGTAGCGCGCGTAGTGCCGCTTGAGCACCTGGAAGACCGAGCGGGGGTGCTGCAGAGTCTCGTCGCGCTCGACCTTCGCGTGCTCGAGCGCGGGCCCGGCCGCGCCGTGCTGGTCGCCCGCGGCGCGGGCGCTCTTGTGCGCTCCGTGCTCGTGACCACCGCTCGGGCCGCCGACCTCGTCGTCACTGGGGTCGCCCCCTTCGCCGTCCTCGCGCTCGGCGTAGGCCCACGAGCTCATGTCGTAGGTGCCGGTGCGCTCGTCGTAGCCGGAGAAGACGCCGTCGAGGTCCTCGGTGTCGACGAAGTCCTCGCCGACGAGCGTCGCCGCATTGGTGTAGGCGACGACGTAGTCACGGAAGAAGAGGTCGTTGTCGACGACGTGCTTGATGAGCGCGCCGAGCAGCACGACGTCGGTGCCCGCCCGGATCGCGACGTGCGTGTCAGCGATAGCGGAGGTGCGGGTGAAGCGCGGGTCGATGTGGATGATCCGCGCACCGCGGGCTTTGGCCTCGGAGACCCACTGGAAGCCCACCGGGTGGCACTCGGCCATGTTGGAGCCCTGGATGATGATGCAGTCCGCGTTGGCCATGTCCTGGAGGGACTGGGTGGCGCCGCCGCGCCCGAAGGAGGCTCCCAGACTGGGAACCGTGGCGGAGTGTCAAATACGCGCCTGGTTCTCGATCTGGATCGCGCCGGCCGCCGTGAAGAGCTTCTTGATGAGGTAGTTCTCCTCGTTGTCGAGGGTGGCTCCCCCGAGCGAGGCGATGCCCATGGTGCGCCGAAGGGGGCGGCCGTGCTCGTCGTGGTCCTGCCACTTCGCCGCCCGCGAGGCGAGGAAGCGGTCGGCGACCATGTCGATGGCCTCGTCGAGCTCGATCCGCTCGAAGTCCGTGGCCCCCGGCGCGCGGTAGAGCACGTGCGTCTGCCGGGTCGGCGAGTTGACCAACTGCTCGCTCGCAGCGCCCTTGGGGCACAAGCGCCCCCGGCTCACCGGCGAGTCCGGGTCACCCTCGATCTGGACGACCTGCTCGTCCTTGACGAAGACCCGCTGGCCGCAGCCGACGGCGCAGTAGGGGCAGACGCTCTGCACGACGCGGTCTGCCGTCGACGTGCGCGGCTCGGTCTCACGGGTGCGGCGCGAGGTGACGGCGTTGCCCCGCCCGAGGAAGTCGCCCGAGGCCAGCTGCCGCAGCACGGGCCAGCCGAGGAAGGTCGAGTCCTTCGGTGCCATCGCTGCTTCTCCCTTCGTGAGACGACGTGCTCTGGATCACCGTAGCCCCTTCCGGTCCCTGAGGAGTGAGGCCGCCTGCGCCTGCCGACCTCCGGTCCCTGAGGAGTGAGGCCGCCTGCGCCTGCCGACCTCCGGTCCCTGAGGAGTGAGGCCGCCTGCGCCTGCCGACCTCCGGTCCCTGAGGAGTGAGGCCGCCTGTGCCTGCCGACCTCCGGTCCCTGAGGAGGTCGCCCCGCGACCGTCTCGAAGGGACGCCAGCCCGCCTACCAGGCGTAGGGCTCGAAGTTCTTGAGGAAGACGCCGTAGAGGTCCTCGCCGCGCTCGCCACGGACGATCGGGTCGTACACGCGGGCGGCGCCGTCGACGAGGTCGAGGGGCGCGTGCCAGCCCTGGGCGGCGATCTCGAGCTTTTCGTGGTGCGGTCGCTCGTCGGTGATCCAGCCGGTGTCGACCGCCGTCATGAGGATCTTGTCGGTGTCGTACATCTCGCCGGCGGAGGTGCGGGTCAGCATGTTGAGCGCCGCCTTGGCCATGTTGGTGTGTGGGTGGCCGGCGCCCTTGTACCGGCGGGAGAACTGCCCCTCCATCGCCGAGACGTTGACGACGTAGGCCCGGGCGGCGTCGCCGACGACCTGGCGGCGGCGCTCGACCGCCGCCCGCATGGCCGGCCGCAGCCGCGAGACGAGGAGGAAGGGGGCCACCGAGTTGCACATCTGCACCTCGAGCAGCTCGAGGGGGTGGACCTCGTCGACGGTCTGCTTCCACGAGTTGGTCGTGACGACGTCGGGGAGCAACCCGCCGGCGTCGACGGCAGTGCCCGCGAGGTGGGCCTCGAGGGAGGCGTTGCCGGCGGACAGGGCCAGCCGGGTCAGGTCGGCGGCGCTGCGCCCGGTGAGCTCCTCGTGCGGCACGGGATGCTCGCCGAGCGTCCCGACGAGCGCGGCGGGGTGGGCATCGCTCACCCGGTCGAAGGAGATCGTCGCCGGTGTCGGCCCGTCGATCTCGAGGGGCTGCGACTCGCCGTCGACGAGCTGGCTGTAGGCGCCGGGGGAGCGGCGCACCGTCTGGCAGGCGTTGTTGATGAGGATGTCGAGGGGCCCGCCGGCGGCGATCTCGTCGGTGAGCGCGACGACCTGGGTCGGGTCGCGCAGGTCGATGCCGACGATCGTCAGCCGGTCGATCCACTCCGGCGAGTCCGCGAGCTCGGCGAAGCGCCGGGCGGCGTCGCGCGGAAATCGGGTCGTGATCGTCAGGTCGGCCCCGTCACGCAGCAGCCGCAGCGCGATGTACATGCCGATCTTGGCCCGCCCACCGGTGAGCAGCGCGCGGCGACCGCGCAGGTCGGTGCCCTGGTCGCGGCGGGTGTGGCTCATCGCGGCGCAGTCCGGGCAGAGCCAGTGGTAGAAGGCGTCGACGAGCGTGTAGTCGGCGTGGCAGATGTAGCAGCCGCGCGGGATCTGCAGCTCGCCGACGAAGCGGCTCTCGCTCGTCGCGGCGAGCGGGATCCCCTTCGTCTCGTCGTCGATGCGCAGCGGTGAGCCGGTCGCGGTCTTGTCGAGCACGGCCTGGTCGTGCGCCATCTTGGGGCCGCGCTCGGCCTGCCGGGCCTCCCGCCGCCGGGCCTTCTTCACCCGGTTGTACATCGTGCCGGCGGCCCGCTTGACCTTGGCGATGTCCTCGTGGCCCGGGGGCAGCTCGTGCAGCATCCCCAGGACACGAAGGGTGGTGGCCAGGTCCTCGGGGTCGACGCCGGCCACGTCGGGCGTGGTCGAGGCGTCGTCAGGGGTGGTGCTCACGGGGTTCGAGGATACGGCCCACACCCACCCCGACCCGCCAAGTGCGCATTTCCCTAGGCAAATGCGATCCCCCCGCCGTTTCCCTAGGCAAATGCGCACCCCCTGCGCATTTGCCTAGGGAAATGCGCAGGCCATGTGGCGGGCGCAGCCCTTGCCCCTCCCCGCCGGGAGCGGAGCGGCTCCCTTCGTCCGGACGGGACACCTAGGGTCGAGCCATGAGCCTCGCCGACCGCACCTTCGCCGCCGTCATCTTCGACAACGACGGCACCCTCGTCGACTCGACCGGCTCGGTCGAGCGCTCGTGGGTCCGGTGGGCGGTCGAGCACGGGGTCGACCCCTACGCGCTCGTCGGCCACCACGGCATGCCGGCGGCGGCGATCATCGCCTCGGTCGCGCCCCACGTCGACGCGGCCGCGGCACTGCGCCGGATCGAGCAGCTCGAGGTCGACGACGTCGAGGGAGTCATCGCGCTGCCCGGTGTGCACGACGCGCTGGAGGCGCTGGCGCACGCGCCCGTCGCCGTGGCGACCTCGGCGACCCGTGACCTGGCCACGGTCCGGCTCGCGGCCGCCCGCATCGCCATCGACGAGGTCGTCACCTTCGACGACGTCGAGCGGGGCAAGCCGTACCCCGACCCCTTCCTCCTCGCGGCGCAGCGTCTCGGGGTCGACCCGGCCGACTGCCTCGTGTGCGAGGACGCGCCGAGTGGCATCACCGCGGCCGGGGCGAACGGCTGCGCCGTGCTCGCCGTGACGACGACGAGCGAGGCCGGCGCCCTCTCGGACGCCGACCTCGTGGTGAGCTTGCTCGCCGACGTGACCTTCGCGGTCGAGGACGGCCGGGTGCGGGTCAGCCCGCGCTGACCCCCTTCGCGCTGGCTCCCGTCGATCAGGCGCCGGCCTGCGGCGGGGCGGTGGCGTCCGCGCCGCCGGTCCCCAGGTCCCGCTCGACGTAGGTCTCGATGTCGTTGAGGTCGTCGGCGCTGCGCTGGGCCACGGTCAGCAGGTCCTGCATCGTCGAGACCTCTTCGACCTGCTCCTTGATGAACCACTGCATGAACTGCTCGGCGGCGAAGTCGTTGTCGTCCCGCGCGACCCGGGTCAGCTCGTTGATCTGCTGGGTGACCCTCTTTTCCTGGGCGACGGCCAGCTCGATGGGCGTGACCACGCCGTCGAAGTCGCTGGTCGGGGCCGGGGTGGCGGGGATGCGCACCGGCTGGTCGGTGTCGAGCAGGTACTGGACCATCATCATCGCGTGGCCGCGCTCCTCGGCGGCCTGACGGTAGAAGAAGCCCGCCAGCTGCGGCAGCGTCATGCTCTCGTAGTGTGCGGCGATCGCGAGGTACTGGTGGTGGGCAGCGAACTCCTCGCCGATCTGGGCGGTCAGCTGGGCGGCGAACTTCGACGTGGTCATGGGGCCTCACGCTAGACCCGTGTCTGGAACCGTTCCAGCAAGGACAGGCGACCCTACGCGGCCTTGCGGAGCCGCTCCTTGGCCTTGGCCGTGACGAGCTTGCGCTTGTGGACGGCATAGCCGTCAGGGAGGCGCCCCTCCTTGAGCAGGCGGATCGGGCAGGAGCTGCAGCGCTTCTTGCTGACGCAGCACTTCTCCTTGACCTTGACCTTGCCGATCTTGACCTTCTTGCCCATGCCTGCACGGTAGGCCATGGGGGTAAGGCACGCCTACCCTGCGTTCGCTCCTCGGGAACCGATGCCGCGGAGGGGTCCTGGTTCCCGCGTGGTCCCCGCGGTCCGGTCAGGCGAAGGGGAGCGCGCTGCCCATCCCTTCGGGTCGCCCCGGCTCGGCGTAGTGCTCGACGCCGAAGGCCGCGGCGAAGATCTCGCGCGGCATCTGCAGCATCTGCTGCACGTCACTCTGCGAGGCATGGCAGGTCAGGGCCGCGCGCTTGACGTCGATGACCTCGGTGACGTCGACGGCGTGGTGGATCTCGCTCTGCGGCAGGCCCATAGGGTTGCCGTCGTCCATCGGGTCGTCGGGCGAGAAGCCCGGGTCGATGCCCATCGCCTTGGCCGCCTCGATCTGCTCGCGCATCCGGTCGCGGTTCATCGTGTTTTCGAGCACGCGGGGGCGGCGGGCGGCCAGCTCGGCCGCGCGGTGGGCGACGTGGTGCACCTTGACGTGGTCGGGGTGGCCGTAGCCGCCGTGCCAGTCGTAGCCGACGAGGATGTCGGCGTCCTCCTCGTCGAGGACCGCGGCCAGCCGGGCGGCGGCCTCGTCGAGGTCGGCGCCGTGGAAGGACCCGTCCCAGGCGTTGTGCTCCCAGCCGGTCATGCCGGAGTCGACGTAGCCCAGCCAGACGACCCGGGCGGTGCCCGTGACGGCGGCCGAGTCCTCGGCCTCCTGCCGACGGTGGTCGGCGAGGCTCCTCCCTTCGCCCAGGTCGTCGGGGACGGTGCCGTGCTCGCCGCCGGTGGCGTAGACGACGACCACGCGGCCGCCGGCGCGCGCGGTGAGAGCCATGGATCCGGAGGTCCCGCTGGCCTCGTCGTCGGGGTGGGCGTGGAAGAAGACGGTGGTCGTCACGAGGCCATCGTGCACCGCTGCGCCGACACCTCGCTGGCCGCGGCGGGCGAAGGGGGACACGCTCACCCTGACCGGGTGGGGCAGGAGCGTTCCGCAGAGCGGAACCCGCGTGACAGGTTCGGGGTTGCTGAGGCTATCCTTACAAACTCCGCGGCGTGGTGGCCCACCCGACGCGGCCACCCCCCCTTCGCAAAGGACCTCATCGTGCTCAGCCGCACTCGTTCGCTGGCCCTCGTCAGCGGTCTCGCCCTCGCCGTGTCCGCCTGCGGATCGTCCGACTCCGACTCCGCATCCGGCCCGACCATCGCGGTCGAGGACAACAACGGCACGCAGCAGGTGCCGCAGGAGCCGAGCTCCGTCGTCGCGACGGACAACCGGACCTTCGAGACCCTCGCCGACTGGGACGTCGAGCTCTCCGCCGCCGCGGTGAGCCTCATGCCCGACACGATCGAGTACACCCAGGACAAGGAGCTCGTCGACCTCGGCACCCACCGCGAGCCCGACCTCGAGGCGATCGTCGCCGCCAAGCCCGACCTCGTCATCAACGGCCAGCGCTTCACCCAGCACGAGGCAAAGCTCAAGGAGCTCGCCCCGGACGCGGCCTTCCTCAACCTCGACCCGCGCGAGGGCGAGCCGCTCGACACCGAGCTCAAGCGGCAGACCGACGTGCTCGGCGAGGTCTTCGGCAAGGAGGCCGAGGCCACGCGGCTCGGCAAGGACCTCGACGCGCAGGTCGCCCGCGTGAAGAAGGCCTACCAGCCCGGCGACACGGTCATGGCGATCAACACCTCCGGCGGCGAGCTCGGCTACATCGCGCCGACCGTCGGCCAGACCTTCGGCCCGGTCTTCGACCTCTTCGACCTCGAGCCCGCCCTCGAGGTCGAGGGCGCCAGTGACGACCACCAGGGCGACGAGGTGTCCGTCGAGGCGATCGCCAAGGCCGACCCCGACTGGATCCTCGTCCTCGACCGGGACGCGGCCGTCGCCGCCGACGAGGAGGGCTACACGCCCGCCAAGCAGCTCATCGAGGACTCCGAGGCGCTCAAGGACGTCACCGCGGTCAAGGAGGGACAGGTCGTCTTCGCCCCGGCCGACACCTACACCAACGAGGGCATCCAGACCTTCACCGAGTTCTTCGAGGACTTCGCCGACGCGCTGGAGGGGAAGAAGAGCTGACGACCACGACGGCGGAGCGCGTCGCCTCCAAGGGGCGCCTCCTCGACGCGAAGCTCGTCCTCGGCATCCTCGCCGTGGGCGGGCTCCTCGTCGTGTCGCTTCTCACCGGGGTGTACGACATCTTCGACGGCGACCGGGGCGGCGAGATGTTCGCCATCACCCGCATCCCGCGGACCGTCGCCCTTGTCCTCGCCGGCGCCGCGATGGCGATGTCGGGCCTGGTCATGCAGCTGCTGACCCAGAACCGCTTCGTCGAGCCGACGACGACCGGCACGACCGAGTGGGCCGGCCTGGGCCTGCTCACCGTGATGATCCTCTTCCCCGGGGCCAGCCTCCTCGAGCGGATGATCGGGGCGGTCATCGCAGCCTTCATCGGCACGATGGTCTTCTTCCTCTTCCTGCGAAGGGTGACCCTCCGGTCCTCGCTCATCGTCCCGATCGTGGGGATCATGCTCGGCGCCGTCGTCGGGTCAGTCTCGACCTTCATCGCGCTGCAGACCGACATGCTGCAGAACCTCGGGATCTGGTTCGCCGGCAGCTTCACCTCGGTCCTGCGCGGCCAGTACGAGGTGCTGTGGATCGTCGCCCTCGTCGCGATCGCGATCTTCGTCGTCGCGGACCGCTTCACCGTCGCCGGCCTCGGCGAGGAGATCTCGACGAATGTCGGGCTCAACTACAACCAGGTCGTCCTCATCGGCACGGTCCTCGTCGCCGTCGCGACCGGGGTCGTCACGGTCGTCGTCGGCAACCTGCCCTTCCTCGGGCTCATCGTCCCCAACATCATCTCGATGTGGCGCGGCGACGACCTGCGCAGCAACCTGCCGTGGGTCTGCCTGCTCGGCATCGCCATCGTCACCGTCTGCGACCTCGTCGGGCGCACGATCATCGCCCCCTTCGAGGTACCCGTCTCGCTCATCCTCGGCGTCGTCGGCGCGGTCGTCTTCATCGCCCTCCTCCTGCGGCAGCGTCGTCGTGGCTGAGGCACCCGCGCAGCCGCGCACCACCCCGCCGGTCACCGCCCCCGTGGCGACCGGCGGAGCACGCGAGTCCGGCCCCCTCCCCACCGCCCGCTCCCGCCGGCGCTACCGAGTCGTGCTCGTCGGCCTGCTCGTGCTGGCCGTCGGCCTGGGCTTCGCCCACCTCGCGGTGGACAACCCGATGCCGGTCGGCAGCGAGGGGTTCTGGCTCGTCGCGCAGATGCGGGGCAGCTCGCTCGTCGCGATGGCGGTCGTCGCGGTCTGCCAGGCGATGGCGACGGTGAGCTTCCAGACGGTGACCAACAACCGGATCATCACGCCGTCGATCATGGGCTTCGAGTCGCTCTACGTCGCCGTGCAGACCGCGGCCGTGTACTTCCTCGGTGTGTCCGGGCTCGGCATGCTCACCGGGCTGCCGCAGTTCCTCCTGCAGATCGCGCTCATGGTCGGGCTCTCGCTGGCGCTCTACGGGTGGCTGCTGTCGGGGCGCTATGCCAACGTGCAGATCATGCTGCTCATCGGCATCGTCATCGGCGGTGGGCTCGCTTCGGTCTCCTCCTTCATGCGGCGGATGCTCACGCCGAGCGAGTTCGACGTGCTCACCGCACGGATGTTCGGCTCCATGACCAACGCCGACCCGATGTACTTCCCCATCGCGATCCCGCTGTGCCTGGCCGCGGCGGGACTGCTGTGGTGGCGGGCCCGCCGTCTCGACGTCGTCGCCCTCGGCCGAGACGCGGCGACCAACCTCGGGCTGGACCACCGGCGCGAGCTCATGGTGACGCTCTTCCTCGTCTCGGTGCTGATGGCCGTCTCGACCGCGCTCGTCGGGCCGATGACCTTCCTCGGGTTCCTCGTCGCGACCCTCGCCTACCAGTTCGCCGACACCCACGACCACCGGCGGATCTTCCCGGTCGCGGTGCTCACCGGCTTCGTCGTGCTCTGCGGCGCCTACGTTGTCATGAAGCACGTCTTCTACGCCCAAGGCGTCGTCTCGATCATCATCGAGCTCGTCGGCGGGTCGGTCTTCCTCCTCGTCATCCTCAAGAAGGGGCGCCTGTGATCACCCTGACCGATGTGCGCAAGACCTATGGCAGCGAGGTGACGATCGGTCCGGTCGACCTCGAGATCCCGGCGGGCGGGGTGACCGCGCTCGTCGGGCCCAACGGCGCGGGCAAGTCGACGCTGCTGACGATGGTCGGCCGGCTGCTCGACATCGACGAGGGCGTCATCGAGATCGCCGGCTACGACGTCGCGAGCACGAAGTCCAAGGACCTGGCCAAGATCGTCTCGATCCTGCGCCAGGAAAACCACTTCATCACCCGGCTCACCGTGCGCCAGCTCGTCGGCTTCGGCCGCTTCCCCCACTCGCAGGGGCGGCTGACCGTGCAGGACGAGGAGGTCATCTCCCGCTCGATCGACTTCCTCGACCTCACCGCGCTCGAGGGGCGCTACCTCGACCAGCTCTCCGGGGGGCAGCGGCAGCGGGCGTACGTCGCGATGGTGCTCGCCCAGGACACCGACTACGTGCTGCTCGACGAGCCGCTCAACAACCTCGACATGCAGCACTCGGTGCACATGATGCGGCACCTGCGCCGGGCGGCCACCGAGCTGGGCCGCACGATCATCGTCGTGCTCCACGACATCAACTTCGCCGGCCACTACGCCGACCGGATCTGCGCGGTCAAGGACGGGCGGGTCGTCGAGTTCGGCCCGCCGGAGCAGATCATGACCGACGAGGTGCTCACCCGCGTCTTCGACACCGCGGTCCAGGTGGTCGACGGGCCGCGCGGCCCGCTCGCCGTGTACTACTGAGTTGCGGCTCGGTGGGGCTCCACGAGCGCCCGCCCCGTCGACCGACCTGCCGGCTCAGCCCGCGACGGGCGTGGCGACCGGCTCGTTGGCCGGCGGCGCGAGCTGCTCGCGCCGTTCGTAGGCCCAGCCCGGGCCGCGCAGGAGGAAGCCGAAGCGGTCCGACCAGGTCGGCGCCGTCGAGATGTCCTTGGCCATGTCGCGCCACTCGTGCGTGGCGATCGTCCCGAGGTTGAAGGTGTCGATGTTGCGGGTCAGGCCGTAGCGCACCCGCTCGACCTCCGGCTCGAAGGTGCCGAAGAGCTTGTCCCACAGGATGAGGATCGAGCCGTGGTTGATGTCGAGGTACTGGCGCTGGCTGCCGTGGTGGGCGCGGTGGTGGCTCGGGGTGTTGAGCACCTTCTCGAGCCAGCCGATCGAGCGGACGGCCTCGGTGTGGATCCAGAACTGGTAGATGAGGTTGATCGCCCGCGCGTCCTCGATGTAGCGCGGCGGGATCCCCATGAGGGCGAGCAGCCCGTAGGGCACGACCATCGTGAATCCCTCGGCGACCGGCTGCCGCAGCGCGGTCGAGAGGTTGTAGCGCTCGCTGCTGTGGTGGACGACGTGCACGGCCCACATCCAGCGTGACTCGTGGGCGAGGCGGTGGTTCCAGTAGTAGACGAAGTCCCAGGCCGCGATCCCGAGCAGGTAGCTGGCGGCGCCGGTCCGCATGCCGAAGGGGGAGAGTCTCGTCAGCCGCGTGGCGGAGGTCTGGGCGGCCCAGATCGTCGCGGCGGCGACGGCCGAGGAGGCGACGGCGGCGACCGCGGATCCGCTGGTCATCAGGCCGAGGGCGTCGACGCGAGAGCGGACGGTGACCGGCTCTGGTGTGTCGGAGGGCAGTGTGCCGGCCTCGGGCAGCTCGCCCCCGTGGCGGCGACGGCTGCGCAGGACGTCACCGATCGTCGTCGCGACCCCGGCGGCCGCGGCGACGGCGAGGAGGGCGGTGCCCCCCTTCGACTGGCCGGGCGTGAGGCGGCGCAGGAGCGGAGCGGTGGCGAGGGGGACGACGAGGCTGCCGACGCCCATGCTCAGGCTGGCGATCGTGTCGTTGAGCTCGTAGTCGCCCGGGCGGTCCTCACCGTCGGCGGCGGGGTGCTGGCGCTGCCACCAGAACTCGAAACCCATGGCCCCGATGTACGCGGGGATGGCGAGGACGGTCAGGTCGGGGCGTGCCATGGGGGCTCCTTTGCCGTGGGCGAACGTAACTGACCATAGGGTCAGTTATCGCGCCTGACAAGATGTGCCCGATCACAGGAGGTGGCCCCGTGAGCACGATCGGGACGAAGGGCGTCGCCCGCGCCGAGCGCAGGCGGCAGCTCGTGCACGAGGCGGTCGAGGAGCTCGGCAGCCAGGGCTACGCCCGCGCCTCGATGGCCGACGTCGCCGCACGCGCCGGGGTCTCCAAGGCGATGGTGCACAACGTCTTCGGCTCCAAGGCCGACCTCGCGCTGGCCTGCCTCGAGGAGGTCGGGCCGCGCCTCGTCGCCACGATCGCGCAGGCCCAGACGGCGACCGACCCCGGGGAGCGCGCCGTCGACACCTTCACCGCGATCTTCTCGGCGATGGCCGAGCACCGGTACGCCTGGGCCCTCGTCAAGGACGAGACCCTGCCCGCGGGGTCGGGGGCGGCCGAGCTTGCCGAGGGCTACCGCGAGCAGCTGCACCTCATGGGGGCCGCCGGCACCCGCGACGTCCTCGAAGCCGCGGGCCTGACCGACCCGCTCGACCACGACCTGCTCGACCGCATCTGGGAGTCGATCGTCGAGGCCGCGGTCGCGTGGTGGCAGGAGCACGACGACCACACCGCAGAGCAGATGGCGCAGCGGCTCACCCGCCTGCTGGCCGCGGTCACGCTGCGGGGGTGACAGGGCCCGGTCCCTGAGGAGGCGAGGGACGAGCCGTCTCGAAGGGCGTCATCGCCTCGCGGTCGTGGGGCAGCGCCCGGCTGGCCCGCCACGCACCGAGCACGGCGATCGCCAGGCCGATCGGGATCACCGTGAGCAGTGCGCGGTGCAGGCCGACGGCATCGGCGGCCAGGCCGTCGACCGGTGTGGCGAGGCCGTCCGAGAGGGCGCCGACGAGGATCGGCCCGATCGTCGCGCCGACGAGGTTGAAGGAGGCGAAGTAGACCGCGATCGCGGTGGCCCGCAGCTGGGGTGGGGTGACGTCGGCGATCGCGGGTGATGCTGCCGCGGAGAGGAACTGGGTGCCCGTCCACCCGACGGCGAAGAGCGCGACGAAGGCCGCGGCGCTCCCGGGGCCGAGCAGCAGGGCGGCGAGCGTCAGGGGGATTGCGGCGGCGAAGCCGGCTGCGGCGACGACGAGTCGACCCGCGGGGTGTCGGTCGGAGGCCCGGTCGGCCAGGCGCCCGCCGAGCAGCAGCCCGACGATGCCCGCGAGCCCGAGGATCGCGCCGGCGCCGATGGACGCCGACCCGATCGACAGGCCGAAGTAGCGCTGGAGCAGCGGCACGACGAAGGTCGCGACGCCGTAGGTCGGGATCTGCAGCCCGATGCCGGCGACCATGAGCCAGGTGATCGTGCGGATACGCAGCACCGCGCGATAGGGGTGCCGCTCCTGCTCCTGCGCGCGCAGCTCGACGGTGTCGGTGGCTCCGCGGGCCGGTTCCTTGACGAAGAGGACGGCGATCGCGAGGAGCAGGCCGGGTACCGCCGCGATGACGAAGGGAGCCCGCCACGTCCCCGTGGCCTCGACGAGCACGCCGACGGTGAGGAAGGCGAGGAGCAGGCCCACGGGGATCCCGAGTGAGACGATGCTGATGGCGCGGCTGCGGCGCTTCGGCGCGTAGACGTCGCAGATCAGCGCATTGGACGCCGGGCCGTAGCTCGCCTCGCCGATGCCGACGCCCAGGCGGAAGAGGAAGAGGAAGAGGAAGCCCTGCACGAGCCCGCTCGCCCCGGTGAAGAGGCTCCACACGACGAGTCCGGCCGCCATGACGTAGCGACGCGGGACCCGGTCGGCGAGCCGACCGAGGAGCACGCCGGCGATGGCGTAGACGACGGTGAAGGACCCGCCGAGCACGCCGACCATCGTGTCGGTGAGGCCGAACTCCTCCTTGAGCGGCTCGACGATGACGGCAGGGATCGTCCGGTCGTAGAAGTTGACGACATTGGCCAGGGTCAGGCTCGCGAGGAGGTACCCGCGCTGCCCGCGCGTCAGTGGCTGCGGCATGCCCCCAGTCTGTCGTCTGCCCCGGTCCCTGAGGAGCTTGCTCTGCAAGCATCTCGAAGGGCTGCCAATCCCGGGTCCCTGAGGAGCTTGCTCTGCAAGCGTCTCGAAGGGCTCTATCGTCGACCCGTGATCACGCGCCTCACCGTCTTCTGCGGCTCGACCCCCGGCACCGACCCTCGCTGGGTGGACTTCGCGCACGACGTCGGGGCCGAGCTGGCCCGCCGGGAGATCGGCCTGGTCTACGGCGCGGGCGGCGGTGGCCTCATGGGCGCCGTGGCCCAGGGTGCGCTCGACGAAGGGGGCGAGGTCATCGGCGTCATCCCGACCTTCATGATCGAGCGGGAGTGGGGCCGCGACGACCTCACCGAGGTGCACGTCGTCGAGACGATGCACGAGCGCAAGGCCCTCATGGCTGACCTGACGAGCGCCTTCCTCGCGCTGCCGGGCGGCATGGGCACGCTCGAGGAGGTCTTCGAGGTGTGGACCTGGCGGCAGATCGGCCTGCTCGACAAGCCGGTCGGCTTCCTCGACGCCGACGGCTTCTGGACCCCGCTGCTCGAGTCCCTCCGCGGCATCTCGCAGGCCGGCTTCATGTCGCAGGCGAGCCTCGACGACGTCGTCGTCGCGCCCGACCTCGATGCCGCGCTCGCAGGCCTCGAGGCCCGCGGCTCTGGCACCCGGCTGCTGCGGGCGGTGACCTGACCCCCTTCGTCAGGCGGCGTCGGGACGGGTGCCGATGAGGCGAAGGGAGGCGCCCGCGCACTCCGGGCACGGGTGGACCAGGGGCGCGTCGACCTCCGGCCACAGGATGCGGAAGGTCTCGTGGGCGGCGCACCGGTAGGCGACGATCCGCGGCCCCTCGGCGGGACGGGCGAGCTCGGGCGCGGTGAGGCGACGGACGGGGCGGGTGTGGCGCTGCATGCGAGTGATGGTGCGCTGCAAGGGTTTCGGCACTGCTGCCCGGATGTTTCCGGGGTATTGCACGGGGCGTCGCTCGCTGCCGAGTAGCGTTGACCTCATGACTCAGATGCGCGCGGAGAAGGACAGCATGGGCACCATCGAGGTGGCCGCGGACAAGTACTGGGGGGCGCAGACCCAGCGCTCGCTCGGCAACTTCGACATCGGTCGTGACACCTTCGTCTGGGGCCGCTCGATGATCCGCGCCCTCGGCATCCTCAAGAAGTCCGCCGCCCTGGCCAACGCCGAGCTCGGCGAGCTGCCGCAGGACGTCGCCGACCTCGTGGCGCAGGCGGCCGACGAGGTCATCTCGGGCGACCTCGACGACCACTTCCCGCTCGTCGTCTTCCAGACAGGCTCGGGCACGCAGTCCAACATGAACTCCAACGAGGTCATCTCCAACCGCGGCATCGAGATCGCCGGCGGCGAGATGGGCTCGAAGACCCCGGTCCACCCCAACGACCACGTCAACCGCGGCCAGTCGAGCAACGACACCTTCCCCACGGCGATGCACATCGCGATCGTCCTCGACCTCAATGAGCGTCTCTACCCCTCCGTCACGCAGCTGCGCGAGACCCTCGCCGCCAAGGCGAAGGAGTACGCCGACATCGTCATGGTCGGCCGGACCCACCTGCAGGACGCCACCCCGGTCACCCTCGGCCAGGTCATCGACGGCTGGGTCGCCCAGATCGACTTCGCCCTCGACGCGGTCAAGCACGCCGACGAGCGCGCCCGCGAGCTGGCCATCGGCGGCACCGCTGTCGGCACGGGCCTGAACGCCCATCCCGACTTCGGCACGCTGTGCGCCGCGAAGATCAGCGCGGAGGCCGGCCACGACTTCGTCCAGGCGCCCAACCTCTTCGCCAGCCTGTCGGCGCACGACGCGCTCGTCGAGGTGAGCGGCTCCCTTCGCACCCTCGCCGGCGCCCTGATGAAGATCGCCAACGACGTGCGTTGGTACGCCTCCGGCCCGCGCAATGGCATCGGCGAGCTGGCCATCCCGGAAAACGAGCCGGGCTCGTCGATCATGCCGGGCAAGGTCAACCCCACCCAGGCCGAGGCGATGACGATGGTCGCCACCCGGGTCTTCGGCAACGACGCGACGGTCGGCTTCGCCGGCAGCCAGGGCAACTTCCAGCTCAACGTCTACAAGCCGGTCATGGCGCACGCGGTCATCGAGTCGATCCGCCTGATCTCCGATGCCTGCGTCTCCTTCGACACCAACTGCGCCGTCGGCATCGAGCCGGTGCGGGAAAAGATCGACGAGAACCTCTCGCGCAACCTCATGCTCGTCACCGCGCTCAACCGCCACATCGGCTACGACAAGGCCGCGGCGATCGCCAAGAAGGCGCACAAGGAGGGCACGAGCCTGCGCGAGGCCGCCGTCGCCTCGGGTGACATCTCCGGCGAAGACTTCGACGCCTGGGTGGTCCCGGCCGACATGACGCACCCCAGCGCCTGAGCGGCGACGCCCCACCCGCCCGCGGATTCTCGGGTGACCCGATAAACCCCGCCTTCGCAGGAGTATCAAACTCTTGCGAAGGCGGGGTTTCTCTTGCTCAGCTGCGGGGCGGGCCGGTCAGAGCCCCTCGTCGCTGACCTCGGCGCTCGGGCCGCCGCCGGTGCCGTACCCACCGAGCAGCTCCGCCAGGCGAAGGGGGCCGCGCGCCTCGTCCTTGTGCCCGGCCCGCTCGAGGGACCGGCCGAGGAGCAGGTGGGCGTAGGCGTCGTCGGGGCGGGCCGCGATGACCTCGCGGGCGGCGGCGGCCGCCCGCTCCAGCTGGGCGGAGTGGAAGTAGGCGCGGGCCAGGAGCAGGTGCATCTCGGCGGTGCCGTGGCCCACCGGGTCGTCCGCACCTTCGGCTCGGGCCGCTGCGAGGTCGGTGAAGAAGTCCTCGAGGTCGCGGGCGGCATCGGTGTACCGGCCGTCGTCGAAGGCGTGCTTCGCGCGCTCGTAGCGCTCGAAGCCGTACAGCTCGCGCGTCGTCGTGGTCATGTCGTCCTCAACCCCGAGCGGTCGATAACCATTCCCAGTCAGTGCCTGGCGGCGAAGAGGCCCAGCCAGTCCCCGAGCAGGCGGGCGCAGCCGTCGACCGCCGCGGACCAGTCGTGCGCGGTCTCGTCGGCGTTGTCGCTCACGACCTTGACGAGGTGCACGGGCACGCCGAGCTCGGTGCACGCGAGGGCGATGGCGTAGCCCTCCATGTCGACGAGGTGGGCGCGCTGGGCGAGCGCGGACCGCACGACCGGGTCGGTGACGAAGAGATCTCCGCTCGCCAGCACCGTCACGTGGCCGCCGGGCAGCTCGACGACCTCGCGGGGGTCGAGACCGAGCTGGCGGATCGGCTCGGCCGACAGGTCGTGGTTGATGGCCCTCCCGATCTCGTGCAGGCCGGTGACGCCGTCGCGCAGGGCGCCGGCCGTGCCGATGTTGACGACGACGAGCTCGTCGCGCCGCGGGTGCTCGCAGATCGCCCGCGTCACCTGCACCGCGGCGAGCGACTTGCCGACCCCCGTGACGAGGACCTCCAGCCCGTCGGGGACGTGGGCGGCCTCGGCCTCGATGGCGGCGACGACGAGCAGGTGCATGGCGTCACCGTATCCGTCGTATCGTGCCCAGCATGTCCCCCTTCGCCCCGCACGCGCTGATCACCGGCGCCCGCCTGCGACCCGGCGCTGCACCGGTGGACCTGCGGCTGCGCGAAGGGGGAATCGCCGAGATCGGCGAGCACCTCACGACCGCGGGGGCAGAGGTCCACGACGCCCGCGGGGCGCTCGCGGTCCCGGGCCTGTGGGACGCGCACGTGCACTTCGGCCAGTGGGCGGCGATGAGCCGGCGGGTCGACGTCGCCGACACCGCGAGCCCCGAGGAGGTCACGGCCAGGGTCGCGCGTCACCTCGACGTGGAGCGGCCGGCGCCCGGGACCGTCGTGCAGGGCTTCGGCTGGCGGGTGGCCGGCTGGGACCGGCTGCCGAGCACCGCCGAGCTCGACGCCGTCGCCGGCGACCGGCCGGTCGTCCTCATCAGCGGCGACTGCCACGCGGGCTGGCTGAGCAGCGCCGCCTTCCGCGCGCTGGGCCTGCCGGTGCACGAGGGCCACCTCGACGAGGACGAGTGGTTCCCCATCTACCAGCGGCTGGCCGACCTACCGGAGGACCCGGCCGTCGTGCGCGGCAGCCTCGAGTCCGCGATGCAGGCTGCTGCGGCGAAGGGAGTCGTCGGCGTCGCCGACATGGAGTTCGAAGCGGGGCGCCTCGAGTGGCCGCGGCGCACCGCCGACGGGCTCGACCTGCTACGCGTCAGGCCGGCGACCTACCCCGAGGGGCTCGACGACACGATCGCCGCCGGGATGCGCACCGGCGACGTGCTGGACGAGACCGGCCTGGTGACCATGGGCCCGCTCAAGGTCATCACCGACGGCTCGCTCAACACGCGCACCGCCTGGTGCTGCGAGCCCTTCGTCACCGACGACGACCTCGGCGACCCCCACGGCAAGAGCACCGTCGGTCCCGAAGAACTCACCCGGCTGCTGCGGCGGGCGCACGCTCACGGCCTCGACGGTGCGGTCCACGCCATCGGCGACCAGGCCCTGCTCGACGCGCTCGACGCCTATGCCAGGAGCGGGGCACGCGGCACGATCGAGCACGCTCAGCTCGTGCGCATGGAGGCACTGGGCCGCTTCGCCGACCTCGGGCTCGTGGCGAGCGTGCAGCCGGCCCACCTGCTCGACGACCGCGACTCGACCGAGGCCCTGTGGCCCGACCGGCTCGACCGGTGCTTCGCCCTGCGCTCGATGGCGGCGGCGGGGATCCCCCTTCGGCTGGGGTCGGACGCTCCCGTCTCCCCGCTCGACCCGTGGCTCGCGATGTCGGCGGCGGTCCACCGCAGTGCCGACGAGCGCGAGCCGTGGGCGCCGGAGCAGGCGATCACGCCCCGCGAGGCGCTGCTCGCCTCGACCGACGGGGTCACCCAGCTCGCCGTCGGCGGGCCGGGTGACATCGTGCTCCTCGCCGAGGACCCCTGCCCCGCAGGCCTGTCCGGCACCGCCGAGCAGGCGGCCCACCTGCGGGCGACGCGGGTGCTCGCGACCTTCGTCGGCGGGCGCCTGACCCACTCCGCCTGACGTCGTTGATGTCACCTGGTGGCCCGGAGCAGGGGGACCAGGCGACACCAACGACGCCGGGCTGGTGCTGGCAGATACCTCAGTTGGCGGTGTCGATCCTGACGCCGTAGTAGCTCGCCGCGTCGACGACCGGCTGGTAGAAGCTGTACGACCCGGCGTTGTAGCCCTGGTTGTACCCGCACTCGACGCCGACCGGGCCGCCGGAGGTCATGCCCTGGGCGAGGTTGCCGACGCCGATGTAGGCGCCGCCGGAATCGCCGCCCTCGGTGCACACGCTCGCCTCGGCGAGGCCGGAGACGACGGTGCCGCCGTAGTTGACGGTGCGGTTGTAGGCCTTGATGGTCCCGCAGGTCCAGCCGGTCGTGTTGCCGGCCTTGCAGATCTCGGAGCCCACCGGGTTCTTGCTCGCGCCCGCGACGGCGTAGTAGCCCGAGTGGCCGCGGCTGTCGACGTAGGGCCGACCCGTGTCCTCGGAGTCGATGTCCATGAGGCCCATGTCGACGCTGCTGTACCCGGTGCGGAAGCGCGTGTGCGTCCCCTTGCCGATGTGGGTGCCGTTGGCGTCGAGGATGTCGGGGAGCCCCTCGACGCAGTGGCCGGCGGTGAGCAGCACGTTGTTGCCCGACGAGGTGCGGCCGGGGTAGCCGAGGCTGCAGTTGGTGCCGGGGGACAGGTCCATGATCCGGCCCGGGTAGACGTCGGCCTGGGTGGTGAGCTCGTCGGCGGTGGTGACGCTCACCCGGTCCATGGCAGCCAGATGCTGGCGAAGGGAGGCGGGCGCGTCCTCGGCGATCCGCACCTCCACGGTGCCCTTCTGCAGGTTCGGTCCGACCGTGACGACGTGCTGGGTGGCGCCGGCGCGACGCATGACGGCCTGGGCCACCTTGTCGAGCGAGCTCTGGGTCACCGAGGTGCTCGGCCGGAGGCCGGCCGCGCGGACGGCGTCCGCGTCGGCGGTGGAGTCGACGCCGACGACGAGCTGGGTCCCGTCGAACCACGCCCCGTCGACGGCGACCCCCTTCGCCTCGAGACCACGAAGGGAGGTCTGCTTGCGGTCCTTGGCGGCGAGGTAGTTCGTGGCCTGGGCGTGGGTGCGGCCGTCCCGCTCCATGACGTACGAGGTCATCGGGTCGGCGCGGTTGATGCCGTCGTCGGGGACGGGCGCCGCGCTTCCGGCCGGCGCCAGGACGATGCCGGCGCCGAGGACGGCCCCGGTGAGGGTGAGGGTGGTGCGCAGGGTCATTGCCTTCTCCTTCATCAGGCCGGGGTGTCCGGCTCGTGAGTCGAAGGTGGCGGCAGCATGTGACCCGCGCCACGGGAACTGACCAAGTCCGGACGCGACTGACCGTCCCCGGGGACAAGCACGCGCAACCGCTGACTCCCGCGGGAGCCTTTCGCGAGGGGTGCGCGCACCGTTCACGTCGACTTCACGTCCCCCGTTTGCACCCCGGGGAAGTCTTCGCTAATCTGGAATCGTTCCAATCCACGGAGCACTCAAGTGCACCGTGAGGCGGGACCACTGACCCCAATGAGATGCACAGGAGCTCAACGCATGTCCCTCATCAACACCCAGATCAAGCCCTTCCAGGCCACCGGCTACATCAACGGTGAGTTCAAGGACTTCTCCGAGGCGGACATCGCCGGCAAGTGGGCGATCTTCTTCTTCTACCCGGCCGACTTCACCTTCGTCTGCCCGACGGAGCTCGAGGACCTCGCGGCTGAGTACGACGCGGAGCTCAAGGGCCTGGGCGTCGAGGTCTTCTCCGTCTCGACCGACACCCACTTCACCCACAAGGCGTGGCACGAGACCTCCGACGCGGTCGGCAAGGTCACCTACCCGATGCTCGGCGACCCGACCGCCACCATCTCGCGCAACTTCGAGATCCTCCGCGAGGACGAGGGCCTGGCCAACCGCGGCACCTTCCTCGTCGACCCGGACGGCGTCATCCAGTTCCTCGAGATCACGGCCGAGGGCATCGGCCGCAACGCCAAGGAGCTCGTCCGCAAGGTCAAGGCCGCCCAGTACGTCCGCAACAACCCCGGTGAGGTCTGCCCGGCCAAGTGGGAAGAGGGCGCTGACACCCTCGCCCCGAGCCTGGACCTCGTCGGCAAGATCTGATCGAGCCCTGACAGATCTGCCGGGTCGTTGACCCAGCACAGCATCTCGGTGAGGGGCGACGCAGCCCCGTCGCCCCTCACCCGTGCCCCCGCCGGCACCCACTGACCACCCCCCTTCGTCCTGCAGGAGTCGCTCGCACCATGGCCCTCGATCCCAACCTCGCCGCCCAGCTCAAGGCCTACCTCGACAACCTCCGCGAGCCGATCGAGCTCGTCGCCTCCCTCGACGAGGGCCCCAAGTCGCGTGAGCTCGACGAGCTGCTCGTCGAGATCGCGGACATGAGCCCGCAGATCACCCGTCGCGTCGTCGAGGGCGCCGAGCTGGACGCCCGAGTCCCCTCCTTCGCGATCACCCGCGCGTCCGATCCGCAGGTCTCCGTCCGCTTCGCCGGCATCCCGATGGGCCACGAGTTCACCTCGCTCGTCCTGGCCCTGCTCCAGGTCGGCGGGCACCCGAGCAAGGCGTCGCAGGACCTCATCGAGCAGGTCAAGGGCCTGACCGGTGAGCACCACTTCGAGACCTTCTTCTCGCTGAGCTGCCAGAACTGCCCCGACGTCGTGCAGGCGCTCAACCTCATGAGCGTGCTCAACCCCGGCATCACGCACACGGCCATCGACGGCGCGGTCTTCCCCACCGAGGCCGAACAGCGCGGAGTGCTCGCCGTGCCCACCGTCTTCCGCAACGGCGAGTCCTTCGGCTCCGGCCGCATGGAGCTGGCCGAGATCGTCGGCAAGGTCGACGAGCTCTCCGGCGGTGACTCCGCGGCCAAGTCCGCCGAGGAGCTCTCCGCGCGCGAGCCCTACGACGTCCTCGTCGTCGGCGGCGGCCCCGCCGGTGCCTCCGCCGCCATCTACGCGGCGCGCAAGGGCATCCGCACCGGTCTCGTCGCCGAGCGTTTCGGTGGCCAGGTGCTCGACACCATGTCGATCGAAAACCTCGTCTCCGTCCCGCACACCGAGGGCCCGAAGCTCGCGGCCGACCTCGAGCGCCACGTCGGCGAGTACGAGGTCGACATGATCCGCAGCCAGGCTGCTGCGGGCCTGTCCGCCGGCGACGACGGCCTCACGGTCGTCGACCTCGTGGGCGGCGCCGCGCTCAAGGGCAAGACCGTCGTCCTCGCGACCGGTGCCCGCTGGCGCACCATGGGTGTCCCCGGCGAGGAGGAGTACCGCAACAAGGGCGTCACCTTCTGCCCGCACTGCGACGGTCCGCTCTTCAAGGGCAAGCGCATCGCCGTCATCGGCGGCGGCAACTCCGGCGTCGAGGCCGCGATCGACCTCGCCGGCATCGTCGGTCACGTGACCCTCGTCGAGTTCATGGACGAGATGCGCGCCGACGAGGTGCTCCAGCGCAAGCTGCGCTCGCTGGCCAATGTCGACATCCGGCTCGGCACGAAGACCACCGAGGTCGTCGGTGACGGCGGCAAGGTCACCGGCATCGTCGTCGAGCCGCGTGATGGCGGCGAGGGCGAGACCCTGGCCCTCGAGGGCGTCTTCGTCCAGATCGGTTTGCTGCCCAACACCGAGTGGCTCGGTGACGCGGTCGAGCTCTCCGAGCGTGGCGAGATCGTCATCGACGGCGTCGGCCGGACCAACCTGCCGGGTGTCTTTGCCGCGGGCGACTGCACGGTCGAGCCCTACAAGCAGATCGTCACCGCGCTCGGTGCGGGCTCGACCGCCTCGCTGAGCGCCTTCGACCACCTCATCCGCACTAGCGCCCCGAGCGAGGAGGCCGCGATCGCTGGGACCAAGGCTGCCGACGGCCCGCTCGAGGCCGGCGACCAGATCGACGTCCCGGACTCGGTGGGCGCGCGGGCCTGAGGCCTCGGTAGCGTCAGCGTCGTCCCCCCTTCGACCTGATCAGGAGACTCCATGAGCGAGCAGATCGACCTCACCGACCACGGCCCCGCGCCCTACGTCGTCGACATCGAGTCGGCAACCCTGCAGAACTCCAACTACCGCTCCACCCTGTGGACCGGTACCAACCTGCAGCTGACCGTCATGGCCATCGCGCCCGGTGACGACATCGGCCTGGAGGTCCACGAGGACCACGACCAGTTCATCCGGGTCGAGGAGGGACGCGGCCGGGCCCAGATGGGGCCGGCCGAGGACGACCTGAGCTTCGACCGCGAGGTCGGGGACGACGACATCATCATGGTGCCGGCCGGTCAGTGGCACAACGTCACCAACATCGGCGACGTGCCGCTCAAGGTCTACTCCCTCTACGGCCCGCCGGAGCACGTCCACGGCACGGTCCACGCGACCAAGGCCGACCAGGACGCCGACCCCAACGAGCACTGATCACGACGAAGGGTGGGACCCGCCAGCTGGTGGGTCCCACCCTTCGAGACGCTCGCGGGGCGACCTCCGGGTCCTGAGGAGGAGGCCGTCCGCGGCCGACGTCTCGAAGGGCAGGGACCACCCTTCGTCATGTGGTGGCGCGTCAGGTGACCGGCCGGTAACGTCCAGCGCCATGCGGAGCACCATCGAGTACACCCACGTCCCCGGGGACGGCGCGCCCGTCGTCCTCGTCCACGGCATCGGCCACCGGCGGCAGGCGTGGGGCGAGGTGCCGGAGCTGCTCGCGGCGCGCGGTCACGACGTCTACGTCGTCGACCTGCCCGGCCACGGGGAGTCGCCGCGGCCGTCCCGTCCCGACGGCTGGTCGATGCGCAGTCATGCCGAGCAGTTCGAGCGGCTCTTCCGCGAGCTGGGCATCGAGCGGCCGCACGTCGTCGGCAATTCCCTCGGTGGCGCGATGGCCCTCGAGATGGCCGCCCGCGAGGGCGTCGTCAGCAGCGTGACAGCCCTGTCGCCGGCCGGGTTCTTCCCGCCCTGGCACCTGCCCAATGTCGCGGCCAACCTGCTCTTCATGAAGGCCGGCAGCCACCTCCCCGAGGCGCTGCACCGCCGCCTCACCGCCCACGTCTGGTTTCGCAAGCTGGCCTTCCGCGCCCTCTACACGCACCCGGAGCAGGTCACCGTCGAGGCGGCGGTGGGGGACACCCTCAACCTGCGCCGGGCACCCGGCTTCTGGCCGCACTTCGTCCGTGCGACCTTCCTGCGCGTCACCGCGCCGCTCGCCGTCCCGACGACCATCGCCTGGGGTGACACCGACCGCCTGCTGCTGCCCTCCGAGGCCGGCACCGCACGGGCCCGCTTCCCCGAGGCGACCCACGTCTCGCTCGAGGACTGCGGGCACTGCCCCCAGATCGACCACCCCGAGCTCGTCGTCGACACCGTCCTCGCGACGATCGAGCGGGCGAACTCTCGGCAGCCCGCCGTCTAGCAGATCCGGGACGGGGACGGCTACTCATCAGCCGACCTGTGGATGAGTACTTCCCCCCTGCTGCCTCCTGTGGGCGCACGGGCACTCTCGGTCCAGCGGCGCAGCCGCAGGGACCCGGGGAGAGGCCCCGGTCCGGGAGGAGGAGCAGAGATGGACATGTCACAGGGATCGCGACGGGTGCGACGAGCGGGTGCGGTGCTGGCCGCCATGTCGATGATGGCGGCGGGGGCCGCGATCGCGGCGGCGCCGGCGACGGCTGCCGGTGGGGGCGGGGACTGCCCCGCCGCCGACCAGAGCCCCCCGTCGCCCAACACCTACTACGCCCGGGACGGGGTGAGCATCCGGGGCGTGCGGGTCCGGTCCACCGAGACCGTGGGCTACGGCTACAACACGCGGCGGCTCGTCCACTACACGACGACGCAGGACACCTACGTCCAGAACGAGGTCTGGGACCTGACCGACCGCCTCATGCCCCGGCGGGTCGAGTGCGTCCGCGACGACACGGACGGCACGCCGGATGTCGAGGTCGCCCCGGTCACGTCGGGCGGCGGCGGCGGTGGCAGGACCGGGAGCCTCGGCAGCGGGAGCGTGGGCTGGAGGGTGCTGCCCGGGGCCGAAGAGGTCCGCTACGGCAAGGTCGGTGAGATCCAGTCGATGTGACCGCCCGCCGACGAGTGGCGTCCGAGCATGACCCAGAGCGCAGACCAGACGACGACCGTGCAGACCGACGTCCTCGTCATCGGCTGGGGCACAGCGGACAAGACCCTCGCCGGCTGAGCAGGGGTGCGAGGTTTCTCGGCGAGGCGTAGGTTACTGGCGAGAAACAAACCATTGGATGGAAGGTCACCGATGACTGCCGCGCCCGAGAGCCACCCGCAGGGCACCACCCGCCGCGAGCTGCCGGACCGTGTCGACGTCCTCGTCGTGGGCGCCGGCATCTCCGGCATCGGTGCTGCCCACCGCATCCTCGAGGCCACGCCCGACGTCGATCTGGCGATCGTCGAGGCCCGCGAGGCGACCGGTGGCACCTGGGATCTCTTCCGCTACCCGGGCGTGCGCTCGGACTCGGACATGTTCACCCTCTCCTTCCCCTTCCGGCCGTGGCAGGGGCGCAAGGCGATCGCCGACGGTGGTGACATCCGGGAGTACATCCGCGAGACGGCGCGCGAGGGAGGGCTCGACGAGCGGACCCACACCGGCTGCCGGGTCGTCGCGCTCGACTGGTCGAGCGACGCCCAGGAGTGGACCGTGCAGGTCGACACGGCCGGGGGCCGGCGCGAGGTGCGCGCCGGGTGGGTGCACTTCGGCAGCGGCTACTACGACTACGAGGAGGCGCACGACCCGGGCTTCGCGGGGGTCGAGGACTTCTCCGGGACCGTGGTGCACCCGCAGTTCTGGCCGCAGGACCTCGACCACGCCGGCAAGCGGGTCGTCGTCATCGGCTCCGGTGCGACCGCCGTGACCGTCGTCCCGGCGATGGCGCAGACTGCGGCACACGTGACGATGCTGCAGCGCACGCCGAGCTATGTCTTCTCGCAGCCGGGGGTCGACCCCTTCGTCCAGCTGCTGCGCAAGCGGCTGAGCCCGCAGCGGGTGCAGTCGCTCACCCGGATCAAGAACCTCGGCATGCAGTCCTTCCTCTACGAGCTCTCGCGCAAGCGCCCGCGGGCGGCCAACGCGATCGTCCTCGGACAGATGCGCGCCTTCTTGCCCGAGGACGTTGTCGCCGAGCACTTCACGCCGCCCTACGACGTGTGGGACCAGCGCCTGTGCGCCGTGCCCGACGGCGACCTCTACGCGGCGATCCGGCGCGGTGCCGCCGACGTCGTCACCGGGCACATCGACCGATTCGTCCCCGAGGGCGTGCGCCTCACCGACGGCCGGGTCGTCGAGGCCGACATCGTCGTCACCGCCACGGGTCTGCGGCTGCAGCTTTTCGGTGGCGCGAGCGTGGCCGTCGACGGCGAGCCGGTCGACATGGCCCGCCGATTTGCCTACCGGGGCCTCATGCTCGCGGGCGTCCCCAACGTCACGATGACCGTCGGCTACGTCAACGCGTCGTGGACCCTGCGCGCCGACCTCGTGAGCCGCTACGTCGCCCGCCTGCTCGGCCACCTGCGTGACCGTGGCTTGGGCACCGCCGTCCCGGTCGCGCCCGACGGCATGACCGCCGGCCCGATCATGGACCTGACGGCGGGCTACGTGCAGCGGGTCATCGCGACCTTCCCCAAGGTCGGCGACCGGGCGCCGTGGACGATGCCGCAGAGCTACGTCAAGGACAAGATCGCCTTCCGCCGCGCCGACGTCACCCAGGACATGTTCTTCGCTCCGCTCGGGGCGAAGGGAGTGGCCTTGCCCCAGAGCGCACCCGCGCCTGCCGAGCTGCCGCTGCCGGGCTCGTCGAGCAATGCGGACGGCACCGCCGGAGACCTGGTCGACGCCACCGCAGCGGTCGTGCCGTGAAGCGGCCCGACCTCGTCGTCGCCGGCGGCACGGCCGTCGTCACCGGCGCGGCCGGAGGCATGGGCGAGCACATCGCCACGGGACTGGCCCGACGTGGCGCCGACCTCGTCGTCCTCGACCGCGATGCCGACGGTCTGGACCGGGTCGTCGCCGAGATCGGCCGGGAGACGCCGGGGGCGCGGGTGACCCCCTTCGTCGTCGACCTGGCCGACCGGGCCGCCGCCGACGAGACCATCGAGCGCATCCATGACGAGCACCCCGGCGTGACGATGCTCTTCAACAATGCGGGCGTCGCCGTCGGTGGTCGCTTCACCGAGGTGGGTGCGGCGGACTTCGACTGGCTGCTCGAGATCAACCTGCTCGTCCCCATCCGGCTCACCCGGGCGCTGCTGCCGCTCATGCTCGGCAACGGCGAGGGGCAGGTGGTCAACACCTCGAGCCTCTTCGGGCTCATCGGTCCGCCCGGGCAGAGCGCCTACTCGACGAGCAAGTTCGGGTTGCGCGGCTTCAGCGAGTCGCTGCGCAGCGAGCTCGAGGCGGAGGGGCGGCCCGTGGGGGTCACCTCGGTGCACCCCGGCGGCATCCGCACGGGCATCGCTCGCAATGCCCGCATCCCCGAGGGGGTCGACCGCCAGGAGGCCGAGGAGGGCGTCCGCGACTTCGACAAGGTGCTGCGGTACCCCGCCGACCGGGCCGCGGAGGAGATCATCGAGGCCGCGATCGCCCGTCGCCCGCGCCTGCTCATCGGCAACGACGCCCGGGCCCTCGACGCGGTCGCCCGGGTCCTGCCGGGTCGCTACTGGTCGCTCATGGGACGCGCGATGTCCCTCGCGGCGAAGCGCTCGTAGGGCCGGCGCCACGGTGTGGACCCGGGGTGTCCGCCGGCACCGACCGAGTGGGACGATGCGGCCATGACCATGCCCCAGCAGCTCCAGGGCCGACTGCGCCTGCCGATCATCTCCGCGCCGATGTTCCTGGGCTCGGGCGTCGACCTCGTCGTCGGTGCGTGCCGCGCCGGCGTCGTCGGTACCTTCCCCGCGCTCAACCTGCGCACCACAGAGGACTTCGACGCCTGGCTGACGCAGATCGAGACGGCCCTCGCCGAGCCCGACCCGAGCGGTCGCCCGCCCGCCCCCTTCGGCGTCAACTTCATCGTCCACCACACCAACAAGCGCATCGAGGCCGACCTCGGGCAGATCGTCGCGCACGAGGTCCCGATCGTCATCACGAGCCTCGGTGCGGCCCGCGAGGTCGTCGAGGCCGTCCACTCCTACGGCGGCCTCGTCTTCCACGACGTCACCAACGCCAAGCACGCGGCCAAGGCGGCAGAGGCCGGGGTCGACGGGCTCATCCTCGTCTCGGCCGGTGCAGGTGGTCACGCCGGCGGGCTCAACCCCTTCGCCCTCATCACCGAGGTGCGGGCCGTGTGGGACGGTCCGCTCGTCCTCGGTGGCGCCCTGTCGACCGGCCGTGACGTGCTCGCCGCGCAGGCGGCCGGCGCCGACCTCGCCTACATGGGCACGCGCTTCCTCGCGACGACCGAGTCGCTCGTCGCCCAGGAGTACCGCGACATGATCGTGGACCACACGGCCGAGCAGATCGTCTACACCCCGTCGATCAGCTCGATCCCCGCGAGCTTCCTGCGCGGCAGCATCGTCTCCGCCGGCCTCGACCCCGACGCGCTGCCCGTGCCCGAGCGGGTCGACCTCGCGCACGTCACCAACCCGCACACCGAGGAGTCGCAGGCCACGACGACCGCGCCCAAGGCGTGGAAGGACGTCTGGAGTGCCGGCCAGTCCGTCGCCGGCATCAACTCCGTCGTCCCCGTGGCCGAGCTCGTCGACCAGCTCGAGGCCGAGTACACCCAGGCGAAGGGGGAGCTGCTCGCGGTCCTCGGGGAGTAGGCGCGAGACACCCTTCGACGTGCCGGGTCCCGGGGCCTAGCGTGGGGGGCATGGCTGAGATCCCCACTCGCGTCCTCGGGGACGGCACGTCGGTGCCGGTCCTCGGATTCGGCACCTACCCCCTGCGGGGCGACGACGGCGTGCGCGCCATCGCGTCGGCGCTCGAGGTCGGCTACCGGCTCATCGACACGGCGGTCAACTACCGCAACGAGCGTGAGGTGAGCGAGGCGATCCGGGCGAGCGGGGTCGACCGCGGCGACGTCTTCGTCCAGACCAAGGTGCCCGGCCGCGACCACCGCGGTGCACGCGACTGCATCGAGACCTCGCTGCAGGTCATGGGCCTGGAGTACCTCGACAGCGTCCTCATCCACTGGCCCAATCCCTCGCAGGGGGCCTACGTGCAGGCCTGGCAGGGGCTCGTCGAGGCGCGGGAGGCCGGGCTCGTCCGCTCCATCGGCGTGAGCAACTTCCACCCCCACCACCTCGACGCGATCATCGAGGCCACCGGGGTCACCCCGGCAAGCAACCAGATCGAGATGCACCCGAGCTTCCCGCAGGCGGAGCAGCGCGCCGACGACGAGGCCCGTGGCGTCGTCACCCAGGCGTGGAGCCCGATCGGGCGCGGGGAGATCTTCGAGGCGGCCCCGGTCGTCGCCTCCGCCCGCGCACACGACGTGACGCCCGCCCAGGTCGTCCTGCGCTGGCACCTGCACCTCGGGTCGCTGCCGTTGCCGAAGTCGGCTGACGCGCAGCGTCAGCAGGCCAACCTCCAGGTCCTCGGCTTCGACCTGTCGGAGGCCGAGGTCGAGGCGATCACTACCCTCGGGCGTCCCGACGGGCGCCTCTTCGACGGCGACCCGGACACGCACGAGGAGATGTGACCGACCACCGCTGGCCGGTGCGCCCCGTGCCCGGCGAGACGGTGCCGACCCCCTTCGGCATGTCGGCCTACTGCGTCGGCGACCCGGCGGCGCACGCTCCCGACCGCGACGCGCTCGTCGTCGTCCACGGGCCCGGTGACGACTCCCGATGGACCTTCGTCGAGGTCGACGACGTCGTGCGGGCCGTCGCCGCCGGCCTGCTCGGGCGGGGGCTGCACCCGGGTGACCGGGTGCTGCTGCGCATGGGCAACCGGGCGGAGTTCCCCTTCGTGTTCTTCGGGGCTATCGCGGCCGGGCTCGTCGCGGTGCCCACGAGCGCACAGCTGACTGCTGACGAGGCCGCTGGGTTGCTCGCCGACTCCGGGGCGCGGGCCGTCGCCGTGGACCCGGACCTCGATCTCGCTGTGCCGCAGGGGGTCTCGGTCGTCACCGCCGAGGACGTCGACGGCTGGGTGGCCAGCAGCGACCGAGCCGAGCACGAACTCGGCGACCCGGATCGGCCGGCCTTCGTCACCTACACCTCGGGCACCACCGGCAGGCCGAAGGGCGTCGTCCACGCCCACCGCAGCGCCTGGGGCAGGCGCCCGATGTACCGCGGCTGGTACGGCCTCGACGAGGGCGACGTCATGGTCCACGCCGGTGCCCTCAACTGGACCTACACGCTCGGGGTCGGCCTCACCGACCCGTGGGCCAACGCGGCCACGGCCATCGTCTACGACGGGCCGCGCGACGGTCTGGTCTGGCCGCGGATCGTCGAGGAGCACCGGGCGACGCACGTCGCGGCCGTGCCCGGGGTCTACCGACACCTGCTGCGTCACGGCGACCCGGGGGAGTGGGACCTGTCGTCGCTGCGCGCTGCGCTCGTCGCCGGCGAGGCATTGCCCGCCGCGCTGCTGGAGGAGTGGGGCGAGGTGACCGGCGTGCCCCTCTATGAGTCGCTCGGCATGAGCGAGATCTCGACCTTCGTCTCGACGGGGCCGGATGTGCCGGTGCGACCCGGCAGCCCCGGGCGGGCGCAGCCGGGTCGCCGCATCGGCGTCCTCGACCCCGATGTGCTCGAGGACCCGGCGGCCTCGCCCGTGGAGCTCGGCGTCGGCGAGGTCGGGCGCCTGGCCGTCCACCGCAGCGACCCGGGCCTGATGCTCGGCTACTGGCAGCGACCGGAGGAGACGGCCGAGGTCGTGCGGGGGGAGTGGTTCGTCAGCGGTGACCTCGCCGAGGTCGACGCCGACGGCTACCTGACGTACCACGGTCGCTCGGACGACGTCGTCAACGCCATGGGCTACCGCGTCTCGCCGGTCGAGGTCGAGGACGCGCTCGCGGGGGTGACCGGTGTCGCCGAGGTGGCCGTGACGGCCCTCGACGTCGGCGACGGGGTGAGCATCGTGTGCGCCTGGGTCGTCCCGACGGATCCAGATGACGACCCGGATGCCCTGCGGCAGAGGGTGATCGAGCGGGCCGGCGAGCGGCTGGCCACCTACAAGCGACCCCGCGAGGTGCGCTTCGTCGACGCGCTGCCGCGCACGGCCAACGACAAGGTGGTCCGGCGCGACCTGCGGTGAGCGTCAGCCCCGCTCGCTGTCCCACATGACGGCGAAGGTGCGCGGTGGGTCCCACTCGAGGATCTCGCCCTGGAGGGTGGGCGTGTCCTGCGGCTGCTGGTCCGCCTCCGGCCAGGAGGGCAGGGTGACGCGGGCTCCCTTCGCCCGCTCGCCGACGACGTGGGCCGGGAACCAGTCGTGGAGGTGCTCGGACTCGGTGAGGGCACGCCTGGCATGTGCCCGTGAAGGCATGTCGTGACTTGACGATTCCATCAAAAACGATAATCGTTCTCAATTATGCGCACCACACGACGCCACACCCAGATCCTCTCTGCCGCCGCCGTGCTCACGCTCGGCGTGACCGCCTGCGGGTCCGGCACGACCGCCGACCCGTCGGCGAGCTCGACGCCGACGCCGATCACCCGCGCCGACGACGTCTCGACCTCGGTGGGAGCGCCCTCGGGCGCGACCGTCGAGGAGGGCAGCCGCACGCCGCGGCTGGCGGTGACGCATGACGAGGGCGTCATCGTCCTCGACGCGGTTTCCCTCGAGCTGCTCGGCGAGTTCCCGCTCGAGGGATTCACCCGGCTCAACCCGGTCGGCGACGACCGGCACCTCATGGTCACCGAGGGTGATGGTTTCCGCGTCCTCGACCTCGGCGGCTACTCCCTCCCGCACGGCGACCACGACCACCACCACTCGACCGAGCCCACGCTCACGGAGATGACCTTCACGGCCAAGCACCCCGGCCACGTCGTCGTCCACGCCGGACGCACCGTGCTCTACGGCGACGGAGACGGCTCGATCCGCTCCTTCGACTCCGACGCGCTGCGGGAGGGCGCGACGCGCAAGCCCGAGGTGACGACCCGGGCCGAGCGCACGCCGCACCACGGGGTGGCCGTCGAGCGCGAGGACGGCTCGGTCGTCACGACGGTGGGGACGGAGGACGAGCGCACCGGCATCGTCATCCGCGATGCGAAGGGGAAGAGGGTCGCCTCCTCCGACGAGTGCCCCGGAGTCCACGGTGAGGCCGCGGCACAGGGCGGCGCCCTCGTCTTCGGGTGCGAGGACGGGCTCCTGCTCGTCCGGGGTGACGAGATCACCAAGGTCGACGCCCCGGACGACTACGGGCGCATCGGCAACCAGGCGGGCAGCGAGGAGTCGCCTTTCGTCCTGGGTGACTACAAGAGCGACCCCGACGCCGAGCTCGAGCGCCCGACGCGGGTGAGCATCACCGACACCCGTGACAGGTCGCTGCGGCTGGTGGACCTGCCCGCGAGCTACTCCTTCCGCTCGCTCGAGCGCGGCCCCGACGGCGAGGGCGTCGTCCTCGGCACCGACGGCCGGCTGCACGTCATCGACATGGCGAAGGGAGAGGTGAGTCGCTCCATCGACGTGGTCGAGGAGTGGACCGAGCCGACCGAGTGGCAGCAGCCCCGGCCCACCGTGCACGTCCAGGACGGCACGGCCTATGTCACCGAGCCGAGCAGCAAGGCCCTGCACATGGTCGACCTCGAGTCCGGCAAGGTCGTGAGCAGCGGCGAGCTGCCCGTCGTGCCCAACGAGATCGACGGCACTCTGGGGTGAGCACCCGGGTGGGCCGGCCGGCGTCAGCGCCGGGTCAGGCCCACCCGGAAGCCCACCGGCATGAGGGTCAGCCGCTCGGTGATCGTCAGCTCGTAGCCCGGCTCGGGCGTCAGGTCGAAGCGGTGGAGGAGCTTGGCCAGGACGATGACCGACTCGTGCAGCGCAAACTGCCGCCCGATGCACGCCCGCTCACCCGTGCCGAAGGGCTTGTAGGCGTGGGCCGGGCGTGCCCGGATGTGCTCCGGCAGGAAGCGGTCGGGATCGAAGCGCTCCGGGTCGGGCCACACCTGCGGGTCGCGGTGGAGCAGCGGGATGAAGACGAGGACTCTGTCCTCCGGCGTCATCCGCAGGCCGCCCGGCACCCCCGCCGAGCCGTCGGCGCCGATCGTCGTCGTCTCCCGCGGCGAGCGGGCGAAGCCCGGCGCCGTCGGCCACAGCCGCAGGGTCTCGTCGACGACGCGGCGCAGGTAGCGCAGCTTGGGCACCTGCTCGAAGGTCGGGGTCGCTGACGGGTCGGTGCCGAGCACCTCGTCGAGCTCGGCCCGCACCCTCGCGAGCACCTCGGGCTCACGGGTCAGGTGGTACAGGGCGAAGGAGAGCGCGCCCGACGTCGTCTCGTGGCCGGCGACGAGGAGGGTGAGGATCTGGTGCCGCACGTTGGCGGCCTCGAGGAGCGCGCCGGAGTCGTCCACGGGCTCGTGCATCATCCGGCCGAGCAGGTCGTCGTGGCGCTCCGCCGATGCCTCGCGCTCCGCGACGATCTGCTGGAGCAGGTCGTCGATGTAGCGGTGCCGCTCCAAGGCCCGTCGGTCCCTGCGCCGCACCATGCGCCGGCCGACGAAGGGGAGGGCCGCCATGTTTGACCTGGCGGCAGCGTGCGACATGTCGCCGACGAAGGTCGTGACGAAGGGGTCGACCTCCGCGGTCTCGAAGCTGCCGAAGGTGTGGCTGAAGGCGGCCCGCCCGATCGTCTCGAGGGTGAGCTTGGTGAGCCACGGGGAGACGTCGACGGTCCTCCCTTCGCCGGCGGCCTCGTCCCACACCGAGATCAGCTCGTCGGTCGCCGCGACCATGACCTCGTGGTACCCGCGCATCGCCGACTTGCTGAAGGCCGGCATGAGCAGGTCGTGGGCCAGCCGCCAGTTGGGCTCGTCGGTGTCGGCGGTGAAGAGCCCGTCGGCGACGAACATCCGCAGGTCCTCCACGCCGGGGGCCAGCGCCTTGGTGAAGCGCCTGTCGTCGCACAGCTCGCCGACGAGGTCGACGCCGCGGGCGAAGACGAACTTGCGGCCCATCGCGAGCATCTCGAAGATCGGCCCCAGGTCGGCGCCGAGGCGCAGCATGTTTTGCACCGGCGTGGTCGGGTCCATGCCCTTGCGGAAGGCGTCGCCGAGGAGACGGCGTCGGCCCGCGGGGTGGGGGAAGTCGTGCTCGCGCCAGCCCATCCCGGCATTGGTCGGGTAGTCCACGAGGGTGTCGATGGCGGCCACGCTGCCGCTCCCTTCGTCAGATGTAGTGACTCGGCTCACGGTAGCCGCCCGGTGGCGACGACGACACCGCCCGGCCCTTGCCGATCGCCGCGGGGGTCATGGGATGATGTGCGCCATGAGCAAGCACCCCCCTCGTCTGTCCCACCCGCCGACCGGGCCGCACGCCGTCGAGGACCTCGGGCACGCGCAGAACCCCGCGTGGTGGACCGTCATGACCCTCGGCATCATCGCCGGTGTCGTCGGCACCTGGGCGGTCGTCGTGCTGAGCCCCGTGCTCGGTGTCGTCGCCGTCGTGCTGTCGGTGCTGACGATCGTTGTCGGCGTCGTCATGTCGAAGATGGGCCTGGGCTCCTACACCTACGGCAAGGGCGACACCGCGACCGACAGCGCGTCGGTCGGCATCAAGTAGCCCTCACCCGCTGGCCTTCACCCCGCCGGCTGAGGTGGGGCCCCTCATCCCCGCCGGCTGAGGTGCGAGCGCCAGCGAGCCTCGAAGCCTCACCCCGGGACGTTGTCCTCGATGTCGGCGAGCCAGCGGGTGGCGACGGCGTCGCTGGGCATCCGCCAGTCACCACGTGGTGACACCGCGCCGCCCGGCAGCACCTTGGGCCCGTTGGGCAGCGCCGACCTCTTGAACTGGTTGTCGAAGAAACGCTGCACGAAGACGAGCAGCCACCTGCGGATCTCGGCAAGGTCGTAGGCGCCGCGGTCCTCCTCGGCGACGGAGCTGGGCCACGCTCCCTTCGTCGCGTCCGACCACGTCTGCTCCGCGAGGAAGGCGATCTTGCTCGGCCGGTCGCCGCGACGCAGCACGTGGAAGAGCGTGAAGTCCTGCAGCGCGTAGGGCCCGATCTTGTCCTGCGTCGACTGCGGCCGGTCGGCGTCCTTGCTCGGGACGAGCTCGGGGGAGATCTCGGTCGCGAGCACCGAGCGCAGCGTCTCGGAGACCTCGGGCAGCTGGCCGGTGTCGGCGACCCAGTGGACGAGGTGCTGCATGAGCGTCTTGGGCACGCCGGCGTTGACGCCGTAGTGGCTCATCTGGTCGCCGACGCCGTAGGTGCACCAGCCGAGGGCCAGCTCGGACAGGTCGCCGGTGCCCAGGACGATCCCGCCGCGCTGGTTGGCGATGCGGAAGAGGTAGTCGGTGCGCAGCCCGGCCTGCACGTTTTCGAAGGTCACGTCGTAGACCTCGTCGGGGTGGTCGGCGTCGGGGTCGAGCCCGTAGGGGTGGCCCATGTCGCGCAGCATCTGCGTCGCGGTGGGCCGGATGTCGAGCTCCTCCCACGTGATGCCGAGCGACTCCATGAGGGCGACGGCATTGATCTTGGTGTGGTCGCTCGTGGCGAAGCCAGGCATCGTGATGCCGATGATGTCGGTGCGCGGGCGCCCCAGGCGGTCCATCGCCTTGGCCGCGACGAGCAGCGCGTGGGTCGAGTCGAGCCCGCCGCTTACGCCGATGACGATCTTGGGCTGCCAGTCGGCGCCACCGATGGCGCGCAGCCGCTGCTCCACCGCGGAGACCTGGATGTTGTAGGCCTCGTAGCAGTCCTGGGCGAGGCGGGCCTCGTCGTCGGGGACGAAGGGGAAGCGGTCGAGCGGGCGCAGCAGCCCGAGGTCGCCGGTGGGCGCCTCGAGCTCGAGGTGCAGGTCGCGGTAGGGCGCCGACTCCGAGCCGATCCCCAGGGCGACGCCGTTGTCGTCGAAGCTGCCCTGCCGCATCCGCTCCTGCCGCAGCCGGTCGACGTCGACGTCGACGAGGGTCTCGCGGGGGCCGGAGGGGAAGCGCTCGGACTCGCCGAGGAGGTCGCCCCCTTCGTAGACCATCGTCTGGCCGTCCCACGACAGGTCGGTCGTGGACTCGCCGGCGCTCGCAGCGGCGTACACGTAGGCCGCGTTGCACCGGGCCGAGGCGGAGCGTGCGAGCAGGTGCCGGTCCTCCGCCCGGGCGACGGTGATGGGGGAGGCGGAGAGGTTGAGCAGGACGGTCGCGCCGGCCAGGGCGGCCTCCGCGCTCGGCGGCACCGGCACCCACATGTCCTCGCAGACCTCGGCATGGATGACCAGGCCCGGCACGTCGTCGACATGGACGAGCAGGTCGGTGCCGAAGGGGACGCCGTCGAGCACCGCCGCGTCCTCGCCCTGCGCGAAGGTCGGGCGGAACCACTCGTCGACGATGCCGGCGCCGGCGGCGAAGTGCCGCTTTTCGTAGAACTCGCGGTAGTTGGGCAGATAGGCCTTGGGTGCGATGCCGATGACCTCGCCGCGGTGGATGAGGACCGCGCAGTTGTAGAGGCGGTTGCGGTGGCGAAGGGGGGCGCCCACGACGACGAGCGGCAGCAGGTCGGCGGTGGCCCGGGTCAGGTCGACGAGGGCGGCCTCGACGTCACGGAGCAGCACGTCCTGCAGGAGCAGGTCGTCGATGGCGTAGCCGGTGAGGCTCAGCTCGGGGAAGAGCGCGACCGCCGCACCCTGCTCGCCCACGTGCCGGGCCCGCTCGAGGATCGCCGCGGCATTGGCCTGCGGGTCGGCCATCGTCACCGGCAGCGTGCACGCGGCGATGCGCGCGAAGCCGTGGCGGTAGAGGTTGCGGAAGTCGCGGTCCATGCCCCGAGCCTATGACCCCCGCCCTCCACCGGTGGTCGAGGTGCGAGGAGCTCTGCGACGAGCCTCGAGACCCCGCTCCCGGCGAGGAGGCCCGGCGCGCCGCCAGTCCGGCAGTCAGGTCGTGCGTCGCCGGGGCAGGACCTACGTCATCAACAAGCAGAACCCGCGGCTGAAGGCCCGCCAAGGCTGCGCCGGCGATATCCACTGGTCTGGGCGGCTCCCTTCGTCTTGGATGGAGCGATGCAGACGCACTCACTCGCCGAGCGACCTGACCTCGTGGAGGCCTTCTGGTCGATCGCGGGGGACTGGCCGACCTTCATGCTCCAGGACCCGACCTCCGACCGGGCCTACGAGGCGGCGGTCGAGGCCTTCCCGCAGCTGCACCTCGTCGTCATGGAGGGCGAGACGGCGGTGGCGCGGCTGCACGCGGTGCCCTTTGGCCATGGCCTGTCGGACCTGCCGGCCCGGGGCTGGGACGCCGCGATGCAGGAGGCCGAGTGGCTGGCGGCGAAGGGGGCGGCCCCGGACTGGTCGACGGTCAGCCTCATCGAGGCGCGGGTCGCGGTGGACCGGCGGGACGAGGGCCTGAGCGGTGCACTCCTCGCCGAGGCGCGTCGGCGCTACGCGGCGCTCGGGTGCCGCGATCTCTTCGGCCCGGTGCGCCCGACCCGCAAGTGGCTCGAACCCCGCACCGCCGCAGACGAGTACGCGCGTCGGGTCCGCGAGGACGGGCTGCCCGTCGACCCGTGGCTGCGCGCGCACGTGCGGCTCGGCGGCCGGATCGTTCAGGTGGCGCCGCTGTCGATGACGATCCCGGGCACGCTCGCCCAGTGGCGGGAGTGGACCGGCCTGCCCTTCGACGTGGACGGGTCCGTCGAGGTCGAAGGGGGTCTCGCCCCCGTCCACGTCGACCTGGCCAACGACCACGCGGTCTACGTCGAGCCGAATGTCTGGGTGCACCACGACCTGTGCTCCCTCGCTGGTTGAGGTGCGAGGCCGCCCGCGGCCGAGCCTCGAAACCGCCTATCGCCTGAAGACGAGGAGGGCCACCCCCAGCAGGGCCGACGAGGCGACCCAGGGCCGAAGCCGTGAGCTCGAGCGAGGAGAGCGGAGATCGCCATACGCTTCGGCCCTCTTCCGGCACTCGCGCTCTATGGCGCAGCCGTCGAGGAGCAGCAGCGTCATGGCGCTGAAGATCAGTCCAAAGCCAACGAGGGCCGCGGGGAGCGACAATTCGGCGGTCAGGGCGATGCCACCGGCGACGAGGAGGAGTCCATAGGCGACGACGTCAGCCTTGGCGAGGGTGCCGACGATGCCGCGCTCCTCCATCACGACGGGCCTGAGCAGGAAGCGGCGTGCTCGACGCACGTGCTCCTCGGCTTCGTCGGTGACACCTGCGCGTCGAAAGAGCTCCGCCTGATGGAACTGGCGCTCAGCGCGTGCGTTGAGCGTCAGGCGACCGAGCGCTCGCGCGCACGGCGGCCAGACGGTCACGACGCTGGCCAGCGCACCAACCAGGGCGCCTGCAAGTTCAACGTTCATGTCGTACCCCCTGCGGGTTCCGAAGCGCCGCCTGGTGCAGCGCAGCCGAACAACCTACGACCGGCCACCGACAGCCCAATGTCCTAATCCGGACAAGTAGCCTGACGCCCGTGATCACGGGTGAGATGAAGAGCAAGGTCGATGCCGTCTGGAACGCCTTCTGGAGCGGCGGCATCTCCAACCCGCTCGAGGTCATCGAGCAGATCACCTACCTGCTCTTCATCCGTCGGCTGGACGAGCTGCAGACGACGAAGGAGCGGCGCGCTCGTGTCGAGGGTGGGGGTGTGAAGGACCCGATCTTCGGGCCTGGCGAGTCCAACCTCCGGTGGCAGAACCTCAAGAACGCCGGCGCGGCCGAGGCCCACCACACGATGGCCCAGCAGGTCTTCCCCTTCCTGCAGCAGCTCGGTGGCGAGGGCTCGACGTACTCCGACCACATGAAGGACGCGCGCTACACGATCCCGACCCCCGCGCTGCTGTCGAAGGTCGTCGACCTCATCGCCGACATCCCGATGGACAAGCGCGACACCAACGGCGACCTCTACGAGTACCTGCTCTCCAAGATCGCCTCGGCAGGGACCAACGGGCAGTTCCGCACGCCGCGGCACATCATCGAGCTGATGGTCGACATGATGGCCCCGGCCCCGACCGACGAGATCTGCGACCCGGCCTGTGGCACAGCGGGATTCCTCGTGGCGGCCTCCGAATACATCCGCGAGCATCACCCGTCAGCACTGACCAACGCCCAGCAGCGGACGCACTTCCACAACAGCATGTTCCACGGCTACGACTTCGACTCCACGATGCTGCGCATCGGCAGCATGAACATGCTCATGCACGGTGTCGAGGCGCCGGACATCAGCTACCGCGACTCCCTCTCCGAGGGGGCGAGCGGCGATGCTGAGAAGTACACGCTCATCCTCGCGAACCCGCCCTTCGCCGGCTCGCTGGACTACGAGGCGACGGCGAAGGATCTGCAAAAGATCGTCAAGACGAAGAAGACCGAGCTGCTCTTCCTCGCCCTCTTCCTCAAATTGCTCAAGCCGGGCGGCCGCGCGGCGGTGATCGTCCCGGACGGGGTGCTCTTCGGTTCGTCGAAGGCGCACAAGACCCTGCGGAAGATGATCGTCGAGGAGCAGAAGCTCGACGCGGTCGTGAAGCTCCCCTCCGGCGTCTTCAAGCCCTACGCCGGGGTGTCGACGGCGATCCTCTTCGTCACGAAGACCGACTCCGGCGGCACCGAAGACGTGTGGTTCTACGACGTGCAGGCCGATGGCTTCTCCCTCGACGACAAGCGCAACCCGATCGAGGCCAACGACCTCCCCGACGTCCTCGCCCGCTGGCGGGACCGTGATGCGGAGCGTGAGCGAGCGCGGACCGAGCAGTCCTTCACGGTGCCGAAAGGAGAGATCGTCGCCCAGGACTACGACCTTTCAATCAACCGCTACAAGGAGGTCGTCCACGACGAGGTCGACCACCGGCCCCCGCTCGAGATCATCGCGGACATCGAGGCGCTCGAGGCGGAGATCGCGCAGGGGATGGGCGAGCTGAAGGCAAAGCTGTCGTGATCCGACTTTCGGACGGAATCCCTTATCGAAGCGGGGGGTATTGGGGCGCGGAGCCTGGCGGCGCCGAAGTCGATGCTAAAGCTGTTAGAAACGGGGATGTCGGTAATTCAGGAGAGCTGAAATGGGGGGACTTGCCGCTCCGCGGTTACACGACCCGGGAGATCGCCAAGGCTCAAGTTCGCGCAGGTGACATACTGCTTACGTCATCCGGGAATTGCGGGAACGTCGCCTTCGTTTCGAGCGAGCCCACAAACATCACTGTTGCCACAAACTTTGTGAGGATCCTCCGGGTTGACCCTCGGCTGGTCGATCCACGGTACGTATTTCACTTCCTGAGGACTCGGCAGTTTCTGGGCGGTATCGAACCCTTCGTCCGAGGTGCGACGATTAAGAACCTGTCGGTCGAAAGTGCGTTCAAGGCACTGGAAATGCCCGCGCCGGACCTTGCAGAGCAGCGGCGGATCGCGGCGCTCCTCGACCACGCCGACGCGCTCCGCGCGAAGCGCCGCCGGATCCTCGCGCACCTCGACGACCTCACTCAGTCAACCTTCGTCGATATGTTTGGTCACCCTGTTACGGGGAGTCGCTGCCCCCGGGCTGCCGTGGGTTCGATCGCCGAGGTGCGGACAGGCAACTCGCCGAGTCGGGCAATACCCGAGAACTTTGGAGATGCGATCGAGTGGGTGAAATCCGACAACCTCGCCGGAGGATTCGTCGAGCGGGCCTCTGAGGGACTCTCGGCGCGTGGTAAGTCCGTCGCGCGGATAGCACCTGCAGGGTCTGTTTTGGTGACCTGCATTGCTGGAAGTGCTGCCTCTATCGGTAGAGCCGCTGTTGCAGACCGGGAAGTGGCGTTCAATCAACAGATCAACGCAGTTCTGCCGTCAGGTGATATTCACCCATACTTTTTGCTTACACAGTTTAAGGTTGCTCCTGATCTCGTTCGAGCCAAGTCGACCGGGGGGATGAAAGGGATGGTGAGCAAAAGTGCCTTCCAAGCGATTCAAATCCTGTTGCCGCCACTCGGGGATCAGCGAGAATTCGCGAAGCGAATGGAGCGGGTGTTTGCACTTCGGGCTCGAGTGGAAGGCTTAGTGCGTCTGGACGACGAACTCTTCGCCTCACTCCAGTCCCGCGCATTCAAGGGCGAGCTCTGATGACCGCCCTCCCGTCCTGGGACCAGTTCATGGTCCCCGTACTCCGGCTCCACACGGATGGCGAGGTTCGCTCCCTTCGGTCCATCCGGACCGGAGTGGCGAGCGCGACGCTGACCGAAGACCAGCGTGCGGAGGTGCTCCCTTCGGGCTCGGCTAAGTCGGACAACCGCATCGGGTGGGCCGTCTCCTACCTCTACCGCGTCGGCGCGCTGGAGCGGCAGGCTCGCGGCCAGTACCGCATCACCGACATCGGGCGCCGCGTCTTGGCCGACCACCCGCAGGGCATCACCGAGGTGCAGCTGCGCCAGCACGCCCGTCCCGGCGACACCTGGTGGGTGGCCAAGGCCCACGAGCCGGCTGCCGCGTCGCCGGTGACCGCCACCCCCGAGATCGACCCGACCGAGCAGGTGGAGGAGGGCATCGCCCGCATCCACGCCGATGTCGCGGCCGAGCTGCTCACCAGGCTGCACGCCAACGACCCCGCGTTCTTCGAGCAGGCCGTCCTCGACCTGCTCGTCGCTATGGGCTACGGCGGCGCGGACGGTCGCGCCACCCGCACGCAGCTGTCCAACGACGGCGGCATCGACGGGATCATCGACCAGGACGCGCTCGGTCTGAGCCGGGTCTACGTGCAGGCCAAGCGCTACGCCCTCGACACGAGCGTCGGGCGCCCCGAGATCCAGGGCTTCGTCGGCGCGCTGCACGGGCAGTCGGCCAACCAAGGCGTATTCATCACGACTGGGCGCTTTGGTCCGAAGGCCCGCGAGTACGCCGACGGGGTGGCCACGAGGGTCGTGCTCATCGACGGTCAGCGGCTGGCGGCGCTGATGATCCGGTACGGCGTCGGGGTGCAGGTGCGGCGGTCGGTGCAGATCGTCGAGGTGGACGAGGACTTCTTCGAGTAGGGGGTCGCTGTCGGGGTGGCATGTCATGTTTGGGCATCCAGCCGCCCGACTCCGCGGGCGCGTGATGATCAGGGGGCACGATGGCCATCTCTCCGGAGGAGCAGGCACGTAGGGCGGAGGCGCTGCGGCAGTTTCGCCACAGCACCGAGATGTCGGGAGGCCGGCTGTCGGACGACGCCGAGCACGACCTCGCGGAGTATGTGCGTGGTGAGGTCGACGAGGCCGAGATGCTGCGCCGTGTTCGGGCGCGCTTCGGTCTGGGCGAGTGATCATTCTGGGTCGGCTTGGTCCAAGACTGAGATGTGCTGGGCAGTGCACAATGACTGACATTGCGCCCCTGACAATGTCAGTGAACGGGCGCTAGGCTGACATTGTGGACCTGGAAATGTTCGTCAACAGCACAGGTGGTGACCTCGTCGATATCGACGGCGTCGACCCTGCTGGCGGGGAGTGGCGACACAAGGCCTTTGTCCCCGCGCCGCTCGCGGGAGACATGCCGACCCTCAGCCAGGCCACGTTCATGGCCGTGGCGGAGGCAAGGGCAGCATTGGCGGCCCTGGACAGCACGGCACGACGGCTGCCCAACCCGACGCTCTTGCGGCTGCCCGCTCTGCGACGCGAGGCCCAGAGCACCTCGGCATTGGAGGGGACCTACGCGCCGCTGGCGGATGTCCTTGTCGCCGATGACGAAGAGCCGTCCAGTGCCGACCTCGTCGAGATTCTCAACTACGTCAACGCGGCGAACCACGGGTTCGCGTGGATGGCCGATGGCCGCCCACTGACGGTGTCCTTCGTCGGGGATCTCCAAGGGATCCTCATGCGGGGGACCCCGCTGGAGTCGGACTCGGGGCGCCCGCGGGACACCCAGGTCGTCATCGGCCGACGTGACGACCTCGACCCTCGTCGCGCACCCATCCACAACGCCAGGTTTGTCCCGTCCCCGCCGGGCCCATCGCTGGAGCAGGGCTTGCGGGATCTGGTGGGCTGGATGCAGGACGACCATCTGGGTCGGATCGACCCCGTCGTGGCAGCCGCGATGTCCCACTACCAGTTCGAGACGCTCCACCCCTTCCGCGACGGCAACGGCCGCATCGGGCGGCTGATGATTGTGCTGCACCTCCAAGGCCTCGGCGTCCTCAGCGAGCCGACGCTCACCGTGTCGCCGTGGTTCGAAGCGCGCCGCGCGACCTACTACGAGCGGCTGCTCGGCGTGAGTACCACGGGTGACTGGGACGCCTTCGTGCGCTTCTTCGCCCAGGGGCTGCAGCAAGCGGCCGACAGCACTCAGGCAGAGATGCTCGCGCTCGTTGACGTCCAGGCTGAGCTGCGAGAGGTCGTGCGCGCCTCGAAGCTCAGAGCCGAAAAGGCGCTCGCCCTCGTGGACCTGGCCATCGCCAACCCCTCCTTCACCGTGCGGAAGGTCGAGGCCGACCTCGGGGTCTCCTACGGTCGGGCCAACGCCATGGTCGGCCAGCTCGTCGAGCTGGGTGTGCTCGACGTCGTCGATGCGTCGGCGTACAAGCGGCGCTTCTATGCGCCGCGCGTCCTGCGCGTCCTCACGTCTCGGTCGGGTGCGTGACGTGAGGGTCCTTGATCAGTTCAATTGGCTGTCCAACCGGGTGATCAAGTCGTCCGCTCAGGGGGAGCGATGAGCAACTTCGCCTTCATCAAGGCCACGTGGCCAGCGATCCACGCCAACTGCCGCCACGCCGAGTCGTACCTGACGACCGACCCGCGCACCGCGTGCTTCTACGCGCGGCGGGCAGCCGAAGAGCTCGTCGGGCACCTCTACGACCTCATGTCGCTGCCCATGCCCTACAAGGACGACCTCGCGGCGCGGATCAACGACCCGGCCTTCAAGGTGAAGACCGGCCCGGCCTTCACCCAGAAGCTCAACCTCATCCGCAAGTTGGGCAACACCGCCGTCCACGACGCCACCGCGATCCCCGCACATGCCGCGCTGACCTCCCTTCGCGAGCTGCACCACGTCGTCATCTGGGCCGCCTTCCGCTACTCGACGACCCCCGACGACGTCCCGACCGGCAGCCACTTCGACCCCGCCCTCGCGCAGAAGTCGGCGCCGCTGTCCCGCGACGAGCTCGTCAAGCTCGCGGCCAAGATCAAGGCATCCGACAAGGCGCATGCCGCCGAGCTCGCTGCCAAGGACGAGCTCGCCGCTGCCCAGGCAGCCGAGATCGAAGAGCTCAAGGCGCAGGTCGCCGCGGCCCAGGCCGCCAAGACCCAGACGGTCGACGACCACGACTACGACGAGGCGCGTACCCGCCGCGACATCATCGACCAGATGCTCCACGAGGCCGGCTGGCCGCTGGCAGATGCGCAAGACCGCGAGTACGAGGTCAGCGGCATGCCCAACGCGACCGGCGTCGGGTACGTCGACTACGTCCTCTGGGGTGCCGATGGTCTGCCGCTCGCCGTCGTCGAGGCCAAGCGCACGACCAAGGACGCGGCCATCGGGCAGCAGCAGGCCAAGCTCTACGCCGACTGCCTCGAGGCGAAGTTCGGCCGTCGCCCGGTGATCCTCTACACCAACGGCCACCAGCAGTGGCTCTGGGACGACGCCGCCGGTTACCCGCCCCGCATGATCAGCGGCTACCTGACCAGGGACGAGCTGGAGCTGATGATCGCGCGGCGCAGCACGCGCCGGCCGCTCGCCACGGAGCCGGTCAACACCGAGGTCGCCGGCCGCCCGTATCAGGCGCGCGCGATCAAGGCCGTCGGCGCGGCCTTCGACGGCAAGCAGCGTGAAGCGCTGCTCGTCATGGCCACCGGCTCCGGCAAGACCCGCACGACGATCGCCCTCGTGCAGCAGCTCATGGCGGCCGGCTGGGTCAAGCGCGTGCTCTTCCTCGCCGACCGCACCGCCCTCGTCAACCAAGCCGCACGCGCCTTCACCGAGCACGTTCCGGAGGTCGCGACGGTCAACCTCGTGACCGAGCGAAGGGGGGAGGGCCGGGTCTACGTCTCCACCTACCCGACGATGATGAACCTCATCAACGAGCTGAGCGACGACCCCGACCCGAGCACGGTCAAGCGGACCTTCGGCCCCGGTTACTTCGACCTGGTCGTCATCGACGAGGCGCACCGGTCGGTCTACGCCAAGTACGGCGCGATCTTCGACTGGTTCGACGGTCTGCTCGTCGGGTTGACCGCCACGCCCAAGGACGAGGTCGACCACAACACCTACCGGCTCTTCCAGCTCGAAGACGGGGTCCCGACCGACGCCTACAGCCTCGACGAAGCCGTCGCCGACGGCTACCTCGTCCCGCCCAAGGGCGTGTCCGTCGGCACGAAGTTCCTCCGCCAGGGCATCCGCTACGTCGACCTGACAGAGGAAGAGCGCGACCGGTGGGACGAGCTCGACTGGGGTGAAGACGGTGCGCCCACCGAGGTCGGCGCCGAGGAGATCAACCGCTTCCTCTTCAACGAGGACACCGTCGACAAGGTCCTCGCGACCTTGATGGCGGACGGGTACAAGGTCGCCGGAGGCGACCGCCTGGGCAAGACGATCATCTTCGCCAAGAGTCAGCAGCACGCCGACTTCATCCAGCAGCGCTTCGACATCGCGTGGCCGGAGTACGGCGGGCACTTCGCCCGCACCATCACCCACGGCACGCCGTACGCGCAGAGCCTCATCGACGACTTCTCGACGCCGGGCAAGGCGCCGCACATCGCGATCTCCGTCGACATGCTCGACACCGGCATCGACGTCCCCGAGGTCGTCAACCTCGTCTTCTTCAAGGTCGTGCGGTCCAAGAGCAAGTTCTGGCAGATGATCGGCCGCGGCACCCGGCTGTGCCCCGACCTCTACGGCCCGGGGCAGGACAAGCAGGACTTCCTCGTCTTCGACTTCTGCGGCAACCTCGAGTTCTTCCAGCAGGACCTGCCGGGGAGCGAGGGCTCGATCCAGAAGTCGCTCGCCCAGCGACTCTTCGAGGGCCGCGTCGGCCTGATCACCGCCCTCGACCGGGCGAAGGGGGATTCCTCCCTTCGCGCATCGGCAGCGGACCTGCTGCACCAGGTCGTCGCCGGGATGAACCTCGACAACTTCATCGTCAGGCCGCACCGCGAGTGGGTGGAACGGTACGGCGAGCGCGATGCCTGGGACGAGCTGACGACGGAGGAGGCGGGGCGCGTCGTCGACGAGCTGGCGGGCCTGCCGTCGGCGACCCGTGACGACGACGAGGGCGCCAAGAGATTCGACCTCGTCGTGCTCCGACGACAGCTGGCGGACCTCGAGGGCGACGCCGTCCTCGCCGAGCGTCTCCGCGAGGTTGTGCAGCAGGTGGCTGTGGCGCTGCTCGGCAAGACGGCGATCCCGTCCGTCGCGGCGCGCGCCGAGCTCATCGAAGACGTGGCGGGTGACGAGTGGTGGGTCGATGTGACGCTCCCGATGCTCGAGCAGATGCGCCTGAAGCTGCGGGCGCTCGTTCGCCTGGTGGAGAAGACGAAACGCAACCCGGTCTACACGGACTTCGCCGACGAGCTCGGTGAGGCGACCGAGGTGACGCTGCCCGGGACGGTGCCGGGCACCGATATGGAGCGCTTCCGCGCGAAGGCCAGTGCCTACCTGCGCTCCCACGAGAGCAACATCGCGCTGCAGCGGCTGCGGCGCAACCGGCAGCTCACCGCGAATGACCTGAGCGCGCTCGAGCAGATGCTGCTGGAGAGCGGCGCCGGGGCTGCCGCGGACGTGGAGCGGGCGGTCGAGGAGGCGCACGGGCTCGGGCTCTTCGTGAGGTCGCTCGTCGGGCTCGACCGCGAAGCGGCCAAAGAGGCCTTCGGTGGCTACCTCGACGGGGCGCGCTTCGACGTCCACCAGGTGCGGTTCGTCGAGCTGATCGTCGACGAGCTGACCCTCAACGGCGTCATGGAGCCCGGCCGGCTCTACGAGTCGCCGTACACCGACCATGCGCCGACCGGTCCTGACGACCTCTTCGACGAGAACGCAGTTGATGACATCGTCGAGATCCTGCGTGACGTTGAGTCGCGGGCCCAGCCGATGGGGGCGTAGCCCTCAGGCGGCCAGATCCAGGTGCTGGCATCAGCCCCGTCGACTGCTGGAACGTGACACCTGAGGCAGCCGCACCCGCTTGGGCTTGGGCATGGTCACAGGCGGCCCCTGCTCAAGAACTTCGCCGAGGCGATCCACCATCGAGGCGTTCGGCCAGTCCGGGTGCGCTTCGAGCACGTGGCGGATGCCGCTAGCGAGTTGTTCTCGTGTCAGGGCGTCGATGGGCACGGCAAGGTGGGCGCTCGGAGCGCCATCTTCGATGCGTGCCGACCTGAGGGTGCGCAACTGCTCGTCGGCGTAGGCCTGCGCCACCAGCGCCGAGATGAACCGCTCGCGCGCCTCTTCCGAGGCCATCCCGGATCTGTAGACCTCCACCGCATTCGAAGCCTGAGCGGAATCCACGATGGGCACGCCGATGACGATGTCTGAGGCAGTGCTGGTCATCTCTGTAGGGGCGCCACTATCCGCACCGCCCTCGGTCCGCTTCTTGGGCATCAACCGACGCGCTACACGCCGCAGCGCTTCACGGCCGCGTGTCTCCCACCACCGGACGATGTGCGGCGAAGCTTGTCGCGCTGCGTACACGGCGCCGAGCATGAGGAGCGCGGCGGCGAGCTCCGCGCGCAGGTTTCCTGCAGGGTCCTCGGCTGGAGAGTCATCGAAGAAGACGGGCTCTGACGTGTCGAGATCTTCCTTGTCAGCAGGCCTCATCGTCGCTTGGCCCTGAAGGTCGTTGGTGTCGTCCGACCGGGCGAGTGGGCTGTAGCTGCCCGGATCGGTGTGTGACTGTGACAGATGGGTGTTCTGCGGCCGGCGAACCCACATGAGTTCCTCGATCATGTCGGGCCCTTCGTCGCTGGTCATGCTGGGCACAGTAGCGGGCGCGGCAGACACTGAGCAGCGCCCGAGTCGTTGGTCCCACGCCCTACCCTCTCCCCATGGCCAGCGACCGCAAGACGAAGCCCACCGACACCTCCCCCGACGAGGTGCTCGGCGCCGTGGCCGACGAGCGCCGCCGCACGGACGCGCAGGCCGTGCTCGACCTCATGCGCGAGGTCTCCGGGGCGGAGCCGGTCGTGTGGGGGCCGTCGATGATCGGCTTCGGCGCCCAGCCCTACACGACGGCCGACGGCAAGGAGCACGAGTGGTTCCGCATCGGCCTCGCCCCGCGCAAGGCAGCGCTGACGCTCTACGGACTGACCTTCTACGGGTCCAACGAGGACCTGCTCGACCGCCTCGGCACGCACACCACCGGCAAGGGTTGCGTCTACGTCAAGCGCCCGGAGGACGTCGACGGCGCCGTCCTGCGCGAGCTCGTCGAGCGCTCCTGGGCGGGGTCCGACGAGTGAAGGTCGCCGACCTTGCCTGGCCACGACAGGCCGGGCCACTCTCCCTTCGCCCACCGACACCCGACGACATCGCGCAGGCACTCACCTGGCGCAACAGCCCCGAGGTCACGCGGTGGCTGCTGCTGACGACCGTCGACCCGCAGACGTACACGCGCAGCTGGCTCGAGGACGACCCCGACAGCCTCGGCGTGGCCGCACACGTCGACGGTCAGCTCGTGGGGACCGGCTCGCTGTCCATCGGGGACGCCATGGGTCAGGTCCACGCCGGTCAGGACATCTGGAGCCGGGCCCAGGGCAGTCTCGGCTACACCATCGACCCCGCGCACGCCGGTCGCGGCCACGGCGCGCACCTGGCGCGCGGCCTGCTGTCGATCGCCTTCGACGAGCTCGGGCTGCACCGGGTGACGGCCGGCTGCTTCGCCGACAACACCCCGTCGTGGCGGGTCATGGAGCGCATCGGCATGCGCAGGGAGCAGCACGGCGTCAAGGACTCGTGGCACGCCGAGCTCGGCTGGGTCGACGGCTACACCTACGGGATCCTGCGCGAGGAGTGGCCCTGAGCCGAAGGGGGCGTCACCGCCGCCGCGCAGAGGCGGCGGCGATCTGCTCGAGCAGGTCGACGGCGAGCTTCGCCGCCTCGTTGGACCGGGCGCCGGGCGCGGTGAGGGCGACGATGTCGCGCACCGGGTTGGGGTTGGTCAGGCGCAGCCGCCGCACCGTCTTGGGGATCGTGCGGCTCGCCAGGTCGGGCAGCACGGTGATGCCCACACCCGCGGCGACGAAGGCCGTCGCCGTGTAGTGGTCCTGTGCCTCGACCGTGTACCTGGGCCTGAAACCCGCTGCGCGACAAGCCCGGTCGACCATCTCCTGGGTGATGCCTGCGGAGATGTCGTTGCTGATCCACGAGTCCTCGGCGAGCTCGGCCATCTCGACCCGGCGGCGACCGGCGAGCCGGTGGTCGGCCGGGACCAGCGCGACGAAGTGGTCGGTCATGAGCGGCGTGACGATGTAGCCGGGTCGGATCGAGGTCGTCGGGTCGTCCGGCACGACGTCGATGTCGACGGGCGGAGCCTCGCCCGGCGGGTAGCCCTCGGTGAGGACCATCTGCAGGGTGAGCTCGGGCATCTTGGCCTGCAGCCGCTTGGCCAGCTGCGGCATCCACCGGTACCCGGCCGAGGCGAAGTACCCGATGGACAGCGCGCCGGTGCTCCCTTCGCGCAGGTCGTCGACGACGGCGTCGACCCGCTTGAGCTCGGTCATGAGGCGCTCGGACTCCGCGGCGAGCGTGTGGGCGGCGGGTGTGGGCTCGATCCCCCGCCCGTGGCGGGTGAAGAGTGTGAGCCCCGTCTCCTTTTGCAGTGCGGCGATCTGCTGACTCACCGCAGACGGCGAGTAGCCGAGGTGGCCCGCGGCCGCGTTGACGGAGCCGGAGGCCATGACGGACAGGAAGATCCGCAGGCGGTGGGCGTCGACCATGGCCCCGAGCGTAGTCAATGATGAAGCAAAACTGCACAAATATCCGAAAAACTGAATTGGATAAAAATAGTTGAAGCGACCAACATCATGCTCATGGAGAAGCTCTGGATGACCTACATCAACGCCCTTCGTCCCGCCGCCAACCGCCACTGGGGTGCCGGCCCGGACTCCGACCACACCCGCATGGCCGCGGAGCTCGCCGCCATGTCCCAGGACGAAAACATCACCAAGCGCGACCAGATCTCCTCGGCGACCTCCGGTCCCGAGTACCACGCGCCCTACGACCACCGGATGAGCGACCGCTTCCAGCCGATCCTCTCCACCCGTTGACCGTCCGCGACGTGCCCGTCCGGGGGTGATTCCAGCCCGGACGTGACGAAGGCCCCGCGCCGTGTGGTGCGGGGCCTTCGTCGTGCCCGGACGAGGTCCGGTCAGCGCGTACCGACGTCGTCGGTGAGCACGACCGCCCGGCCCGCCTCGAGCCGCGCCACGGGGACGCGGAAGGGGGAGCAGCTCACGTAGTCGAGACCGGCCTCGTGGAAGAAGTGGATCGACTCCGGGTCGCCGCCGTGCTCGCCGCAGACGCCGGTCTTGAGCCCCGGCTGGGTGGCGCGGCCCTTGTCGACGCCCGTGCGCACGAGCTCGCCGACGCCGAGGGCGTCGAGGGTCTCGAAGGGGGAGATCGTCAGGACCCCGTTTTCGAGGTACTTCGGGAAGAAGGCCGTCTCCACGTCGTCGCGGGAGAAGCCCCACGTCGTCTGGGTCAGGTCGTTGGTGCCGAAGGAGAAGAAGTCGGCGGTCTGCGCGATGCGGTTGGCCGTGAGGGCCGCACGCGGCAGCTCGATCATGCAGCCGATCGGGATCTCGATCGACTGGTTGTGGGCCTCGGCGACCTCGGTGATGATCTCCTCCGCCTGGCGGCGCACGATGACCAGCTCACGGTTGGACCCGATGAGCGGGACCATGATCTCCGGCTGCGGGTCCTGACCCGCCTCGCGCAGGCGCACGACGGCCTCGGCGATGGCCCGGATCTGCAGGCCGAAGAGGCCGGGGATCTTCAGCCCGAGGCGCACCCCGCGCAGGCCGAGCATCGGGTTGGACTCGTGGATCGAGCGGACGGCGTCGCGCAGCGCACGGGCCCGGTCGACCTCGGGGCCGCTCTCGCCGCGCTCCTCGGCCAGCGCCACCTCGACGGTCAGGTCGGTGAGGTCGGGGAGGAACTCGTGCAGCGGCGGGTCGATGAGCCGGATCGTCGTCGGCAGCCCGTCCATCGCGGTGAGCAGGTCGGAGAAGTCCTCGACCTGGGCCGGCAGCAGCTCGGCGAGCGCCGCATCACGCTCCTCATCGGTCTCGGCGAGCACGACCCGCTCGATCTGCTGACGTCGCTCGCCGAGGAACTGGTGCTCCGTGCGGCACAGGCCGATGCCCTCGGCGCCGCGGTCGCGGGCGCGCTGGGCGTCCTCGCCGGTGTCGGCATTGGCCCGCACCCGCAGCCGGCGGCGGGCGTCGGCGTGGGTGAGCACGCGGTCGACCGCCTCGAGCAGCTCGGTGGTCTCGTCCCCGTCGGACGCGGCGCGGGCGGCCTCGAGGCCCTCGGAGATGTAGGTCATGACGGGGGAGTCGACGACGTGCACGTCACCGAGGAAGACCTCACCGGTCTTGCCGTCGATGGCGATGGTGTCGCCCTCGCGGACGACGTGCTCGCCGACCCGGATCTCCTTGCTCGCCACGTCGACGACGAGGTCCTCCGCGCCGACGACCGCGCACTTGCCCATGCCGCGGGCGACGACGGCCGCGTGCGAGGTCTTGCCGCCGCGCGCGGTGAGGATGCCAGCGGCGGCGATCATGCCGGGCAGGTCCTCGGGGGAGGTCTCGCGACGCACGAGGATCACCGAGCTGCCCTCGGCCTGCTTGGCCTCGGCGCTCGCGTTGTCGAAGGCGACGGCCCCGACGGCAGCACCCGGGGAGGCGCCCATGCCGGTGGCGATGAGGGTGCGCTCGGCCTCGCGGTCGAACTGCGGGAAGAGCAGCTGGCTCAGCTGCTCGCCGGTGACCCGCTCGAGGGCCTCGTCCATCGTGATGAGCGCCTCGTCGACGAGCTGGGTCGCGATGCGGAAGGCAGCACCGGCGGTGCGCTTGCCGACGCGGGTCTGCAGCATCCACAGCCGGCCGCGCTCGATGGTGAACTCGATGTCGCACAGGTCGCGGTAGTGCGTCTCGAGGCGGCGCATCGCGGTGCGCAGCTCCTTGTAGGCGTCCGGGTCGCGCTGCTCGAGGTCGGTGAGCGCGAGCGTGTTGCGGATGCCCGCGACGACGTCCTCGCCCTGGGCATTGGGCAGGTAGTCGCCGTAGACGCCGGAGTGGCCGGAGGAGGGGTCGCGGGTGAAGCACACGCCCGTCCCGGAGGTCTCGCCGAGGTTGCCGAAGACCATCGCCTGCACGTTGACCGCGGTGCCCAGGTCGTCGGCGATGCGCTCGCGGCGACGGTAGAGCTGGGCGCGCTCGGTGTTCCAGCTGCGGAAGACCGCCTCGATCGCCATGTCCACCTGACGGCGCGGCGTCTGCGGGAAGGGGTTGCCCGTCTCGTCGAGGACGATCTGCTTGAACTCGGCGACGACCTGCTTGAGGTGGTCGGCGGTCAGGTCGACGTCGGCCTGAACGCCGGCCTGCTCCTTGTGTGCGTCGAGGACGTCGCTGAAGCGCTCGGAGTCGATGTCGAGCACCGTCTTGCCGAACATCTGGATGAGCCGGCGGTAGGAGTCCCACGCGAAGCGCTCGTCACCGGCGAAGGAGGCGAGGGAGTGGACGGTGTCGTCGTTGAGGCCGACGTTGAGCACCGTCTCCATCATGCCGGGCATGGAGAACTTCGCGCCGGAGCGCACCGAGAGCAGGAGCGGCTCCTCGGAGTCGCCGAGGGTGCGGCCGATGAGGTCCTCGACGTCACGCAGTCGCTGGGTGACCTCGACGCGCACCTCCGGGGGCACCCGCCCCTCGGAGAGGTAGGCGCGGCAGGCCTCCGTCGTGATCGTGAAGCCGGGAGGGACGGGCAGGCCCAGCTTGACCATCTCGGCGAGGTTGGCCCCCTTGCCGCCGAGGAGGTCCTTCTGGTCGCGATCGCCCTCGCTGAACATGTGGACGTACTGAATCACGGGTGTGCCTTCCCAAACGCGTGCGCGGAACCAGCCCACTATGGCAGGCGTCACCCCCGCGGAGCACGGTCGGTTCCGCACACGGGGCGAAGGGGGTCCCCCGCACCTCTCAGAGGTCGAGGCCGGCGCCGTCGAGCCGGTAGGTCTCCCACTCGGTCTGCGGCTGCGCGCCGAGCGACTCGTAGAAGGCGATGGACGGTGCATTCCACCGCAGGACCGTCCACTCCAGGCGACGGTAGCCGCGCTCGCGGCACTCCGCGGCCAGCTCGGCGATGAGCTCCTTGCCCAGGCCGGAGCCCCGGTGCCGCGGCTCGACGTAGAGGTCCTCGAGGTGGATCCCGTTCTTCCCCGTCCACGTCGAGAAGGTGAGGTACCAGAGGGCGAGCCCCACGACGCGACGCTCCTTGCCCTCGCCGGCCTCGGCGACGTGGCAGTGGGCGGTGGGCTCCCCCTTCGCCGGGAAGAGCGCCTGCACGAAGTCCTCCTCGGTTGTCTCGACGGCGTCGGGCTCCTTTTCGTACGCGGCGAGCTCGCGGACCAGGCGGAGGATCTCGGGGACGTCGGCGGGGACGGCGCGCCGGATGTCGGGGTGGCTCATGGGCCCGACGATATGCCCTCGGTCCCTGCCCTTCGAGACGCTGCGGCCGCAGACGGCCTCGCTCCTCGGGGACCGGAGGGCGAAGGGTCAGTCCAGGGTGGTGCGGCCGCGGTGGATGCGAAGGGAGAGCAGCAGCACCACGAGGCCGGCCGCAGACAGTCCGGCGCCGACGAGCGAGGGCGCCTGCCACCCCCACCCGGCGGAGAGCACGAGCCCGCCGAGCCAGGCGCCGAGGGCGTTGGCGACGTTGAGGGCGGCGTGGTTGCCGGCGGCGCCGAGGGTGCGGGCGCGTCCGGCGACCTCCATGAGCCGCAGCTGGAGGGCGAGGACGAAGGCCGAGACGGAGATGCACACGAGGAGCAGGACGACGCCGGCCGGGACCGCCCAGTTGGCGGCCCACGCGAAGAGGGCGAGGCTGGCCCCGGTCGCGACCGTCGACCCGACGAGCGTGCGCAGCACCGACAGGTCGACGAGCCGCCCGGCGATCATCGTGCCGAGCAGGCCACCGACGCCGTAGACGAAGAGGTAGATCGGCACCGCGTCGGCGGGCAGGCCGGTCTGGTTGCGCAGGATCGGCGAGATGTAGGAGTACATCGCAAAGACGCCGCCGAAGCCCACCGACCCGATGAGCAGTGTGAGCCAGACCTGCGAGTCGGCGAAGGCGGACAGCTCGCTGCGCACGTCGGCCTCGGTGTCGGCGGGCTGGTGCGGGACGAGGATGCTGACGAGCACGGCGGTGAGGACACCGATCGCGGCGACGAGCCAGTACGCGGAGCGCCAGCCGGCCTGCTGGCCCAGCCAGGTCGCGAGTGGGACGCCGGCGACGTTGGCGATGGGGATGCCGAGCATGATCCGGCTGACCGCCCAGCCGCCGCGCCCCGGCGCGACGATGTCGAAGGCGACGATCGAGGCGATGCCGAAGAAGGCGCCGTGCGGGATGCCGGCGACGAAGCGGGCGAGCATGAGCACCTCGTAGCCGGTGGCCATCGCGCTCAGCACGTTGCCCAGGGCGAAGAGGACCATGAGGCCGACGAGCAGCTCACGGCGGGGGAGCCGGTTGCCGAAGATCGCGATCGTCGGTGCGCCGACGACGACGCCGAGCGCGTACGCCGAGATCGTGTGCCCGGCCTGTGGGATCGTTGTCCCGATACCCCCGGCGATCTCCGGGAGCAGTCCCATCGTCACGAATTCGGTGACGCCGATGCCGACGCCCCCGAGCACCAGGGCGGCGAGGGCCGTCCCCACCCGACCATCGGTGGACGATCGTGCAACCGTGGGGGGCGAAGGGAGATTCACCGATCCATTCTCTCCCACCGTTTGACCTCTCAACGACATTGCCTCTACATTTGTAGATGACTGTTCTACGGAAGTAGAAGAATCGATCAGGAGATCACTCGCATGGCACTTCGCCTCTACCGCCTCGGCCGCTGGTGCGCCACCCACGCCAAGAGCGTGCTCGCGGCCTGGCTCGTCGTCCTCGTGCTGGCCGGATCCGGCGCCGCCGCCTTCGGTCGCCCCCTGACCAACGAGGTGTCGGTGCCCGGGAGCGAGTTCGAGGAGGTGCTGGACAACCTGCAGACCGAGATCCCCGACGCAGCAGGCGGCTTCGGCACGGTGGTGCTCCACACCGAGGACGGCGCATTCACCTCCGAGCAGCGCAAGGCGATCGACAAGGTCTACGGCGAGTGGGAGGACCAGCCGAGCGTCAAGCGGGTCATCAACCCCTTCGACAACCAGCGGACCCTCGACGACTCGCGCACCGACCTGACGAAGGCGAAGAAGGACCTCGACAAGGGCCAGAAGGACCTCGACAAGGCCTGGGTCAAGATCTCCAAGGCCCAGGGCCAGCTCGACTACGGCAACGCGTGGATCGACTACTTCGAGAAGAACGACCCCGACAGCCCGCACCTCGCCGAGATCCGCCAGCAGGTCAAGGACGGCGAAAAGGAGATGGCCAAGGCCAAGAAGGACTACGCCAAGGGGGAGCGCAAGCTCAAGACCGGCCGGACCCAGTACGACGCCGGCACGATCGTCTCCGACGGCGCCGCGGACTCCCGATTTGTCACCGACAACGGCTACGCACTGACCCAGATCCAGTTCGACACCAACACCAACTCCGTCGACCCCGAGGTCAAGGAGGCGATCGTCGAGATCGGCGAGCAGCTCGAGGACGCCGGGATCCAGACGCAGTACAGCGTCGAGATCACCCAGGAAAACACCCTCGTCGGCCCCGGTGAGGTCGTCGGCCTGCTCATCGCCGCCATGGTGCTCACCCTCGCCCTCGGCTCGCTCGTCGCCGCCGGACTGCCGATCTCCGGTGCCCTCCTCGGCGTCGGCGTCGGCCTCGCCGGAGCCATGGCCGCGACCCACTTCTTCGACATGCACGCGATGACCCCGGCGCTCGCGCTCATGCTCGGCCTCGCCGTCGGCATCGACTACGCGCTCTTCATCGTCAACCGGCATCGCACCCAGCTGCTCGACGGGCGCGAGATGACCGACTCCATCGCGCACGCCGTCGGCACCGCCGGCAGCGCCGTCGTCGTCGCCGGCACGACCGTCGCCATCGCGCTCACCGCACTCGTCATCACCCCCGTGCCGCTCCTCGGCCAGATGGGTCTCGTCGCCGCCGCGACCGTCGTCGTCGCCGTGTGCGTCGCGCTGACGCTCACCCCGGCCCTGCTCCACGTCGTCGGCCGCCGGGTCATCTCGAAGCGCGCGTGGGCCAAGCACGCCGCCCGGCCCGACACCGACCAGGTCTTCGGCTCGCGCTACGTCGGCGGCGTGACGAAGCGCCCCGCGCTCGTCGTGCTCGCCGTCATCGCCCTCTGCGGGATCATCGCGGTGCCGGCGCTCTCCCTTCGCCTCGGGCTGCCGGACGGGTCGAGCGAGCCGCTCGAGTCCACCGCCCACCAGGCCTACGTCGAGGTCGAGGACAACTTCGGTGCCGGGGCCAACGGCCCGATCATCGCCGTCGCGACCCTGGACGAGCCGGCGGAGGACGAGGACGCCGTCCTCGTCGAGCAGAGCCACCTCGTCAAGCAGCTGCGCACCGTCGGCGGCGTCAAGGCGGTCATCCCCTTCGGGGTCAGCGACGACCGGACCACGCTCGCCTTCCAGGTCATCACCGAAAGCGGCCCGGCGGACAAGGAGACGAGCGACACCGTCCGCCTGCTCAAGGCGAGCGCCGGCCCGATCGGCACGGCGACGCACTCCGAGATCGGCCTCACCGGCCAGACCGTCGCCAACATCGAGATCTCCGAGCAGCTCGCGGCCTCGCTGCCTCCCTACCTGGCGATCGTCATCGGGCTCTCGCTCGTCCTGCTCACCATCGTCTTCCGCAGCATCCTCGTGCCGCTCGTCGCGACCGCCGGCTTCCTGCTGTCCGTCGCCGCGTCCTTCGGTGCCGCCGTCGCGGTGTACCAGTGGGGCTGGCTCGGCTCGCTCCTCGGTGTCGACACCCCGGGGCCGATGCTCAGCTTCATGCCGATCATGCTCATCGGTGTCCTCTTCGGCCTGGCGATGGACTACCAGATGTTCCTCGTGTCGGGCATGAAGGAGGCGCACGCCCACGGCGCCGACGCCCGCTCGGCTGTGCGGCACGGCTTCACCCACGGGGCGAAGGTCGTGCTCGCCGCGGCACTGATCATGGCGGCGGTCTTCGCGGGCTTCATCTTCGCCCACCTGACGATGATCCGGCCGATCGGCTTCGCGCTCGCCGTCGGCGTCCTCGTCGACGCGCTCCTCGTGCGGATGACCCTCACCCCCGCGGTGATGCACCTGCTCGGCGAGGGCGCCTGGTGGATGCCCCGCTGGCTCGACCGGATCCTGCCGGATCTCGACGTCGAGGGCGCCGCCTTGGAGCGCCCCGGCACGAAGGGGGAGACCACGGCCACAGCGGAGGATGCCACCGCCTCGTAGGGTCGGCGGCATGACGACGCAGAACGCCGCCCTCCTCGAGGCCACGACCGACATCGCCGCGACCCCGCAGGAGGTGTGGGCGGTCATCACCGACCCGCGCGCCCTCGGCGGACTCTCCGACCAGGTGCTCCGCACCCACGTCGTCGGCACCGCGCCGGTCGGGCTCGGTACGCGGACGATCAACGTCAACCGGCGCGGCCCGCTGCTGTGGCCGACGCGCGCCAAGGTCGTGCGCTTCGAGCCGCACCGCGACTACGCCTTCCGCGTCAAGGACAACGGGACCATCTGGTCCTTCGAGCTGGCGCCCTCCGCGTCCGGCGGCACGACGGTCACGCACCGTCGGGAGGCGCCGCAGGGGACGACGGCCATCTCGCGGACCCTGCAGGACAAGGTGCTCGGGGGCGTCGCCGACTTCGACCGTGAGATGGAGGCGGGCATGGCCGTGACGCTCGAGCGGCTCAAGGCGGTCGTCGAGCGCGGCTGACCGACGGGGGTCTGCCCCCGGGTGCGCGCGGGCGACAACCCCACCGGACATGGGTACTTCTCCCCATCGACCCGGTCTGTGCGGCCCTCATAGATTCATCCGTGTCAGCAGCACAGGGGAGCGGCTGGCACGGCACGGGGCTGCAGGGGGTCCCGGAGCCGACAGCGAGGGCGGAACTCCGCAGGGGGAGTTCCGCCCTCGCTGTGTGTGCTCGGCGCCGCGCGGTGTCGCGTGGTACCGCCGGGGCCCGGATTGTGTGACCATGGCCCCATGACCACACCTCCAGGGGGTCCGAGCGGCCCGAACGTCCCTCCGCCGCCCGGCGGCTCCTTCGGCCAGGGGCCTCAGCACGGCCAGTTCAACCAGCCCTACGGGCAGGGGCAGCCGGCCTACGGCCAGGGTGCACCGCCTCCCGGTCAGGGCTACGGCGGTCCGGGTGCCCCCGGCGGCCAGCCCCCGAAGAAGGGGATGAGCGGCGGCATCATCGCGGCCATCATCGGCGGTGTCCTCGTCGTGGTCCTCGCCTGCTGCATCGGTGGCTACTTCGCCTTCGGTGGTAGCGACGACGACGAGAGCAGCTCCTCGTCGACGAGCCAGTCGACCTCGCAGAGCTCCACCGAGTCCTCCACCTCCGAGCCGACGAGCGAGTCCTCGACCTCCGAGCCGACGACCGAGTCCTCGACCTCCGAGCCGACGACGAGCTCGAGCAGTTCCAGCGCCGCCGGCGGTGGGGACTTCCCGGCCGAGTTCGACGGTTGGAAGCGCGGCACCACGAGCAACACCAGCGGTCAGCAGACGGCGGTCTACACCAAGGGAAGCGACACGATCTCCGTCGTCTCGAGCTCCTCGGTCAGCCCGTCCGACTTCGAGGCCGTCTGGGACGACGACGAAAAGGTCGGCGACGCCCACTGCGGGACGCTCTCCTCGACGACCCAGTGCGCGGGCGAGAAGGACGGGACGACCTACCTCGTTACCTCCGCCACCGAGAAGTCCGCCTCCACCGTGGCCGGCATCCTCGAGAAGTACCTCGACGCAGTCTGATCACACCTGCTCCACCGGAAGGGTCCCGTCCTTGGACGGGGCCCTTCCGTCGTCCCGGACCCGCATAGGGTGGGGGCATGCCTCGGCACATCACGACGACGATCTCGGACGGCATCGCCCACGTGCGGCTCGCCCGCCCGGACAAGCTCAACGCCCTGACGCTGGAGATGCTCGACGACCTCGCGGCCGTCGCCCACGGGTTGCGGTCCGACCGTCGGCTGCGCGCCGTCGTCATCTCGGGTGAGGGCGACTCCTTCTGCGCGGGCCTCGACTTCGGCTCGGCGATGAAGAAGCCGTCGGGCATCGTCTCGCGCTTCGTCCCGCGCCCGTGGCGGGGGACCAACACCTTCCAGGAGGCCCCGTGGGCCTTCCGCCGGCTGCCGGTCCCCGTCATCGCGGCCGTCAGCGGTCACTGCCTCGGCGGCGGGCTGCAGATCGCCCTGGCGGCCGACTTCCGGATCACCCACCCCGACGCCACCTGGTCGGTGCTCGAGGGGCGCTGGGGGATCATCCCCGACATGTCCGGCGTGCAGGCTCTGTCCGAGCTCGTGGGCATCGATGTCGCCAAGCAGCTGACGATGACCGCGGACAAGATCACCGGCACCCGCGCCGACGAGCTCGGGCTGGCCACGGAGGTGGCGGACGACCCGGTGGCTGCCGCCCTTGCCCTGGCGGAGCGCTTGGCCACCCGCTCGCCCGACGCGCTCGCGGCGACCAAGCGACTCTTCGACGGGACCTGGCACCGCAGCCCACGCCACACCTTTGCGCGGGAGCGAAGGGAGCAGCTCCCCCTGCTCTTCGGCCCCAACGCCGCCCGTGCCCGGGCGGCGAATGCCCGCAAGGCAGAGCCGGAGTTCCTGCCCCGTCAGCGTCGGCTCGTCCCGTGAGCGGCGGTCCCCGGGCCCAGGCGGGCTTCCTGCCGATCGTCCCCGAGGACCTGCCCGAGGGCTGGTCGAGCCGGGCCCCCGACGAGGGCGATGTCGACGAGCTCATCGCGCTCGTCTCGGCCGCGAAGCAGGCGGTCGACGGCTCGGGTGCCGTGGAGAGCGAGCTCATCGCCGGTGAGGCCGTCGGCGAGGGGTCATGGACCCGTCGCCAGGTCGTCGTCGTCGACCCCGGAGGGGCGATCCGCGTGTGGGCGCGGGTGCACGACCGCGCGGCCGGTCGGTGCAACATCGACCTGACCGCCGACCCGGACCTCGGTCGTGAGGTCGAGCAGGCGCTCGCCGCCTCGCTCCTCGCCTGGGCCGAGGCGGTTGCGCTGCGCATCTCGCGTGGCCGCGGCCTCGGCGGGACCCGACTGGACGTGTCGGTCCACGAGGACGACGAGCGGCTGCGCAGCATGCTCGAGCCGGCCGGGTTCACCCGCGCCCGGCGGTGGTTGCAGATGAGCCGCCCCATCGGTCCGGGCGACACCGATCTCGCCGAGACCCGCGAGGGCGTCGTCGTGCGGCAGGTCGCGCGCCGTGACGACGGGACCCCGGTCGCGGCCGACCTGCAGGCGGTCTACCGGATGATCGAGGAGTCCTTCGCCGACCACTTCAACTCCTACCGGGAGTCCTTCCCCGAGTTCCTCTCGCGGCTGCGTGAGGCCCCGGGGCACCGGTGGGACCACTGGTGGATCGCCGACATCGAGGTCGAGGGCCAGTGGGTGCCCGGCGGTGCCGTCGTCGCGTCCGTCCTGCCCGAGGACAAGCAGGGCCACGAGGGCACGTACGTCGACTACATCGGCGTGCACCGGCTCGCCCGTGGGCGGGGCGTCGCGAAGTCGCTGCTCCACGCGGTCATCGCCGACACCGCCCGCCGTGGCCGCAACCGCGTCGCGCTCGAGGTCGACGCCGACAGTCCCACCGGCGCCGACGGCCTCTACGAATCGATGGGCTGGGTCACCCGCTACCGCACCGAGTCGTGGCACCGCGACGTGCGCTTCGAGGGGACCGACGCCCCCGTGCCGCAGGCCCGCCTGGACCAGTAGCCCGGCTGCGCATCTCCCTAGGGAAATGCGCACGCAAGGCCACATTTCCCTAGGGAAATCACCGGAAGGGCTGTCATTTCCCTAGGGAAATGCGCACAGGGGTGGCATTTCCCTAGGGAGATGTGCGCAGGTGCGGTCAGTGGGTGAGGCGGTGGGTCTCGATGGTGAAGTCCTGCGCCCGCAGGCGCTCGATGAGCGCCGAGCCCATGGCCACGGCGGGGGTGAGGACGCCCCCTTCGCTCGTCAAGTCGTCCTCGGCGAGGCACAGCGCGGACTGGCCCAGCATGATCGCCGTGCCGTTGTAACCCGGGTCTGCTTGTGCCGCAACGGTGGTCGCGTACTTCGTGCCCGACGTCGTCATGGCGACGACCTCCATCGTGAAGCGGCCGTTGACCCGCGTCTCCTCGTCGGGGCCCTCGCCCGGGTCGGGGAGGAAGCGGTCGATGACCTTGCGGGTCGGCGCGAAGGAGAGTCCGCCGACGAGCCCGAGGAGGCCGGCGGTCATGCCGGTGGCGGCGAAGGGGGCCTTGGCGCGGGCGCCGAAGTCGGTCACCTCGTGGTACCGGAAGGCGCGGCCGTAGGCCCAGCCGAGCAGGGCATTGCTGCGACGCACGATGCGTGTGTTGTACGACGCCATGATGAAGGGGCCGGTCCAGTGACCGTCCTCGGTGCGGCGCACCGGCAGTCGCGACCCGACGCGACCGGCGACGGAGCGGACCCGGCCGCCCCGTGGGGCGGGCGTGGCCTGGGTGTCGGCGCGATCGGACTTCGTCGGCTCGGCGGCCCGGTCGGGGCTCAGGCCGTAGGGGTCGTTGATGACGCGGCGGTCCTCGACCGACTCGCGGGCGGCGATCGTCTGGCGGCGCATCGAGTCGATGGTGCCGCCGGACAGCCCGCCCTTGAGCCGCCGGACGAAGAGGACGGTGTCGGTCAGCTCGCCGGCCCCCTCGTCGGCGGCGATGCGGGCGGTCTCCCAGACGCCGAGGTCGGACGGGATCGAGTCGAAGCCGCACGAGTGCACGATGCGCGCGCCCGAGCGCTGGGCCACGTCGTGGAAGGCGTCTGCGGTGTCCCGGACGAAGAGGACCTCGCCGGTGAGGTCGGCGTAGTGCGTGCCGGCGACGGCGCAGGCCTTGACGAGCTCGCTGCCGTAGGCGGCATAGGGGCCGACCGTCGTCACGAGCACGCGGGTGCGGGCGGCAAGGTCGGCACAGGCCGCCGGGTCCGAGACGTCGATGACGATGCGGGGCCAGTCCGCGAGAGGGGCTCCGAGCTCGGCGGCGAGCACGTCGAGCTTGGCGCGGGAGCGACCGGCCAGCCCGATCCGCAGCCCCGCAGGGGCGTGGTCACGCAGGTGCTGGGCCGTGAGGCGGCCCACGAAGCCGGTGGCGCCGACGAGGACGATGTCGAGGTCACGGGCCGGGGACTCAGTCATGAGTTCGACAGTAACGCGTTGTGCCGCAGGATGTTTCATCTTCATCGATCACCTGGCGAAGGGGGATGCCCACGTCGTGAGGCTTCCCTTGCGGAGCATCCTCGGCTATGAAGGGTGCGTGGCGTCAGTCGCGCCGCGCACCGACACGAAGGAGAAGCACGATGACGCAGCCTCCGAGCGAGACCCCAGACCTGCCCGAGGAGGCCATCGGCGGCGTGCCGACCGAGGCCCCTCACGCCGACGGTGCTGCCGGTGACGGTGGCGCGGACGGTGCTGCCGGTGACGGTGGCGCGGACGGTGCCGCTGGTGACGGTGGCGCGGACGGTGCCGCTGGTGACGGTGGCGCGGACGGCGCCGCTGGTGACGGTGCTGCTGGTGACGGTGCTGCTGGTGACGGTGGCGCCGACGGCGGGGTCTGAGTGACCGACCCCCACGAGGCCGGTGCACCGACGGGGTGCACCGGCCTCGCCCGTCTGACCGACCTGGCACCCGACGACTTCGCGCGGGCCTGGGGCCGCGAGCCTCGACACGTCCGCGCCGACGCGCTCCCCGCCGGCGGTGCCCTGCTCGGCATCGACGACGTCGACGCGCTGCTCTCTCGCCGGGGGATGCGGGCCCCCTTCGTCCGGGTGGCCAAGGAGGGCCGCACGCTGGCTGATGCCGACTTCACCCGCGGTGGCGGGGTCGGTGCCGGGGTGCGTGACCAGGTCGACGACACGGCCCTGCTGCGGCTCTTCGCCGACGGGCACACGATCGTCCTGCAGGGGCTGCACCGCACCCACCCGCCCGTGCTCGCCCTCGCGCAGGAACTCGCGGCCGACCTCGGGCACCCCGTGCAGGCCAATGCCTACGTGACCCCGGCGGCCAACCGCGGCTTCGCCGCCCACTACGACGTGCACGACGTCTTCGTCCTGCAGACCGAGGGCACCAAGCGGTGGTCCCTCCACGCCCCCGTCCACGAGCACCCGCTGCGCGACCAGCCCTGGCAGGACCGTCGGTCCCAGGTGGAGCAGGCCGCTGCGGCCGAGCCCTACCTCGACGTCACGCTCGAGCCGGGGGACGTGCTCTACGTGCCGCGTGGCTGGCTCCACTCCGCCACCGCGCTCGGCGGGGTGAGCGTCCACCTGACGATCGGCGTGCACGTCTGGCACCGGCACCACATCGCCGAGGCCGTGCTCGACGGCACCCGGCGCGCTCTCGCCGAGCAGCCGGAGCTGCGGACCTCACTGCCGCCCGGCGTCGACGTCAGCGACCCGACCCACCTCGCCGAGCACCTGACCGCCGTGCGCGCGGCCCTCCACGCGGCCGTCGACGCGCTCGACGACGCGGCGGTCGCCGCCCTGCTCGCACCCAAGCAGCGGGCCGCCCAGCGCCCCGCCCCGGTCGCCCCCGTCGCGACGGCGGCTGCACTCGCCGACGGGCTCGCCGACCACGAGGTCGTGCCCCGCGAGCACCTGCGCGCCAGCCTCGAGCCGACCGGGGCCGGTGTCGACCTCGTCAGCCGAGCAGGTCGCCTCCCGCTCACGACCGCCGAGGCCGACGGGGTCGACACGTGGCTCACGGGCTCGGGCGCCGCGCTGGACCGGGCGCTCGCCTATCGCCTCGTGGTCGGCGGGGTGGCGGTCCTTGCGCCCAGAGGCGCCGCGTAGGCTCTCGGAGATGACCGAACCCGTGCCCCCCGAGCGATTCCGCTGCTCGGTCGCCGCCCTCGAGCGCGGCGACGCGCCCGTCGGCACCGCGGTACCGGCGCGCTACTGGATGCTCGTCGGGCACCCCGGCCCCTGGCCGCCCAAGCCGATCCAGGCCCCGCCACTCACCGAGGTCGGCGACGACCTGTCGGTCCAGCTGGGACGCTTCGGCGCGCGGTTGCAGCTCATCCGCCGGCACGGTCGACTCGAGGGAGACCTCGTCGAGGCCGACGGGCTCCAGCCGGTCTTCCTCGTCGACGTCCGGCGCGGCCTCGTGGGCCGTGCCTCGTGGCAGACCCCGGAGGACCTCGTCGCGCTCGCCGGCAGGTTCGACGACCTGCCCGACCCGACGGACGAGCCGCTCCTGCTCGTCTGCACCCACGGCCGCAAGGACGTGTGCTGCGCCATCGACGGCCGCGTCGTCGCCGCCGTCCTCGACGATGCCCTCCCCGGTGCCGTGTGGGAGACGACCCACCTGGGCGGCGACCGCTTCGCCGGCAACGTGATCCTCTTGCCCGAGGGCTCGCAGTACGGCCGGCTCACCGGTGACACCGCCCTTCGCGTCGTGCTCGACCACCTCGACGGACGGGTCGACCTCGACCGGTGGCGCGGGCGTTGCTCGTGGCACCCGGCCGCCCAGGCCGCGGCCCACGACCTGATGCGCACCGACGCCTCCGTCCGCCTGCGCGACCTCGCCCCGCCGCGCCTCGAGGCCGCGGGCGACGATGCCTGGCTGGTGCACCTCGACCACGGTGATCGGTCCTCCCTTCGTCATGTCGTGCGCACGATGAGCGCGCCCCACGAGCTCACCTGCGGAGGTGCTCCCAAGGTGCAGGCGCTCTTCGACGTGACGACCCCCGGCTGAGCGGTGTGAGATCCATCGTCTCGGGCCGGTCCCGGGCCCGTCCCCGAGGCGTCAGCGGCTACGATCTGGGCCCATGACGACGACGCCGCAGAGCACCGCAGCAGACGAGCACCTGGCCGAGTGGGCCGACCGACAGGCCAAGGCCGAGGCGATGATCCCCGTCGTGGGCCGCCTCTACCGCGAGTTCGGCGTCGTGACGTCGATCCACGGCCGCACCCTCCTCGGCCAGTCGCCGACCGACATCCTCAAGGCGCACCGTTTCGCCCGCCGCGTCGACATCGAGCTGACCCTCGACGACACCCTCCCCTTGCTCGAGGCGCTCACCGCCCTCCAGCCCGGCCCCGCCTCCGTCGACGTCGCGCGCCTGCACCGTCGCCGCCTCGAGACCGGCGAGGACGTCTCCCTCGAGGACTTCCTGCGCGCCGAGCTCGGCGACGTCATCGGCAAGCACGGCGGTGACGAGGGCGAGAGCGCCGACGTCGTCCTCTACGGCTTCGGCCGCATCGGCCGTCTGCTCGCCCGCATCCTCATCGAGCACGCCGGCACCGGCCACGGACTGCGGCTGCGCGCCATCGTCGTGCGCAAGGGCGCCGACAACGACCTGTCCAAGCGCGCCAGCCTGCTGCGCCGCGACTCGGTCCACGGCTCCTTCCCCGGCACGATCACGGTCGACGAGGACAACAACACGATCCTCGCCAACGGCACGCTCATCCAGGTCATCTACTCCGACAGCCCCGCGAGCGTCGACTACACCCAGTACGGCATCGACAACGCGATCGTCGTCGACAACACCGGCAAGTGGCGCGACGAGCTGGGTCTCTCCCAGCACCTGCAGTGCCCGGGCGTCTCCCGCGTGCTCCTCACCGCCCCCGGCAAGGGTGGCCTGCCCAACATCGTGAGCGGCATCAACGACGCGATGATCGGCGACGCCGACGTCGTCACCGCCGCCTCGTGCACGACCAATGCCATCGTCCCGGCGCTCAAGGTCATCAACGACGAGTACGGCGTCGTCGGCGGCCACATCGAGACGGTCCACTCCTTCACCAACGACCAGAACCTCATCGACAACTTCCACAAGGGCGAGCGTCGCGGCCGCTCCGCAGCGCTCAACATGGTGCTCACCGAGACCGGTGCCGCCAAGGCCGTGGCCAAGGCGCTGCCCGAGCTCGAGGGCAAGCTCACCGGTAACTCGGTGCGCGTCCCCACCCCCAACGTGTCGATGGCGATCCTCAACCTCACCCTCGAGAAGGCGGTCGAGCGCGAGGCCCTCAACGACTTCCTCCGCCAGGCCTCCCTCTACGGCGACCTGCACAAGCAGCTCGACTACGTCGACAGCCCCGAGGTCGTCTCCACGGACTTCGTCGGCAACCGCCACGCCGGCATCGTCGACGGCCGCGCGACCATCACCGCCGGTGACCGCGTCGTCCTCTACGTCTGGTACGACAACGAGTTCGGCTACTCCTGCCAGGTCGTGCGCGTCCTCGAGGAGATGGCCAAGGTCCACCCGCCGGTCTTCCCGGCGGTCTGAGCCCACCCCGACGCCCCGGTCGCCGTGCGCGGCCGGGGCGTCGGCGTGGTCGGTGGACCTCCACCAGGACGAAGCGGGGGAGCACGTCACCGGCCGAGCGGGCGGACCTCGAGCTCGTCGCCCCCGCAGGTCCGCCCCTCGTCCGGAGCGTCCATGATCCGGCCGGCGTTGAGCACCGACAGCGAGTCGAAGCTCGGACGCCCCTCGATGACCGAGCGGTACTCGTAGCGGGTGAGTCGCTGGGCGCGGCACCGGTCGTCGAAGGTCAGCACGTCGAAGCTGCTCGGCTGGCCGACGAGCTCCGCGTCGGGCCCACCGACGAAGTGGGACAGCGTCCCGCCCCCGGTGAAGGTGCCCACCTGCAACCGGTTGCCGTCGAGCAGCGGCACGTGGCCGTGGCCGTGCACCCGCAGTCGGCCGGGTGCACGATCGAGCGCCGGTGCCTCGTGCGAGACCGTGAGGTCCGGGGGAGCCCCCTCGCCGAGGGCCTCGAGCCAGCTGTCCCTGGCCTCGGTCTGGGCCTCGGTCGTGCCGTCGTCGGCGTCGCCGTAGTAGCGCGGGTCGTTGAAGCCCGCGATCCGCAGACCCCCGACCGTCACCTCGCGGTACTCGCCCGGCCCCGGCTGCAGCAGCTGCACGCCCGGCGTGCGCGCCAGGTCGTCGAGCAGAGCGGTGTCGTCGGGGGCGTTGCTGTCGTGGTTGCCGGCGACGAAGACGTAGGGGACCCCGAGCGAGCCGATCGACCCGTAGAGGTTGCTCAGTCGCGCCTCCTCGACGTGCCCGAGGTTGATGAGGTCGCCGGAGTCGATGACGACGTCGACCCCCTGCTCCTCGATGATCGTGCGCATCAGGGCGTACTGGTTGCTCGAGTGGATGTCCGACACGAGCAGCACCGTGAGCGCCTCGCCGTCGGGCGCGGCCTCGGGCGCGTACTCCTCCTGCAGGGCCGAGGAGAGGGCGAGCAGGTTGCGCAGGTAGGGCGTCGCCTGGTCGGCGCGTGCCTCGACGTCGTCGAGCAGACCGCGGTTGTCGAGGGCCAGCTGGAGCAGGCCGGTGGAGTGGAGCGCGACGAGCCGGTCCGGGTCGTAGGTGCGCTGGGTCGACAGGCCGAGGCCGGCGCAGGCGACAGCGGTGGCGGCGCTCGCCGCCAGCGTCGTGCGGGCCGAAGGGAGGGCCCGCCGCCGCAGACCCACGGCCCCGAGGACGAGGCCGAGCCCGCCGAGCGCACCGACCCCGAAGCGCCACCCCACACCGGTCGCCGCCTCACGGATGACGCGCGAGCGCTCCTGCGGGCTGACGTCCAGCTCCGTCGCACCGAGGTCGCCGGAGGCGACGAGCTGGGTGATCTCGGGCTTGACCCGCGGCGAGACCTGCACCCCGGGCGCGACGCCGGCGAACTGCGCGGACACGCTGCCGACGACGGTGTCCGTGCCGATCCGTGAGCGGTCCGCCCAGCTCGGGGAGAGGTGCACGTCGGCGGCGTAGTAGTCGGTTTCGACGGTGACGGGCCAGAGCGAGGCGGTCGCGAGGCCACCGAGCAGCGCCGCCGCGGCCACGAGCAGGGCGAGCGCGGGGGTCCTCAGGCGGGCGAGTCGACGCACGTGACCACTGTAGGCAGGCTCGGGGAGACCCCTTCGCTACTCGTGGGTAATAAGTATTAGAGTCACCCCATGGATGCAGACGCCATTGTCGTGGGCCACGGGCTGGCCGGACTCGTCGCGGCGGCGGAGCTCGCCGACGCCGGTCGCAAGGTCCTCCTCGTCGACCAGGAGAGCGAGGCCAACCTCGGGGGGCAGGCGCACTGGTCCTTCGGAGGACTGTTCTTCGTCGACAGCCCCGAGCAGCGCCGCCTCGGCATCAAGGACTCCGCCGAGCTCGCGCACTCGGACTGGATGAACACGGCCGGCTTCGACCGCGACGAGGACCACTGGCCGCGGCAGTGGGCGCAGGCCTACCTCGACTTCGCCGCCGGCGAGAAGCGCTCCTGGCTGCACCAGCAGGGCATGCGCTGGTTCCCCATCGTCGGCTGGGCCGAGCGGGGCGACGGGTCAGCGCACGGGCACGGCAACTCCGTGCCGCGATTCCACATCACGTGGGGCACGGGGCCGGGGGTCGTCGCCCCTTTCGCCCGACGGGTCGCCGAGGCCAAGGAGCGCGGCCTGATCACCTACGCCCACCGCCACCGCGTCGACGAGATCATCGTCGAAGGGGGTGCCGTCGTCGGCGTCCGCGGAGCCCGGCTCGCGGACGACGGTGCCGAGCGGGGCGTCGCGACCAACCGCGACAGCATCGGCGGCTTCGAGCTGCGCGCGCCGGTCGTCCTCGTCGCCTCCGGCGGCATCGGCGGCAACCACGACCTCGTGCGCGCCAACTGGCCCGAGCGCCTCGGCGCGCCGCCGAAGCACATGGTGACCGGCGTGCCCGCGCACGTCGACGGACGCATGATCGGCATCACCGAGGCGGCCGGCGGCAACCTCATCAACCGCGACCGCATGTGGCACTACGTCGAGGGGATCCGCAACTGGGACCCCATCTGGGCGCAGCACGGCATCCGCATCCTGCCCGGGCCGAGCTCGATGTGGCTCGACGCCGAGGGCAACCGCCTGCCGGCGCCGCTGCTGCCCGGCTACGACACCCTCGGCACGCTGGAGCACCTGCGCGCCACCGGGCACGACCACTCGTGGTTCATCACCAACCGGTCGATCGCCGGCAAGGAGTTTGCCCTCTCCGGCTCGGAGCAAAACCAGGACCTCACCGGCAAGGAGGTCGCGGGGGTCATCCGCAAGCGCTCGCTCGCCGACGTCACGCCGTCGATGCAGGCCTTCCTCGACCAGGGGGCTGACTTCGTCCAGGCCGACACCGTCGAGCAGCTCGTCGCCAAGATGAACGAGCTCGTCGAGGACGGCGAGCCGCGACTCGACCCCGCCCTCGTGAAGAAGCAGGTCGACGAGCGCGACGCCCAGCTCGACAACCCCTACGGCAAGGACGCTCAGATCGCCGCGATGCGCGTGGCCCGCTCCTACGTCGGGGACAAGATCTCCAAGCGGGCCTACCCGCCGCACAAGCTGACCGACCCCAAGAAGGGCCCGCTCGTCGGCGTCAAGCTGCACATCCTCTCCCGCAAGACCCTCGGCGGCTTCGAGACGGACCTGTCGGCACGGGTGCTCGGCAGCGACGGCCAGCCGATCGCCGGTCTGTACGCGGCCGGGGAGGCGGCGGGATTCGGCGGCGGTGGCGTGCACGGCTACCGCGCCCTCGAGGGCACCTTCCTCGGCGGGTGCATCTTTTCCGGGCGGACCGCCGGTCGGGCGATGGGCGCCGAGATCGGCGACTGACGAGAGCCCACGCGTGCAGGTGACCGGCGTAGGGTGACGCCGGTCACGACGAAGGGGGACGCTGCATGTGGGCAGCGCTGCGGCACCGCAGGGGGCAGGTCATCGCCCTTGCTCTCGTGTCCGCCCTCGTCGTCACGTGCGCGGTCTTCTCCCCGGTCTTCGCGCGCAGCATCGACCAGGCCCTGCTGCGGGTGCACGTCACCGAGGCCGACCCGGCGGCCACGGCCATGGCCATCGCGCGCAACCGCACCTCGACCGACCGCGACCTGCGCCCCGGGAGCGTCGCGGAGGCCGTGCCGGCGGAGCTGGCCGAGGTCTCCCGGGAGCCGATCCAGATCATGCGCCACTCGGGCGACGTCGTCCCGGCGCCCGGCAAGAAGGCCTCGCCGGTCGTCGTGCGCTCGCGCACCTCGGTCTGCGAGCACCTCGAGGTCGCGGGGGACTGCCCGTCGGCGGCTGGCGAGGTCCTCGTCTCGTCGGCCGACGCCAAGGCATGGGGGTGGAAGGCCGGGACGAAGCTCGCTGTGCCGCAAGGCAAGTGGGGGCGCTTCGACCCCGACCCGCCGCCGGTCGAGCTGAGGGTGGTCGGGACCTACACGGTGGTCGACGACCCCGACTACTGGCTGGGCGACCGGCCCGACGGCAAGTCGGGCGTCACCGCCCCCGACCTCGACAACCTGCCGCTCATCGACGACCTCATCACCGACGAGGCCACCTTCGCCGATGCCTTCCCCAAGGCGACCGCGCTCGTCGTGCTGCCGCTCGACCGGGAGGCCGCCACGCTCGACTCCCTCCCGCTGGCCGCGCAGGCCGTGGAGGGGATGCGCGAGGAGCACCCGGAGCTCGACGTCGACGACACCGCGACGACGCTCATGGACGGCATCGCGACCGGGCGCGACCAGACGGCGGTCATCGTCCCCTTCGTCACCGTGCAGCTGGCGCTGCTGTCGGTCCTCGTCCTCTTCCTCGTCGCCCAGGCCGCCGTGGACCAGCGTCGGCACGACGTCGCCCTCGCCCGGCTGCGGGGCCGCTCGCGCAGCGGCGCCCGCCGGCTGCTGCTCGCCGAGCTGCTCGTGCCCGTGCTCCTCGGGGTGCCGCTCGGCGTCGTCGCGGCCCTCGGCCTCGCCGTCCTCGTCCGGCGTCTCATGCTCCCGGCAGGGCTGCCCTTCGAGGTGCCGCTCGCCGCGCTCGGGTGGATCGTCGGGGCGCTCCTGCTGTCGGTGCTCGCCGTGCACCTCGCCGCCCGCCCGGTGCTGCGCGAGCCGGTCAACGACCTCCTCCGGTCCGTGCGACCGAGCACGGCCGGGGGGTCCCGCACGACCGAGGCCGTCGTCGTCGTGCTCGCCGTCATCGGGGTCGTCGGGCTGGCCACGGGGGCGCTCTCCGGCCCCGCCGCGCTGGCCACCCCGACGCTGCTCGCCATCGCCGTCGGCGTGCTGGCCGCCCGTCTCGTCCCGGCCCTCGCCGCCCGCCGCGCCCGCTCGGCCATGCGTCGCGGCCGGGTCGCCGCAGCGCTCGCCGGGCACGGCATCGGGCGTCGGCCCGCCGCCCGACGGGTGCTCACGGTGACGACTGTCGCCACGGCTGTGGCGATCTTCGGTGCCAACGCCGTCGTCGTCGCCGACCGCAACCGCGAGGCCAGGGCAGACCTCGAGACCGGCGCGCCCGCCGTGCTCACCGTCGACTCGACGACGGCCCCCGCCCTGCTCGACGCCGCGCAGCTGCTCACCGACGACGGCATCGCCGCGGCACCCGTCGCGCTCATCCGGCCGCGGGCCCGCGACGCCGAGGCGACCCTGGCCACCGACCACGACCTGCTCGCGCGGGTCGCCCACCCCGACACGGTGGCCGGCCTCGACCTGTCCCCGCTCCGGCTGCCCGAGCAGGCGCCCATCCCGATCCCCGGAGCACGGGCCACCGCCCACGTCTCGTGGGACCTCACGACGAGCACCGGTGACGCCGACCCCGCGCTCGTCGTCGACATGACGACGGCCGACGGGGCCAGCCGCAGCGCCACCCTCGCCACCCTCGGCCCGAAGACCTCGGGCAGCCGCACCGTGCGCGCAGACCTCTACTGCCCCGAGGACTGCCGGCTCGCCGGGCTGCGCGTCGCGACCTCCGGGGCGACCGGCACCGAGGTCACCGGCACGGTGACGATGACCGGCCTGGCCGTCGACGGTCAGGAGCTCCCGGTCGCCGATGCGCAGACTTGGGCGTCCACCCGCACCGGCGACGGCACGGGGATCACGACGAAGGTGACGGGGGACTCCCTTCGCCTCGACGTGCAGGCGGCCGACGGCGGCGACGTCTCGACGTGGGTCACCGACGTCCCCCGCCCCCTGCCCGCCATCGCCTCCACCCCGGGGCCGAAGGGGGAGGTGCGCCAGGTCGTCGACGTCTCCGGCGGTCAGACCGAGGTGCGCATCGCCGACGTGCCGACCCAGCTGCCGAGCGTCACCGATCGCGGGGTGCTGCTCTCGCTGCCCGCCCTGGCACGGGTCACCGGTGACCTCGACACCGTGCGCACCGAGCGGCAGATCTGGCTCGCCGACGCCTCTCCCGCAGCCGTCGACCGCGCCACCGCGCTGCTCGCCGAGGACGACGTCACCGTGCGATCGGTCGTGACGAGCGCCCAGGCGGCGAGCGTCTACGACCGGTCGGCCTCCGGCTGGGGACTGCAGCTCGCCCTCATCGGTGGTGGCCTGGCCGTCGCGCTCGCCGGCCTGGTCCTCGTCATCCTCGCCGTCACCGGGTGGCGGGCCGCCGCACGCGACCTCGCCGCCCTGCGGATCAGCGGGGTGAGTCGCGCCGCGGTCGCCCGGGCGACGCGCACTGAGCACCTGACGACCGTGGTCGTCGGGGTCCTCCTCGGTGCCGCCTGCGCGGTGGCGGGGTCGTGGATCGCGCTGCCCTCGATCCCGCTCTTCACCTCACCCGCCCGCGTGCCGCGGGCGGACCTCGCCCCGGACTGGCCGACCGTGCTCGCCGCCACGGCCGGGGTGACCCTCGTCCTCGTCGTCATCGCGTGGCTGCTCGCCGGAGTGGTGCTGCGCCGGGTGCGCCTCGGCGCGGCACGGGGGGAGCTGGGATGAGCGGGCTGCCGGTGCGCACCCACGGGCTCGTGCACATCTACCGGGCCGAGGGCCACGACGTCGCGGCGCTGTCCGGCGTCGACCTCACCGTGGCCGCCGGCGAGCGCATCGCTCTGCTCGGCCCGAGCGGCGCCGGCAAGTCGACGCTGCTCGCGCTCTTCGGGGGTCTGCTGCGCCCGAGCGCCGGCCGGATCCACGTCGGCGACCACGAGCTGTCGGCCATGACGGAGGCGCAGATCGACGGCTTCCGGGCCGGTGAGGTCGGCATCGTGCTCCAGGGAGCGGCCCGCAACCACCTGCCGTGGCTCACCGTGCGGGGCAATGTCGACTTCGCGCAGCGGCCGGCACGGCGCAGCGGTCGGCCGGTGCCGCCGATCGACGACCTGCTCGCCCTCCTGCGGCTGTCCGACGTCGCCGACCGGCGTCTCGAGGGTCTGACCCCTGGCCAGCTCCAGCTCGCGGCGCTCGCCGTCGCCCTCGCCGGCGGCCCCGGCCTGCTCCTCGGTGACGAGCCGACGAGCCAGCTCGACCACGACGCCCGTGACATGGTGCTCGAGGCGCTCGCGGAGGTGAGCGCCGATCTCGGCACGACGGTCGTCGTCGTCACCCACGACCCGGACGTGGCCGCCGCCTTCCCCCGCACCGTCACCATCCGCGACGGCCGGGTCGGGGGCGAAGGGCGCAGCGGCGAGGAGTACTCGGTCGTGGCCGCCGACGGCTCGCTGCCGCTGCCGCCGCCGGCCGTCGAGGCCTTCCCGCCCGGCACGCTCGTGCGCGTGCACCGCACCGACGAGGGAGTCTGGCAGCTGCTCGTCGACGAGGAGGACGCATGAGCACGCCGATCGACGGACCGGACACGGCCCCGCTGGTGCTCGCTGACGTCACCGTCCGCTACGGCGACGTGGTCGCCGTCGACGGGGCGAGCGCGACCGCCCGGCCGGGGGAGATCACCGCGGTCACCGGGCACTCCGGCGCGGGCAAGTCGTCGCTCCTGTGGGCCGTCGGCGGGTTGCTCGAGCGAGGGCAGTCCAGCGGCTCGATCACGCTGGGGCACCAGGCGATCGGTGACGAGGAGAGCTCCCGCGCCGCGGGGGCGGTGCTCATCCCGCAGGGCAGCGCGCTCGCCGAGGTGCTCACCGCCCACGACAACATCGCCGTGCCGCTCGTGGCCGCCGGCACCGCCGGTGCCGCGGCGAGCGCGCTCGCCGACCGCGCGCTCGCCTCGGTCGGTCTCGACGAGCACGGTGGGCACCTCGCCGAGGAGCTCTCCGGCGGTCAGCGGCAGCGCGTGGCCGTCGCTCGGGGACTGGCGCTGTCCTCCCTTCGGCTGGAGCGGGGTGGGCTCGTGCTGCTCGCCGACGAACCCACCTCCGAGCTCGACCACGACACCCGCGAAAGGGTCGTCGCACTGCTCACCGACGTCGCGCGGCGCGGCGCGATCGTGCTGCTCGCGACCCACGACCCCGAGGTCGCCGAGGTCGCCGCCGCCCGCTGGCACCTCGACGACGGGCACCTCACCGCATTTCCCTAGGGAAATGCGGTGAGGTGGGCCGTATTTCCCTAGGGAAATGCGCAGGTGGGGCCGTATTTCCCTGGGGAAATGCGCAGGTGGGGCCGCATTTGCCTAGGGAAATGCGCAGGTGGGGCCGTATTTCCCTAGGGAAATGCGCAGGTCAGGGGGTGAGGAGGATCTTGCCGATGTGGCCGCTCGCCTCGAGCTCGCGGTGGGCGTCGGCGGCCCGGTCGAGCGGGTGGCTGCCCTGGACGATCGGGCGCACCGCGCCGGCCTCGATCAGGGGCCACACGTGCTCGCGGACGGCGGCGACGATCGCCGCCTTCTCCCCGGCGGGGCGGGCGCGCAGCGAGGTCGCGATGACCGCGGCGCGCTTGCTGAGCAGCTTGCCAAGGTCGAGCTCGCCCTTGCGGCCACCCATGAGACCGATGACGACGAGACGGCCTGCCGTGGCGAGCACGTCGATGTTGCGTGGCAGGTACTTCGCGCCCATGAGGTCGAGCACGACATCGGCGCCGTGGCCGTCGGTCGCCGCCCGGACCTCCTCGACGAAGTCCTGCTCGCGGTAGTTGATCGCGATGTCGGCCCCGAGCTCGCGGCAGAAGGCGAGCTTGTCCTCGCTGCCCGCGGTGACGGCGACCCGGGCTCCGGCGGCCTTGGCCAGCTGGATCGCCATCGTGCCGATGCCGCTCGACCCGCCGTGGACGAGGAAGGTCTCGTCGGGCTGGAGGTTGGCGGTCATGAAGACGTTGGACCACACCGTGCACGCCACCTCGGGCAGGCCTGCGGCAGAGGTGAGGTCGACTCCCTTCGGTATCGGCAGCAGCTGGGCCGCCGGCACGAGGACCCGCTCCGCGTAGCCGCCGCCGTCGACGAGCGCGCAGACCTCGTCGCCGACGGACCAGCCCTCGACCTCGGGGCCGACCTCGAGGACCCTGCCCGACACCTCGAGGCCCGGCAGGGGGGAGGCGCCCTTCGGCGGCGGGTAGTGACCCAGCCGCTGCATGACGTCCGCGCGGTTGACGCCGGCGGCGACCATGTCGACAACGACCTGGCCGGGCCCGGCGGTGGGTGCCTCGACCTCCGTGATCTGCAGGACGTCGGCGTCGCCGGGCTCGGTGATGGAGATGCCCTGCATCACGACTCGAGCCCCAGCTCCTTCTCGACGTCCTCGCGCATCGGCTTGGGCAGGTGACCGGCGGACCTCTGGTAGATCGCCGCCGCCTGACGGGTGGTCATCGTGCGGGCCAAGCCGACGGCCAGACCGGCGAGGGCCGCATAGGCGAGGGCCTCCCCGAAGGAGGTGTTGGGGTTGGTCGGGTCGATCTCGGTGTCTCGGCCGGCCTTCTTCCACACCTCGGTGATCACCTTGTTGGCGACGATGCCGGCGAGGATCGCCGAACCGCTACCCAACAGCTTCCACACCACGTTGCCCATGAGGGGTCCTTTCGCCACGCGTGAGAGGTGGTCACGGTCCGCGCCACCCGGTACGGGACCAACCCTGCCACAGGCCTATGCTGGAGGGGCACGACAGGGGAGCGCAGCAGCGCTGAGAGTGCGGGCGACCGCAGACCCTCGTACCTGATCCGGTTCGCACCGGCGTAGGGAGTCGAGTCTCACGGACCGTCGTCGCCGGACGGCCTCGCCGTCGCGGGTGGCGTCGGCCCGCCCTGTGGAGTCACACCACACAGGAGAAGCACACATGACCACCACGAAGTCCACGGGCGCGACCCGCGCCGGGACCGTCCTCGCCACCCGTCCGCTCCTCGGCTGGCGGACCGTCGACCTGCTGACCATCGCCTTCCTCGGCGTGGCCTTCGGCGTCGCCTACTGGGGCTACGGACTGCTGTACAACGGCCCGATCTCCGCCCTCGGGCTCGCCTTCCAGCCCCTCTTCGGCCTCTTCGTCGGCTTCTGGTTCATCGCCGGGGTCGTCGGGGGCCTCGTCGTGCGCCGGCCCGGTGCCGCGATCGCCTGTGAGCTCATCGCCGCGACCGTCTCCGCGCTCTTCGGCAACCAGTGGGGCGTCACGACGATCGTCTCGGGCCTGGCCCAGGGGATCGGCGCCGAGCTCGCCTTCGCGATCTTCGCCTACAAGGCCTTCGGCCCCGCCGTCGCGGTCCTCGCGGGAGCCCTGTCGGCGCCCCTGGAGTGGGTCTACGAGATCGGTGCCTACTTCACCGACTGGGCATGGGCCTGGAAGCTCGCCTACCTGCCCCTCATGGTCGTCTCCGGTGTCGTCATCGCCGGCATCGGCGGGTGGCTGCTCACCCGGGCGCTCGCGGAGGCCGGTGCGCTCAACCCCTTCCCGCCCGGCCAGGAGGTCCTCGAGCGGAGGGCCGTCTGATCCCCGACACCACCGGCGGGCCCGCGGACCGCTCCGTCGCCGTCCGCGGGCTCACCTGGCGACCGGCCGGACGAAAGGAGCCGGTCCTGCGGGAGATCGACCTCAGCATCCCCGCCGGCCAGCGGGTCTTGCTCGTCGGGCCGAGCGGCTCGGGCAAGTCGACGCTGCTGCGGGCGCTCGCGGGACTGCTGCTCACCGTCGACTCGGGTGACCTCACGGGCACCGTCACGATCGAAGGGAGCCCGCCGGGTGAGCGGCCCGGTGCGGTCGGCCTCGTCCTCCAGGAGCCCGGGTCAGGCACCGTCGCCGCCACCGTGGGGCGGGACGTCGCCTTCGGTCTCGAAAACGTCGGGGTGGCCGCTGACGCCATGCCGGCCCGGGTCGCTGCCGCGCTCACCGCGGTCGGGCTCGGCGACCTCGACCCCGCGACGCCGACGAGTGCCCTCTCCGGCGGGCAGACCCAGCGCGTCGCGCTCGCCGGTGCGCTCGCCCTCCAGCCCTCGCTGCTGCTGCTCGACGAGCCGACCGCCATGCTCGACGAGACGAGTGCCGCCACCGTGCGCGACGCCGTCCTCCGTGGTGCCGCCGGCGTGTCGACCATCGTCGTCGAGCACCGCATCGAGCCGTGGGTCGAGCACTGCGAGCGGCTCGTCGTCCTCGGCCGTGACGGTCGGGTGCGGCACGACGGACCGCCCGCGGTCGTGCTCGAGGAGCACGGGCCGCGGCTCGCCGCGGAGGGTATCTGGGTCCCCGGGGTCGCCGCGCCGGAACCCCTGAGCGTGCCGCTCGGGCCGCTCGCCCGCCCGGTCGACGGGGGTGCCCCCCTCCTGCAGGGTGAGGCCCTGCGGGTCGAGCGCCGACGCAACCACCTCGACGGCAGCAGCGAGTCGGCGACCGCGCTCGTCGCGCAGCCGCTGGCCGTGACCGGCGGCCGGGCGACGGCGCTCGTCGGCCCGAGCGGCGGCGGCAAGAGCACCTGGCTGGCCGCGCTGGCCGGACTCGTCACCCCGGTCTCCGGCCGGGTCACCACGGCCGAAGGGCGTGAGGTCGGCGAGCTCCCCGCGACCGAGATCGCCCCGCTGCTCGGGTGGGTGCCCCAGTGGAGCTCCAGCGCGCTGCTCGCGCGCACCGTGCTCGACGAGGTGCTGCTCACCGGCCGCACGCTCGGCGAGCGCGACGAGGCCGCCGCCACGGACCGGGCCCGACAGCTGCTCGAGGCCCTCGGGCTCGCCCACCTCGAGCGGGCGGACCCGCAGACCCTCTCGGGTGGCGAGCAGCGTCGCCTCGCCGTCGCCGCAGCCCTCGCCCACGGTCCCGCAGCAGTGCTCGCCGACGAGCCGACCGTCGGGCAGGACCGCGGCACCTGGGCCGCGGTCGTCGGGCTGCTCCTTGCGCAGCGTGCCCGCGGTGGTGCCGTCGTCACGGCCACCCACGACCCCGACCTCATGGCCCTCGTCGACGCCGTCGAGCCGGTGTCACCCCCTTCGCCGGGGCCGGCCCGCTCCACGCCCCGCGCGGTCCTGTCGGCCTGTGGTCCGCTGTCGCTCTTCGCCGCCGCCACGATCCCGATGGTCGCCGCGGTGCTCTCGCCCGGCTGGCGCACCTCGCTCGTCGTCCTCGCGCTGCTCGGGGTGGGCGCGGTCATCGGGCTGGCCAACCGGCCCGGCCCCGGCTGGGTCGTCGGGCGGTGGCGCGGGTTGGCGATCCGGCTCCTGCCGGGGCTCGTCGGCGCGGTCGGCGTCGCATGGTCGACCTGGCTCCTCGGCTCGCGTGATGTCGACACGGCGTTGTCGGCCGCTCTGCGTCTGCTCGTCATCGTGGTGCCGTCGGCGATCACGCTCGCCTACGTCGACCCGGACGACCTCGCGGACCACCTCGGCCAGCGGCTGCGTCTGCCCGCCCGGCCCGTCGTGGCGCTCGGCGCCGCCCTGCAGCGGGTGCAGACCCTCGGTGCCGCATGGACCGAGATCGGCTGGGCCCGCCGGCTGCGGGGGCAGGGAGTCTCGTGGCGGCACCCGCGCACGCTCGTCGCGCACCTGTGGGCCTCGACCTTCGGCATGCTGCTGCGCTCCCTCGGGTCGGCTGCGACGCTCGCGGTGGCCATGGACGCTCGCGGTTTCGCCTCGTCCGCCCGCCGCACCTGGGCCGAGCCGGCCCCCTGGCGCCCGGCCGACAGCCTCGTCGTCCTCGCGGCGTGCCTGCCCGTGCTCGTCGTGGTCATCGCCCGTCTCTGAGGGCAGGATGGCAGGCATGGCTCGTCTGCTCGTCGTCCACCACAGCCCGACCCGGTCGACCCGCGCGCTGCTCGACGCGGCGCTCGCGGGGGCCCGGCACCCCGACCTCGACGGCGTGGAGGTGCACGTCGTCCCCGCCCTCGAGGCGAGCGCCGACGACGTGCTCGCGGCCGACGGCTACCTGCTCGGCACCCCGGCCAACTTCGGCTACATGTCGGGGGCGCTCAAGCACTTCTTCGACTCGACCTTCCTCCAGGTCGGCGGGGCACTCGACGACTCCGGCGGGGCCGGCGAAGGGGGCGGTGGCTCCACCGCGAAGCGGCCCTACGGGCTCTGGGTGCACGGCCGGTACGACGTCACCGGTGCCGTGCGGGCGGTGGGCTCCATCGTCCAGGCGCTCGACTGGCGTCAGGCCGCCGAGACCCTCGAGGTCGTCGGTGACGTCAACGACGCGGCGCTGGAGGCGGCGACCGAGCTCGGCGGCACGCTCGCAGCGCTGCTGAGCTGAGCAGCGCGAGCGTGCCTGCCCACCAGACCGGTGACACCGGGTGGTCTGATGGGCCCATGGCCTACTTCGAGCGCATCGACAGCCTGACCGTCCGCCCCACGGCGCACACCGGCGGCGCCTGGACACAGAGCGAGCAGCACATCGCGCCGGCCCTCGGCCTGCTCGCCCATCTCGTCGAGGTCGACCGCGACGCTCGCCGCGACGACGGGCTGCCGCTCGTTCGGCTGGCCTGCGACATCCTCGGGCCCGTCCCCGTGCAGCCGTGCACGCACGAGGTGCGCGTCGTGCGGCCGGGGCGGACCATCGAGCTCGTCGAGGCGACGCTCTCGCACGGGGGCCGCGCGGTCGCCGTCGCCCGGGCCTGGCTCGTCGCCGCCGGGGAGACCAGCGCCCTCGAGCACAGCGACCTGCCGCCCATGCCGGCGCCGGGTGACACCGAGCCGTGGGACCCGAGCAGCGTGTGGTCGGGAGGATTCATCGCGAGCGTCGAGGTGCGCCGCGAGGCGGTCGAGCCGGGGCGCGGGCGGGTGTGGGTGCGCACCGACGTGCCGCTGGTCGACGAGCCGCACAGTCACCTCGCCGCGACGGCTGGTCTCCTCGACATCGCCAACGGGATGAACGTCCTCGCCTCACCCCGGGAGGTCCTCTTCCCGAACGTCGATCTCACCGCGCACCTCTTCCGACAGCCCGAGCCGGGCTGGCTCGGGCTCGACACGACGGTCTCCTTCGGACCCGCCGGCCACGGGCTGACCTCGAGTGTGCTCCACGACGAGCGAGGGGCCTTCGGCACCCTCGCCCAGGTGCTCACCGTCCGGCCGGTCAGCCCTTCTGCGTGACCACGGACTGCAGCTCGCCGACGGTGACCTGCTCGGTGGAGGACATGATCTGGGTCGCCGAGCCCGTGGCGTCACCCGAGATCGAGATCTCCCAGACGTAGCTGGCCGTCAGGGTGTGCGTGCCGGCGGTGGACCAGCCGGAGGCGAAGCCGCAGGTCGGGTCCGACCAGCCGTGCGTCGCCGAGTCGTACTTGGTGCCGGTGGTCGTGCAGGTGGTCGTCGTGCCGTCCCCGAGCGACCACTTCACCTTGGAGACCTTGGCGGTCGCGGTCACGGTGTAGGGGCCGGCCGTGGCCGTGGTCGACATCGAGGGCAGCGCACCGCCGGTGCCGTCGCCGACCCACAGCCAGACGGGCAGGCCGACGGTGCCGCGGCAGGCGCCGGTGTCGGTCTGGCAGGGGGAGGCGCCGATCTCCGGTCGGCTGAGGTCGAGCCGGCTGATGGCGGTGATGCGGGCGCGGGCGATGGCCTGCGCAGGCGTCTCGTCGTCCGGCGCGTCCTCGGTCGCGTCATCCTCGCGGATGATGCGGTCGTTGTACGCCGCCATGCACGAGATGGACAGGGCGTCGCCGTCGCGCAGGCAGATCTCGATGACCTCCTCCATCGTGTACATGCGCGGTCCGGAGGAGGTCGAGTCGCCGGACTCCGACTGACCACCGGTGGTGCCGCCGCTGTTGTTGTTGCCGCCGCTGTTGTTGCCGCCGCTGTTGTTGTTGCCGTTGTTGTTGTTGCCGGACTGGCACCACTCGGCGCCGACGATGACGGAGCCACCTCCAGTGTCTCCCCGACCACCCTCTCGGCAGTCGGCCGTGGCGCTGGCCTGCGGGAGGGCGGGCGTGAAGAGCAGGAGGGCTCCGGCCAGGAGCGTGGTGGCTAGGCGTCGCACGGGGTCCCCTTCTTGTCCTTGTCAGGCAGGTTGCGCGACCGGTCGAGCTGCCAGGTCGTGCCGTCGTCGGTCGTGGAGTAGGTGTTGAGGTAGGTGTCGTGCCGAGGCTTCTTGGGCAGCACCTTGGTCGGGTCGTTGGGGTGCGCCGTGACGTCCTTGCCGTCGACGATGATCCGCGTGGTGTCGACCGTGCACGCATAGGCGGTGAGCTGCCCGCCTCCCGGAGCATCGGGGTCGGACTCGCCGAGATGCAGCGACTCGGTCGTGATCTTGCCCGTGAAGACCGCACCCGCCTCGGTGAAGTCGGCGGCTGCCGCGTCGAAGCGGGTGCGGAAGCCATCGGTCGCCCAGGTGGCGTCCTCGGGCAGGGGCTTGCTGGGGTCCGCGGCGCGAAGCTGCTTGTCGATGGCCCGGACCTGCTCCATGGCGTGCTCGTCGTCGGAGGTCGTCGAGGTGCTCGCCGTGGCGGACGAGGTCGGGTCGGACGTGCCGGACTCGTCGTCGCCGCAGGCGCTCAGGGTCAGCAGCGAGGCGGCGCAGGCCAGCGCGGCGATGTCTCGTGTGCGCACGCGGCGCATGCTCGTCCTCCCGATCGTGGTCGTCGATCCGGTCGGGCGCCGACTGCCAGGGCCCCACCTCGGGCCAGATTAGCGAGAACACGCCACGGGCGGCAGGGGAGGACTCCCCCTGCCGCCCGTGGCGTGCGTCTCTGTCGGGTCAGGCGTGCCGCGGGGTGTAGCGGCTGTGCCGTGCCGTGTAGCGCGAGTTGGAGCGGCGGATCGCGATGGCGCCGGCGACGACGAGCAGTGTCCAGACGCCGAGGGCGATCCAGCCGGCGAGCCAGGTGGCGGCCGCGCCGATGAGGACGACGGCGGCCAGCACACAGGCGACCGCGATGAGGTTGCGGCGGATGGCCGCGACCGACTCCGGGCTGGCGTGGCGGCGGCGCAGGTTGTGGCCCACGGGTGCGGCGACGTGCTCGACCTCGTCGACCGGCTCGGTGACGATCGTCTGGCCGGGGACGGCCGCCTCCTCGACGGCCTCGCGGTAGGCGAGTCGCGGGATGACCGCGGTGTCCACCGTGTCGTCGTCGGTCGCCAGCATGGCCTCGAGGTCCTCCGCCTGGATGGCCCAGGTCGGCAGGTCGGTCGGGGCGGTGCGGGGAGAAGTCGTGCGCGCCGTGCTCATGAGGGCTATGATCCCGCGCTTCCCGGCCGTTGTCGTGCACGTCCGGCGCCCGGGCGTGTCTCGAGTCGCGCCACCTCATCGGCCTCACGTGCCACACGTGTCTCGAGGTCCTTCGTGCGGTCGCGGGCGGCGACGAGCGCGGCCCGCGCCTCCGACTCGGCGAGGCGGGCCGCGGCCAGCTCCCGCTCGACGTCGCGCAACCGGTCGCGAGCGGTCTCGAGGGCCTGCTGGTGAGCACGCTCCGCGGCGCTGACCTCCTCCGCGTCGTCGCCGGGGTCGTCCGGCAGGGGCGGCAGGAGGCGAAGGGGGGTCGCCACCGCGTCGTCGAGCTCGACCTCACCGAAGCCGGCGTACGCCAGAGGGCGGAGCAGCTGACCCGAGGCCACCGCCGTGCCGCTCGCCTCGTCGGCGAGCGCGGCGACGGCCGTCGCCGCCACGGAGTCCTGCACGCCGGCGGACCAGCCCAGGCCGTGCTCGTGGGCGGCGCGACCGGCGGCCGCGACGAAGGCGTCGATGCACTCCCTTCGCTCGGGTCGGGCCGCTGCGAGCGCGGCTCCGTCGCCACTGGCCTGGGCGGCGCGCATCCGCTCGCCGAGGGCGAGGAGCGCGGCCACGACCTGCGGCTCTTCCCGCGCGACGACGTTGACGAGGTGCGCGGGGACGGTCGGCTTGCGCAGGGCCTTGATCGCGGCGGCCAGGTCGGCGTCGCCCTCGTCCTTGGCCGCGGTCACCCACCGGGTGCGGGTGGCGACGAAGTCGGCCAGGGGTGCTGCGTAGACGTCGGCGACGGCCTCGCTCAGCTCCACGGGCTCAGGCGCGCTCGTCGGCGATGCGGGTGAGGCGCCCGACGTACCGGGCCCAGCGCCCTTCGTCCCACTCCGGCAGGTTGTTGCCCTCGGAGCGCAGCCCGACCCGACCGTCGATGTGCTCGCGCAGGATGTCGGCGTGACCGGCGTGGCGGGCCTCGTCGAGGGCCATGTGCACGATGACCTGCCCGAGCGTCACCGAACGGCGCTCCGGCGGCCACCAGGCCACGGTGCCGGGGGCGTCCACGGGCAGCGCCTCGATCGTCGCGTCGGCGTGGGCGAAGCAGGCCGCGCTCCAGGCGAGCACGTCGGCCATCGACTCGCCCTCGGTCGCAAACATGTCCTCGTTGTCGTCCGGGTCCACCCCCTCGGCCTCCCACGGGAGCACCAGGTCGCTCGGCCGACCGAAGGTCTCGCCGAAGTAGCCCAGCTCGCACGCCGCCGCATGCTTGTACAGGCCCAGCAGGTTGGTCCCCGTCGGCGTCCGGGGCAGCCGCGCCTCCCGCTCGCTCAGCCCCTCGAGCTTGAGCAGCAGCGCCGCCCGCTGGGCGCGCAGGTGGTCGTGCAGGGCGGTCTTGAGGTCGGCCATGGGACCAGCCTGCCACCGGGGACCTACTGCGAAGCGGGCGAAGGGGGACGGAGCGGACGGGCGAGGAGGGTCGGTGCAGCGTCAAGCCGACGTCGAGAACGACAAGGCGCCCACACGAGGACGAAGGACGTCGGCAGCGCGCCGGCCCTCCTCGCCGGGAGCGGGGGGCACACGGTCGTGGCTTCGAGACGCTCGTTCCGCCCACGCGGCGCGTGGGACCCAGCTCCTCAGCCAGCGGTGGGGTCTCGTCCAGAGATCCCCAAGGTGGGCGGCCTACCGTCGTGGGATGGCTCCGACATCTCACCCCGGGCGTTGGCTGGCCGGGCTCACCCTGCTCCCCGTCGCCGGCACCCTCGTCGCCGCGGCGCTGCAGTACGTGCGCACGGATCAGACGGGGGCCGTCTTCACCTTCCTCTTCTGGAACCTCTTCCTCGCGTGGATCCCCTTCCTCCTCGCGCTCGCGATGACCGGGCTGGACCGGCTCCGGGCCCCCGGGTGGCTGCTCGCCGCCGTCGGCGTCGTGTGGCTGCTCTTCCTGCCCAATGCGCCGTACATCATCACGGACTTCATCCACCTCGACTGGATGCACGGTGCACCGCTGTGGTTCGACGCCCTGCTCATCGGCTCCTTCGCCGGGACGGGGCTGCTGCTGGGCCTCGCCTCGCTGCTGCTCGTGCACCGGATCGTCGCCGCCCGGATGGGGGCGGCCGCAGGCTGGGCGCTCGCCATCGGCTCTTTGGCCCTGACCTCGCTCGGCGTCTACCTCGGCCGCTTCCCCCGCTTCAACTCCTGGGACGTGGTGACCAACCCGCGTGGTCTCGTCGACGTCGTCCTCGGCCGACTCCTCGACCCCTTCGGCAACCCCTTCCTCCTGCAGTTCGCCGCGGCGATGACCGGGGGTCTGGTCGCCGCCTACCTCGTGACGTGGGGCATCGGTCGAGCCCTCGAGGGCGGTCATCGGGGTGGGGTGGCACAGTACGGCGGGTGAGCACCCCCGCCCGCCCCGCGCAGGAGCGGCCGCCCGTCCCGGCCGAGATCAAGGCGCTCGTCGCCGCGGCCTTCGTCATCGCCGTGGGCTTCGGCCTCATCACCCCGGTCCTGCCGCAGTTCGCCCAGAGCTTCGACGTCGGCGTCACCGCCGCCTCCGTCATCGTCTCGGCCTTCGCCTTCTTCCGTCTGCTCTTCGCCCCTGCGGGCGGTGCTCTCGTCACCCGGCTCGGGGAGCGGCCCGTCTACATCCTCGGGCTGGTCATCGTCGCCCTGTCCACGGGCGCCTCGGCCTTTGCCCAGTCCTACTGGCAGCTGCTGATCTTCCGCTCGCTCGGCGGCATCGGGTCGACGATGTTCACCGTCTCGGCGATGGCCCTGCTCGTGCGCATGGCCCCGCCACTCATCCGCGGCCGCGTCTCGTCGATGTACGGCAGTGCCTTCCTCATCGGCGGGGTCATCGGCCCCGTCATCGGCGGCGCCCTGGGCGAGCTCGGGATGCGGGTGCCCTTCGTCGTCTACGGCGTCGCGCTGCTGCTCGCCGCGGCCCTCGTCGCGATCATGCTGCGGGGGACTCCCCTTCGCGCCGACCCGCTGCAGGGCGCACTGCCGCCGATGACCGTGCGCGAGGCACTCGGCGACAGCGCCTACCGCGCCGCTCTGGTGTCGGCCTTCGCCAACGGGTGGACCAACTTCGGTGTGCGCGTGGCGATCCTTCCGCTCTTCGCCGTCGCGGTCGTGGGGGAGACGTGGGCCGCCGCCGTCGCCCTCGCCGCAGGTGCGGCCGCGACCGCCATCACCCTGCAGTTCTCCGGTCGGATCGCCGACACCCTCGGCCGCCGCCTACCCATCCTCGTCGGCCTCGGCCTGAGCGCCGTCGGCATGGGCGCCATGGGTCTCGCCGGTGGCCTCGTCGGCATCCTCGTCCTGACGACGGTGCTCGCCGCCGGCGCCGGCCTGCTCAACCCGGCCCAGCAGGCCACCGTCGCCGATGTCGTCGGCAACGGCCGGTCCGGGGGCAAGGTGCTCGCCGCCTTCCAGATGTGCCAGGACGCGGGCGGCATCGGTGGGCCCGTCGTCATCGGCGCGGTCGCCGACCTCTGGGGCTGGCAGTGGGCCTTCGCGCTCAGCGGGCTCGTCAGCGCCCTCGCCATCATCCCGTGGTCGCGGGCCCGCGAGACCCTGGCGGCACCCGCGGGATGATCCGGCGCCCTCCGCGCGTTGCCCCCGACATGCAGATCGACATCTGGTCCGACATCGCCTGCCCCTGGTGCTACATCGGCAAGCGGCGTCTCGAGACCGCCCTGACCGACCACCCGCAGCGCGACGACATCCAGGTCACCTGGCACAGCTACCAGCTCGACCCGTCGCTGCCGGAGCACTACGAGGGCACTGAGGCCGACTACCTCGCCTCGCGCAAGGGGATGCCGGTCGAGCAGGTGCGCGAGATGTTCGGTCACGTCGCCGAGCAGGCCGCGGGCGAGGGCCTGGCCTACGACTTCGACCGCCTCGTCGTCGCCAACTCCGCCCGCGCCCACGAGCTGCTCCACCTGGCCAAGGAGCGTGGTCTGGGTGACGAGGTCAAGGAGGCACTGCTCTCCGGTCACTTCGAGCACGGCCTCGACATCGGTGACGTCGACGCGCTCGTCCGGGTGGGAGTGGCCGCCGGTCTGGACGAAGGGGAGGTCCGCGCCTCCCTCGCGGACGGCCGCTACGAGGCCGCCGTCGCGGCCGACATCGACTTGGCGCGCCAGATCGGGGTGACGGGTGTGCCCTTCGTCGTCGTCGACATGAAGTACGCCGTCTCCGGGGCCCAGCCGCCCGAGGTCTTCCGCGAGGTCGTCGGATCGAGAACGACGACTCGTGGTTGCGCAGCGCCGCGCTCTGGGTGTTCGCGCACACGACGCGGACCGGGGTGACGAGGATGCGGAACGCGCTGGAGCCGTCGTGGCTGTTGAGCGCGGCGATGTTGAGGTCGACGCGGTCGGTGCCGCCGACCGTGAGCGAGTCCGGCAGCTGCATCGTGATGAACACCTGCCGCCCGCCGCGCAGCGACCCGGCGGTGTCGAAGATCGCGCCCGACTCGTCGGCCAGCAGGTTCAGGAACTCGGCGTGGTCCTCGTTCTGCAGCGGGGTGTAGCCACCACCGACGACGCCGAGCGCTTCGGGCTCGCCGGTGAACGGGTTGGTGCGCACCGTGGCGAAGCCGGGGACCTCGATCGCGGTGACGCCGCCCTCGCTGACCTCGGCGGTGGTGAGCGGCAACTTGCGAACGTCCCAGCCGCCCAGGTGGCCGAGCCTCATGGCCTCCTCGGCGGTGAACGCGCGGTCGCGAACGGTGGTGCCCAGGCGGTGCCAGGCGTCCTTGCGGGCGAAGACGGCTGCTGCCTGCGTGCCGTGGGTCTCGATCTCGTGTGACATGTCGGGGTCCTCCCGGGTAGCGGATCAAACGAACTGAGTTCATTCTATGGTTTCTATTCCACTGAGGGCGGTTCTCCACAGGAAGAACCGCCCTCAGGTGGGGGAGGGGAGCCGATCAGGCGGCGCTGTCGCTGGCCTCGTCGCTGGCCTCGGCGGCGTCGGCGTCGCTGTCGTCCTCGGTGCTCGGCTGCGGCTCCTCGCCGAGCAGGATCCGCTCGACCTCGCTGGGCTGGTAGCCCCACTCCACGAGCGCGCCGAGCACGCGGGCGTCCCACGCGGTCGGGTTGCGCCACGAGTGCTTGCCGGTCGTGGCCTCCCACGCGGCCACGACGGCGGCGAGCGTGGTCATGGTCGCGGCCTTCGGCGTGCTCGCCTTGGTCGCGATCTTGTGGCACTCGTCGTGGCCCGCGCCGTAGTAGCCGGTCGGTCGGTCGACACCCAGCAGCGTGAAGAGCATCGGGTGCCTGTGGTCCATGGCCTTGCTCAGCGAGTGGTGTCCGGTGACGACGGCCTCGCAGATCAGGGCCTCGGCTCCCTTCGGGGCGGTCTTGCGGGCGACGAAGGTGGCCAGCCACTCGCGGCGCACCGTCTCCGCGCTCGCCCAGGCCTTGTTGTTGGCGATCACGCGGCGGCGCTCCTCGCGGCGGGCCTCGGCCTCCTCCTCGCTCTCGCCCTCGTCGCCGCTCTCGGCGGGGGCGCTGCCGGACCCTCCGCCGCGACGGCGCAGGCCGGAGGCGTCGAGGTCGGTGACGACCCACACCGGCACGTACTGCTGGTAGGGCTCGGCGGGCTCGTAGTCCTCGTCCTCGTCGGTGCCGTCCTCGCTCTCCTCGTCGTACTCGTCCTCGGGGTAGACCCACTCCTTGACGACGTGGACGCGAGCGCCCGGGACGTTGGGCCACTCCTCCTCGGGCAGCGGCTCGCCGTCCTCGGTGACCAGCCGCTCGATGCGCAGCACCTCGTCGGCCTCCTCGACCTCCTCGGCGCTCAGCACCGGCAGGCCCTCGGCCCGCAGCCGCTCGACCTCGGCGGCGTCGGCCTCGCGCCCGGCGGCCTCGTCGCGCAGCCGCTGGGCCTCGTGGGTCAGCGAGCGCCGCCACTTCTTGGTGTTCTCCAAGCGCTCGACGGCCTCGCGGTCGTGCTCGAACTCGGCGAAGATCGCGGCCTCCTCCAACGTCAGGTCGCCGGAGTCGAGCCGGTTGCGGCTCTGGTCGGCCTTGGTGACCGCCAGGGCGGCGTTCACGGTGGGGCGGTCGATGCTGGTGCGCTTGGCGATCTGCGCGGCGCTCACGCCGAGCAAGGCCAGCTGCTCCACGCCCGCGACGATCTCGGCCTCGCGCATCCCGGCACGGTGGATGTTCTCGACCATCTGGTCACCGATTCGGTCGGCGTCGGCGGGCTGGGGCACGACGCGGGCCGGGATGAGGCCGGTGGGGGTGCCGACCTCGGCGGCGGTGACCGTGCGGCGCTGGCCGCGCAGCAGGACGTACTGGCCGTCCTCGTTGCGGTAGACCGTGACGGCCTCCAGGACGCCGCGCTCCTTGATCGACTTGCGGAATTCCTTGTGGTCGGGTCGCAGGTCGTTTCGGACGTTGGTGCCGATGATGATGTCGGCGGGGTCGAGGTGCAGGAACTCCTCGGCCGCGACGGTCTCGGTGGCCTCGTCGGTGGCGGTGTCGGCGGGGGTCTGGATGGTGTCGGTCATGTTGCGGTCCTCCGTGAGTAGAATAGAAAGAACTGACAGGACTAAGTCTCCCAGCGGGGGCCGACGGCTACCGGGCCACGGGCCGAACCTGTGGAAAGGTGGGCACCCGGTGAGGGTGGGGATTACCCCGGCCTCGGCGGGCGTGGACTTCGCTGCGGCGGCGCGGCGCAGCCGCACCTCGTAGCTGGCTGGAACGGAAGGAATCGAACGAGGGTGGGAACGGCTGCGCAGGGCCCCGACCGGGAATGCAGCGGCGTTGGTGTTAGTCGCTGCAGCTCGGCGCCGGCGGATGAGACCAGGGGAGTGACAAGGTGACGAGCCAGACCACTACCCCGGTCGGGATCTACTGGAAGCCCGGCGTGTGGGACCTCGCCCGGTCGGCCTACATCGCCGACCTGGACGCAGACGCCGACTCGCCCGGCTCGTTCGTCGGCTGGCTCGCCCAGGCGCTCGAGCTGCACGCCCGGCGCTCACCACAGCAGCGGGCCGAGCTCGCGGCCGCGGGCGAGAAGCACCCCGCCCTGGTCAGCGTGACCCGCAAGAGCTTCAACAAGAAGCACGACCTGCCGGCCTCGACAATCGAAGCGGTCGAAGACGCACTCGTGGCCGACCGGCAGGAGCTCGGCCGGATGCTCGCCCGCTCCGCGTTCGCCCAGGAGGCGGTGATCGTCGCCGCCGAGGATGCTCGCCGGCGGCTGGGCCGCGAGTTGCCGCCGCCTCCGCAGAAGCTCAGCAACCGTCCGCCGCGACGCCGACCGGCGCGATAGCCCGAGACGACGCCGGGAGGGTTGTGTCGGTGGCACGCCCTACCGTTCAACCAGGTCAAGAGCCCAGCCCGCACGCCTCCGGACGTGGGCTGGCGGCAACCGCGTCACCCGACACGGTGCCCTTCGGAGAAGACCCGGGCCGCGCGCACCCTGCCGCCGCCACGACGGGAAGGAACCACCCATGCACAAGTACGAGCCCTTCGAGTACCGCGGACACCGCTACGACATTCAGACGATCGCCGCGGACCTCGAGTTCGTTGGCCTGCGTCGGTCGCTTGAGGCCGCGAAGGCCGCCGGCCGCACGCTAAGCGGCATCGAGGGGATGTTCATGGAAGAGATGCGGGACACCATCCTCAAACGGGCTCGCGGCATCCACCAGAACACCCGGCTGGGCATGCCTGAGGCGGTCTGCTCCTGCGGCCTGATCGTCCCCGCCGACGTACCCCTCGACCGGGCAACGGGCCACCTCGACGACCAACTCTGGGAGCCGGTACGAACCATGCTGGTCAGTTGCTCCAACGACTGGTGGCGCGAAGGTCTCCCCTGCCGCGCGTACTGCCAAGCCTGCGGCTGGCTGGGCGAGGACGCGCCGTACGCCGAAGCGGAGCAGGCACGGCTGGCGCACACCTGTGAGGAGTCACGATGAGCATCCGGATCACCCAGACGACCGTGGCCGGCTTGGAGACGACCACCGATGCCGACGACCTGGCCGGCGTCATCCTTGAGGCCACCTGCACGGTCACCATCGAGGGCGTGGTCGATCTCGACGCCTTGCGCTTCGAGGGCGAGCCACTCGACCCCTCCGCGTGGGACGACCCGGACCTGGAGGATGCCTGCAACTGGTGGGCTACAGCGCACCGCGTCTTCGTAAACGGCACGCAACTCTTCGGCGCGACCACGGTGGAAGGTGAGCTCGTGTTCGTGTCCGGTGGCGGGATCCGCCCGCAGGAGACCTGGGGCGAGGTGATCGCCGTTTACTGGGACAGCTCGGTGTTCCAGGGTCCGCAGGAAGGCGTAGGCCTGGCGCAACGCCTCCCCGTCCTCCCGGCCCACGTAGCCGCCGGCAGTCAGCGCCGCCAAGGCACCCAGGGTCGAGGAGACCCGCAGCGACCGGTCGGCGCGACCGTGCACCAACTGCATCAGTTGCACCGCGAACTCCACGTCGCGCAGCCCGCCCGAGCCGAGCTTCAGCTGACGGCGCGCCTCCTTGGCCGGGATGTGTTCCAGGACGCGGCGTCGCATCGCCTGCACATCGGCCACGAAGCCGTCCCGCTCGGCCGCGGTCCAGACGAACTCGGCGGCCATGTCGGTCCACTCGATGCCCAGGGCCAGGTCGCCGGCGACCGGCCGGGCCTTCAGCAGGGCCTGGAACTCCCAGGTCTTGGCCCAGCGCTCGTAGTAGCCGCGGTGGCTGGCCAGGGTCCGGGTGAGCGGCCCCGATCGACCCTCCGGACGCAGGTTCGCATCGACCGGCCAGATGGTGCCCTCGGCGGTCTGCTCGGAGCAGACCGCCGGATGTCGAGCTCGGCGAAGGTCACGCCCAGCAACTGCGAGAGTCGGGTGGCGTAGCCCTTCGACGTCTCCCCGGTGGCGAAGCCCGGCATGGTGAAGGCCAACACGTCCGAACGCGGCCGACCGAGCCGATCCATCGCCTTGCAGGCCACGATCAGGGCGTGCGTGGAGTCGAGCCCGCCGCTGACCCCGATCACCGCCTTGGGGGTGCCGATGGCCCGCAACCGCTGCTCCAGGCCAGCGACCTGGATGTGGTAGGCCTCGTAGCAGTCCTGGGCCAGCCGGGCCGGGTCATCGGGCACGAACGGGAACCGGTCCACCTTGCGGAGCAACCCCAGGTCATCGGTGGGCGGCTCGAGTTCGAAGGAGATCTCGGTGAACTCACCGTCCCCGATCTCCAGGGCACGGGCGTTGTCGTCGAAGCTGCCCTGACGCAACCGCTCCTGGGTGATCCGGCCCAGGTCCACGTCGGCCACCGTCAGGGTGGGGCGTTCACCGTGCGGAGCGGCGAACCGTTCTCCCTCGGCAAGCAGGGTGCCCAGTTCGTAGATCATCGTCTGGCCGTCCCAGGCCAGGTCGGTGGTCGACTCCCCCTGCCCGGCGGCCGCGTAGACGTAGCCGGCCAGGCAGCGGGCGCTGGCCGAGGCGACCAGCTGACGCCGGTCCTCGGCCCGGCCGATGGTGATCGGCGATCCGGACAGGTTCACCAGCAGCGTGGCTCCGGCCAGCGAGGCCCGCGCCGAGGGCGGCACCGGCACCCACATGTCCTCGCAGATCTCCACGTGCAGGGCCAGGTCGGGCAGGTCGGTGGCGCGGAAGATCAGGTCGGGACCGAACGGCACCTCGATCTCGTCGGCCAACTCATCCTCGAAGTCGTCCTCGAATCCGTCGGGCCCGGCGCTCGCCTGGTCCTGCTGGGCGCGGCGCAGCCCGGGCAGGGTCAGGTACTCCCCCTCCAGGCCGACCCCCGAAGCGAAGTGACGCTTCTCGTAGAACTCCCGGTAGTTCGGCAGGTAGGTCTTGGGCGCGACGCCCAGCACCTCACCGTCCTTGACCACCACCGCGCAGTTGAAGAGTCGGTTCCGGTGTCGGATCGGGGCACCGAAGACCAGGACGGGGGTGAGCCCTTCGGAGTCGGCCGCGATCCGTCGGATCTGGGCATGCACCGTCTCCAACAACGCGTCCTGCAACAGCAGGTCGTCGATCGCGTAGCCGGTCAGCGCGAGCTCCGGGAAGACCGCGACCGCCACCCCGCGGGCGTGGGCCTGCCGGGCAGCGGCGACGATCCTGCTGGCGTTGGTCACCGGGTCGGCGATCGCCACCGGAAGGGTGACGGCAGCAACCCGGGCGAAGCCATGGGCGTAGAGCGAGTCGAAAGCAGTGTTCTCGGCCACGCACCGAGCCTAGTGGGCGCCGACCTCGCTGCGGGCACCGGACGCGCGGCTGCTGCTGGCCCGCTTCATGGCCCAGAGCAACCCGAAGGCGAAGCCCGCCGCCACCGCCTCAAGGATGATCAGCGCGATCGCGAACCCTCCGGGGTTGCCGTCCACGACCAGGCTCCACAGTCGGCCCGCCAACAGCCCGCCGCAGACCAGGCCCAGCATCCACAGTGCCACCGGCTTGAGCGAGTCGCGGAAGAGCCCGGCAATGCTGATCGCGGAGAAGGCCACGTGCATGCCGCCGTAGTTGGCGATGAACTCGTTCTGCGAGTGCGCGTTCAGCGCCAGCCAGCCCGCGTTGTGGGCGGCATTCGGGTTGAAGATCGCATTCACCGCGATGTAGCCGAAGAGCAGCGCCGAGATCACCAGCACCACCGTCACGGTGAGCCGACCCAGCGGGCCCAGGTCGCGGACCGATCCTCCGCCGACCGGGATTTCAGGCGACGACATCCACGTCCTCCTTCTTCCACGACGCCTGCTTGCGCATCTCGGGGGTGACCTTGATGGTGCCGACGTGCACCGGCGCTCCCTCCTCGGGGGTCCAGCCGGGCGGACCGAAGACATAGCCGAGCTTCTCGCGCAGTGTGCCCGCCTGCTTCACGTCGCGGGCGATGGCGACGTACTCGTGGGTCTGCAGCTTCACCATGTTGTAGGTGTTCACCGGCTTGGTGAGCCCGTACAGCGGCCGGTTGATCTCCTCCTGGAAGGAGCCGAACATGCGGTCCCAGATGATGAAGATGCCCGCGTAGTTGCGGTCCAGGTAGAGCGCATCGCTCCCGTGGTGGACCCGGTGGTGGCTCGGGGTGTTCATGATGAACTCGACCGGCCGCCACATCTTGTGGACTCGCTCGGTGTGCACCACGAACTGGAAGACCAGGTTGACGCCGTAGGCGGTGAAGATCATTGCCGGGTGGAATCCGAGGAACGCCAGCCCCAGCCACAGCAGGTAGTGCAGCGAACCGTTCCACTTCTGGCGCAGCGCAGTGGAGAAGTTGAAGTACTCACTCGAGTGGTGCACCTGGTGGGTGGCCCACACCAGACGCACCCGGTGGCTGATCCGGTGGGCCCAGTAGTAGACGAAGTCGACGACCACGATGGCCACCACCCAGCCCCACCAACTGTTCGCCGGGATCTGCCAGGGCGAGATGGCGTAGAGAGCGATGTAGGCGCCGAAGAAGACCAGCTTCAACAGACCCGAGAAGAGGAGGGACACGAGTCCCATCGACATCGAGGTGACGGCGTCCTTGCGGAAGTAGGAGCCGATCGCGTGCTGCGACTCCCCCGAAGGCAGCTTCTTGCTGGCCTCGGACTCGGGCTCCTTCTCCTCCAACAACCACGAGGCGAGCGCCTCGAGAGTGATCAGGGCGAGGAAGAACGGAATGGCCAGGACTGTCGGTTGCTTCACCCCGTCAGGCAGGGAGTTCCAGAAATCAGCGAGCATGGGAAGAACTCTATGTGACCACATGGTCACATGCAAGCGGATTCGTGGGCTTGCTCACATTTCTTCACCCACGACGAGTGGGGCACCCGTCCTGCGGATGCCCCACTCGTACGTCGGTACGTCGGTGCGGCGCTCAGCGCCGCTTGACCTGCACCACCTGCTTGACAGAGCTGGACGTCACGCTGGCCGAGCCGAGCCAGCGGACGGTGAGGGTGGCCTTGCCCGTGGCCTTGGCGGGAACCTTCACAACGACCGTTCCGGCGCCGCCCTTCACCCGCACCTGCTGGATCCGGCCCCAGGCATTCACCCGGACCGTGCCGGCGACCGGCACCCCGGCCACACTCGGCGTCACCTTGATCCGCAGCGTGACCTTCTTGCCCGGGCGGGCGGTGCGTGGAGCGCTCACCCGGACCCGGGACCCCGCCTTCCGCACCTGGACCGAGGTGGCGGCGTGCACCTCACCGGCGCCGGGAGCTGCCAGCACCAGGGAGACGCGGTGGGTGCCCACCGGCAGGCTCCTGGCCGGGACCTTCACGCTCGCCCGACCCGCTGTCACCGGTGCGCTGTACACCTTCCCGGCCACCTGGGCCCGCACGGTGCCGGCGTCGGCTCCGGCCACCCGGACCGGGACCGAGGTGGCTCGACCGAACTCGACCTTCACCGCAGTCGCGCTCAATCGCGGCGCCACCACCGGCGCGGACGCCACGGTGACGGGCACGTCGACCACGCGCTGCCACGGTGTCGACTGGACCAGGGCCACGGTGGCCCGACCCGGTGCCACGTCGCCCGGCACCGTGAAGGTGACCTGCTGACCGGCGGCGGTGCGCTTCACCGTGGGCTCCCCCAACACCCGGGCGCCGATCTGGACCCGGTCGAAGGTGGGAGCCGTGCCCACGTTGCCGCTGAGCAGCACGGTGGCCTCAGCCCCGGCCACCACCGGAGCGGTGACCTCGGCCTTCGGGAGCCGCTGGACGGTGTACTCCACCGAGGCCAGCGAGGTGTTCTCGAACTGGTCGACCACGTGGAAGGAGCCGCGGTGGCCGTTCTCGTAGTGCTCGGGGGCCGAGCCGCCGTCCAGGTGGATCTCCCCCCGGTCGCCGGTGTCCATGAAGCCGTTGAGCTCCACCCCGGTGGCCGAGCCGGACCGGATCGCGACCAGGAACTTGGGTTCCAGGCCGGTGGCCCGCAGCTCGAACTTCTGCTCCGACCCCACCGAGAGAACGGTGCCGGGCAGGCCCAGGCTGTTGGCCGGGAAGGTCGACAAGGCGCTCGCCGAGCGGACCCCGGCCGTGCAGGTCGTGCAGTCCGGCGACGTCTGCGGGCCCGACGGCTGCTGAGCGCCGCGACCGGGGCGTAGCGTCGGGGGCATGACTCCTGCACAACTGCTCATCGACTGCTTCGGCCGGGTGCGCGAGAGCGCGCTGGCCGCCATCGACGGTCTCACTGAGGAACAGCTGACGCACCGCGTCGCGCCCGACGCCAACCCGATCGCGTGGCTGGTCTGGCACGCCTATCGCGTCCAGGACGACCACGTGGCCGACGTCGCCGGTCTTCAGCAGGTCTGGGCTGCCCGAGGTTTCATCGAGTTCTTCGACCTCGACCTGGACGAGGACGACACCGGCTACGGGCACACGAGTGCGCAGGTGGGCAAGGTCGTCGCCAGTGCCGAGCTGCTCGCCCGCTACGTCGAGGCCGTCCACGACCAGACGGTGACGTGGGTCGCCGGGCTGGACGAGGACGACCTCGACCGCGTCGTCGACACCTCATGGGATCCGCCGGTCACGCTCGGGGCGCGGCTGGTGAGCGTCGTCAACGACGACACCCAGCACGTCGGGCAGGCGGCGTACCTCCGGGGGCTGATCACCGCATGAGGTCGAGCTTCGTCGTGTCCGCCGAGACCGAGCACGCGCCCGCCGAGACGTGGGCGCGGCTGTGGGACCTTGATCGGCACACGGCGGTCATCCCGCTGACGACGGTGACGCCCAACCCGCCGGCGACCCGGATCGGGGCGGGGGCCGGCTTCACCGGCAGGACCGCGCTGGGGCCGCTCGGCTTCGACGACGTCATGCGGGTCGAGACGTGGGCCCCGCCGGAGTCCGCGACCGTGGTCAAGGTCGGCCGGGTCGTCGGCGGGCGGATCGAGGTAACGGTGGCCCCCCTTCGTCACGGCTCGCGCGTCGTCTGGCGCCAGACGGTGCAGCTGCCGTGGCTGCCAGCGCGACTGCGGTGGGTCGAAGCGCTCGCCGCCCGGGTCGTGGCGCCCGGCTATCGGCAGGCGATCCGGACCCTGCTGGCGTGAGCCGATTGGACCGGCGGCGAGCACAACAGGTCGTCTTGGTGCATGTCGTGCCGTTCGCCGGCCCGCGCGGCGGAGCACCGCCACGTGCGGAGCGGGACCGAGATCGTGCTCGTCGTCGACGCCGTGCAGGCCGAGCGTGACCGGCTCGTGGCCGCAGGCGTCGAGTTCGCCGAGGACCTCACCGACCGCCCGTGGGTGCTGACCGACTTCCGGGTGCACGACCCTGACGGGTACCACCTGCGGCTCACCGACCGTCGCTGACGCCGGGGCTCAGGTCCGGCGCTTCGTGCGGGCCGTCGCCGGCGCGGTCCAGGGGTCCTCGGGCCAGGGGTGCTTGGGGTAGCGGCCGCGCATCTCAGCCCGCACCTGGGCGTAGGGCCCGGACCAGAAGGAGGCGAGGTCGTCGGTCACAGCGAGGGGCCGTCGGGCCGGGGAAAGCAGGTGGAAGAGCACCGGCACGCGACCGTCGACGAGCCGAGGTGTCTCGGCGAGGCCGAAGCACTCCTGCAGCTTGACCGCGAGCACCGGTGCGGCAGAGGGCTCGTCGTGCGGTGGCCAGGTGACCGCGGCCGTCGAGCCGCTCGGCACGGGCAGCCGCTCGGGGGCGAGGTCGTCGAGCCGGGTCGCGTCGGGCCAGGGGAGCAGCCGGCGCAGGGGATCGGTCAGGTCGATGCGGGCGAAGGGGGTGCCCGTCGCCACGCGCTGCAGCTCCGGACCGAGCCACTGCTCGAGTCGCGCCGCCAGGGCGTCGTCCGAGACGTCGGGCCAGGGGTCGCCGAGGTGATGGTGGAGTGCGGCGAGGCGCCGGCGGAGGGCGTCGGCGGGTGCCGACCAGACGAGCAGGTCGAGGCCGCGGAGGGTGAGCGCGCGTCGTACCGCCTCGGCCCCAGTTACCGGGTCGGGCCGGACCGGCGTCGAGCTGAGCTCGATGGCGCCGAGGGCGTCGACCTCGCGGGCGGTGACCCTTCCTTCGCCCAGGTCGGCGCGGACCTCGCGAACCCGCAGCCCGGCGCCAGCGGTCTCCGCCTCGTCGCGGGTGAGGGCTGCGGCGAGCCGGATGACCGCGCCGGTGCCGGCCGCGACGCGGCCGTCGGCGCGGGCGACGTCGGCGACGACAAGCCACTCGTCGTGACGCATCGGGCTCCCGGCGGGCAGGGCCGCGCGGGTGCCCGAGGCGAGGAGATAGGCGGGGCCGTCGCCGACGCGTCGGGCGATCCGGCCGGGGTGGGCGAGGGCGGTGACCAGTCCGGCGCCGGAGACGTGCCGGTCGCCGGCACGGGCATCGTTGCCGGGGCGTCGGTGCTCGCCGGCTGGGACCAGCCGCGCGAGGCGGTCGGCCTCGCGGCGCCACCGGCTGGCGTCGCGGGAGCGCCCGGAGCGCAGGTCGGCGAGCAGCCGGTCGAGGTCGCCGTCGTCGCTGCGCAGGTCGTCGGCGAGGGTCGCGACCACCTCGGCGGCCGCGGTGGTGCCCACGAGGGTGGCGCCGTCGAGCAGGGCGCGGGCGAGCCGAGGGTCGGCGGGGATGCGCGTCGCGGCGAACCCGTCGTCGGTAATCCGTCCGCCGTCGTCGACGAGGCCGAGCCCGCGCAGGGTGGTCTCGGCCGCGTCGATGCCGGCCGTCGGGGGTGGTGTCAGGAGCGCCATGCCCTCGCCGCGGGGCGAGCCCCAGGCCGCCAGGGTCAGGGCCGTCTCGGTGAGGTCGGCCGTCGTGATCTGCGGGGTGACGTGCTCGGGAGCGCGGGACCAGACGGACTCCTCGACGAGCCGCACGGCACGGCCGGGGCCCAGGCGCGCGGCCCGGCCGGCGCGCTGGGTCATCGAGGCCCGGGATGCCTGCACGGTGACCAGCCCGGACATGTCACGGGCGGCGTCACGGCGGGGCTCGCGGGAGAGGGCCGCGTCGACGACCAGCCGCACTCCGGGAACGGTGAGCGAGGACTCGGCGAGATCGGTGGAGACGACGATGCGGCCACCGCTCGTGGTGGGCTCACCGCCGATCGCGCGGTCCTGCTCGCGCGGGGCAAGGCGGCCGTGGAGCGGGAGGACCTCGGCGCCGGGGACGAGACGGCCGAGCAGCTCGACGACTTGGTCGACCTCCCGGGCTCCGGGGACGAAGACGAGGGTGTGGTGGTCGGGCTCGTGGTGCCGTGCGGTCACCCTCGCGACGTGCTCGAGGAAGTCCCGGGTGACACCCCGCGCGTCGGTCCGCGGGCCCGTGCTCGGCTCCCAGAGGACCTCGAGCGGGTGCAGCGCGCCCTCGCTGTCGACGAGTGGGGCCGGACCGTCGTCGTCGCCGAGCAGTGCGGCGATGCCCGGGGCGTCGAGGGTGGCCGACATCGCGACGAGCGGCAGCTCCCGCAGCTGGCGCACCTCGGCGAGCATCCCGAGCAGCAGGTCGGTGTCGAGGGCTCGCTCGTGGACCTCGTCGAGGACGACGGCGGCCGTGCCGGTGAGCTCGGGGTCGGCGAGCAGCCGACGGACGAGCACCCCCGGGGTCACGAACTCCACCCGCGTGCGCGGCCCGACGCGGCGCTCGCCGCGGACGGTGTGGCCGACGAGGTCACCGACCTGCGTGCCGGTCAGGTGGGCCAGCCGTCGCGCCGCCGCACGCACCGTGACCCGCCGGGGGCCGGTGACGACGACCCTTCCTTCGACGCAGTCGGCGACGAGCGGTGGCGCCAGTGTCGTCTTGCCGGACCCCGGCGGGGCCTGGACGACCGCGACGCCCCGGGTCGTGACCGCCGCCCGCAGGTCGTCGAGCGTCTCGGCGAAGGGGAGTCCCTCCCCGATCGCGCGCAGGTCGAGGTCGGTCATGGCGTCGAGCCTCGCACGAGCAGCGCCGGGGTCAGCGCTCGAGGACGAAGAGTCGCGTCGTCGTGTCGTAGTAGCGGTCCGTGAGCCCCTCGTCGCGCATGCCCAGGCGACGGGCGACCCGCTGGGAGGCCTCGTTGTCCGGGTGGGTGACGGCGACGATGCGGGGGAGGTCGGAGGCGTGGCCGAGCACGCGGGTGGCGGCTTCGGTCGCGATGCCGCGGCCCCACACGTCGGGGTGCAGGTGCCAGCCGATCTCGACCTCGGGACTGTCGAGGGCCAGCTCCGGGTTGCGCGGGTCCGCCGCGAGGGCCGAGCCGCTGATCGGGATCGGCTTGAGCAGCAGCGTGCCGACGAAGCGCTCCTCGAGGTCGATCGCCCAGATGCCCTGGGGCGGCGGGTAGGGCACGTCGCGTCGGCGGGGGACCGACGCGCGGGCTTCGCCGACGTCCGTCATCGGCTGGCCGTCGCCGATCCACCGCTGCACCTCGGGGCGCGAGTGCAGGTCGAAGAGCGCGTCCGCGTCCTCGTCGACGAAGGTCCGCAACGTCAGCCGGTCGGTCGTGAGCGTCTCGGGCACGCCTCGATCCTTGCACCCGGCGGTGTCTCGCGCCCGGCGCCCGCTCTCAGAGCGACTCGAGCTTGCGCACGATCCGCTCCACGGTGAGCCATGTCCGGGTGGTGATGTCCTTGCCGTAGGTCCGGTCGAGCCAGCGCATGACGTCGGGCGTCTTGCCCGGGTCGCCGTTGTCGATGACGGCGAGGAAGGCCCGTGCCTCCGCGTCGAAGCCGACGACCTGCACCCTGGGATCAGGATCGTCGGGGATCTCGGTGGGTGCCGGCGCGCCGTCCTTGAGGAAGGTCGCGACGAGGTAGGTACCGCGTCCGTGCTCCAGCCCGTCGAAGGGATCGCGCTCGAGCAGCCCGCGCAGCTCCTCCAGGGAGCGGATGATCGTGCCGCCCCCGATGCCGAGCTCGCCGACGAGCGCCTCCTGGATCCTCCGCTCCAGCTGCGGCCCATCGGTCTCGTCGGTCTCGAAGACGATGTTGCCGCTGGCGAGCACCGACCCGACCCGCTGCAGGCCGAGCCCTTCGTGGACCGCTCGCAGCTCGGCATTCGAGTTGTGGGGCAGCGCGGGCGCGATCCCGCGCAGCAGGGCGACGTAGCGCGTCATGGCCGCAGGTGCGAGGCGCCGTTGAGGTCGAGCGTCGCCCCGGACGCCCACTGCGCGTCGGGGGAGGCGAGCCAGAGCACGGCCGACGCCACCTCCTCGGGCCGACCGACCCGGCCGAAGGGGGAGTCCGCCCGGATTGCTTCTCCCGCAGGGGCGTCCAGCCGATCCGCGACCCTCTCGGTGTCGACGAAGCCGGGCGCCACGGTCGCGACCGCGATGCCGTGCGGGGCGAGTGCGACGGCGAGCGAGGCATCCATCGAGTGCAGTGCCGCCTTGGAGGCCGCGTAGGCCGGGTACTCCGGCTCGCCGCGGTGGACCCCGCGGGTGCCGATGGTGATGACCTGCCCCGGGAGCCCGAGCTCGACGAGCCGACGGGTCATCGCGTGCGTGACCATCGCCGTCCCGAGGGTGTTGATCCGCAGGTAGTCCTCCCAGCTGCGTTGCCACGCAAGGGGATCCGTCGTCGCGGGTGGGTGGGTGAGCGCCGGTGTCGTCGCGATGCCCGCGTTGTTGACGAGCACCGTGACCGGTGCGCCGAGGGCCTCCTCGGCTGCCGCCGGCAGGCCCGCGGCCTGGTCCGCGTCGCCCAGGTCGCCGACGACGAGGGCGTGCCCCTCGCCGGGGAGGGAGTCGCGCGTGGCCTCCCCTTCGTCCACCGCGGAGCGGACGTGCACCGCGACCCGATCACCTTGGTGGGCAAAGGCGCTCGCGATGGCGCGACCGATGCCGCGAGAGGCTCCGGTGACGAGGACGGCGCGGGGTGCAGTCATGCGGCCAGTCTGCTCCCTCGTGGTGGCACGGCGGCCCGGGGCGGTCAGGAGCCTGCCGGGAGGATCATCGCGACGACGTCGGGGGCATCGTCCCCGAGCCACGACGGCCGGGTGCGTCCGACCTCGACCCACCCCGTCCGCAGGTAGTAGTCGGCCGCGACGCCGAAGGGGACGACGTCGAGGCAGGGCGCGAGGCCACGCTCGGCGAGGTCGTCGAGGGCGGTGCGCATGAGGGCCGAGCCGACGCCTCGGCCACGGGCAGCGGTGGAGGTGAAGTACACCCCGATCTCGCCGAGGCGCTCCGTCGGCAGGCCGTGACCGGCGCTCCACAGCCGCGCCAGCTCGGGCTCGTGACCGTCGGGGCGGACCGGGAGGACCGCGACGTGGCCGACGGGCTCGCCGTCGAGCTCCGCGGTCCACGTGGCGAGCGCGCCGGGCCGGGCGACGAAGTCCTCTGCCGGCATCGGCAGCGGATCGCGGTGGGGGTAGCGCGAGGCGGGCTGCTGCTCGACGAGGGCGCGCCCGAGGGCGGGTAGGTCTGCGTCGGCGCGGGGGCGGATGACGAGGCTCATGGGCCCATCTTGTGGGGGTAGTCTCCGACTGCAAACTCTCTTCAGAGAAGTGATGCCTCGACGGCCCGGTCGGCCACCTCGACGCCTCCCCGCATCCACCCCGCGTGGTAGGTCGCGGCCGTCGCCTTCCTCGCGCTGCTCGGGGCCGCCGGCTTCCGCGCCGCGCCCGGTGCGCTCATGGTGCCGCTCCACGAGGAGTTCGGCTGGTCGATGAGCACGATGTCGCTCTCGGTCGGGATCAACCTCTTGCTCTACGGTCTCGTCGCCCCCTTCGCCGCGGCCCTGATGGACCGCTTCGGCATGCGGCAGATCATCGCCGGTGCGCTCACCCTCGTCGCGCTCGGCGCCGGCGGCAGCACGCTCATGACGGCGTCGTGGCAGCTGCACGTCTTCTGGGGCGTGCTCATCGGGACAGGCACCGGCTCGATGGCCCTCGTCCTTGCCGCGACCGTCGCCAACCGCTGGTTCGTGGCGCGAAGGGGGCTGGTCATGGGCGTCCTCACCGCCGGCTCCGCCACGGGGCAGCTGATCTTCCTGCCGCCCGTCGCGGCACTGGCGGAGGACGTCGGCTGGCGCCCCGCCTCGCTCGTCATCGCGGTCGCCGCGCTCGCCGTCGCGCCCATCGCCTGGCTCGTCATGCGGGACCACCCGCACGACCGGGGGGTCCTCCCCTTCGGCGCCGACCCGCAGACCTGGGTGCCGCCGGCAAAGGTGACCGGCGGCGCGATGGGCCGGGCGATCGACGGGCTGCGGTTCGCGGTGCGGCACAAGGCTTTTTGGGCGCTCGCGCTCGCCTTCGCGATCTGCGGCGCGACGACCAACGGGCTCATCGGCATCCACTTCATCCCGTCGGCGCACGACCACGGCATGTCGCAGACGACGGCCGCCGGGCTGCTCGCGCTCGTGGGCATCTTCGACATCGTCGGGACGATCGCGTCCGGCTGGCACACCGACGTCTTCGACCCGCGGTGGCTGCTCGTCGCCTACTACTTCTTCCGCGGGGTGGGGCTGCTCGCGCTGCCGCTGCTGCTGTCCGACGCGGTGCACCCGGGCATGCTGCTCTTCAGCGTCGTCTACGGGCTGGACTGGGTGGCGACCGTGCCGCCGACCGCCGCGCTGTGCCGGGAGATCTTCGGCGAGCAGGGGACGATCGTCTTCGGCTGGGTCTTCGCCGCGCACCAGATCGGGGCGGCGCTCGCGGCCTTCGGTGCCGGGGTCATCCGCGACACCTTCGGCGCCTACACGTGGGCGTGGTGGGGCGGCGCGATGCTCTGCGTCATCGCGTCCGTGCTGTCCTTCGCCGTGCGGCGCGAGCCCGTCGTCGAGCCGCAGTCGGAGCGTGCGGCCGTCGGCTGACCGACGCGCGGGGGTGGGGCTAGCGTGCCGACATGAGCACCGCCTTCCAGGACACTTATCCCGGCGACGTCGCGCACTGCTACGGCTGCGGCACTCAGAACCCCGCCGGTCACCAGCTGAAGTCGCACTGGGACGGCGAGGAGACCGTCGCGCGCTTCACCCCGCGGCCCGAGCACACGGCGATGCCCGGCTACGTCTACGGCGGACTCATCGCCTCGCTCGTCGACTGCCAGGGCACGGGCAGCGCGGCAGCCGCAGGGCACCGCGCCCAGGGGCGCGAGATGGGCACCGAGCCAACGCTGCGCTATGTCACCGCCTCCCTGCACGTCGACTACCTCGCGCCTACCCCGATGGGGGTCGAGCTCGAGCTGCGCGGTGTCATCGAGGAGGTCACCGAGCGCAAGGTCGTCGTCGCCGAGACCGTGCACGCCGGCGAGACCCTCGTGGTGAAGGGGAAGGTCGTCGCCGTGCTCATGCCCGCCGGGATGGCCCGGGGCTGACCGGCCGCGTGTCGTCCTGCAGTTCGTCAAGCAGGGCGATGAGACCACGAGGATGCGGGGGAGAGACGCGCGCGGCGGAGTGAACGGCGGGACCTCATTGGTTAACGCTGCCGAGGTGATCGCTGAAGCGGTCGAGCGTCGGTGGAGCGGCACCGGGAGGCCGTTAGCAATCGTGGAGGACTGGCATCCGCGCACTGCGGTTGGCGCTCGGTTCGTCCTGGCAGCCGGCGGGGGTGGTCACATCCCATTCGACCGAGACGAATGGGTGGAGCGAGGTCTCGTACTGCCGCAGGACTAGTGCCAGCCCGGTACCGCACCACCACAAGCAACGTGGGTCATTTCTCGCAATCACAGGCCGTCAGCCAACAGCGAGGGCACGTGACGGACTCTGTAGGCGTTGAAGCAGAACCACAGCGCAGACAGGCTCTCCACTCCGCGTGCATAAGGAACCGGGCTCGACTAGGACCCATTGTCCAGCGACCCTCATCAGCCTCTTGGCGCCAGTCCGCAAGCCCCTCACCGCTAGTCGGATCAAGCTCCCGGAGCCACCCCAAAGTGGTGCGAGGCATCGCCATCCAGATTCGAACCGTGGGGCAGTCCACAGTGGAGTGATACACGCCCGTGGAGATGGGAGAGCGTTCGTAGACGCCAACGGGAGCGGGGTTACGATCCAGACCGATCCTCGCGCGACGGGTGTGGCGCATCGAAAGTCTGACTGGCTCCCGCGGTCACTGCGATTCCTCCCTCATCTTCCTGGCCCGCTCGATGGTCCGGTAGATGGTGGTCATCGAGAACCCTCCCCCTGCGCCTTCGCGCGCTTGATCGTGCGGTACACGGTTGCTCGCGACACGTTGTAGTCCTCGGCGAGCTGGCCAACCGTCGCGGTGCCGGCCTCGTAGTCCTGGAGCAACTTCTTCGTGCGTCGCTCGTTCAGCTTCGGCGGCTTCCCGTTGAGGCGGCCCTGTGCCCGCGCGATCGCAGCCCTCCATCGTGCGCTGCCGGTTCAGGTCGGACTCGAACTCCGCGACCATCGCCAGCGCGTTGAACAGGAGCTTCCCGACGGGGTCATCCGGGTCGTGCAGCGACGGCCCGAGCTGGAGCGCAGCGCCCTTGTCGTAGACCTGGCCGACGAGGTCGCGAGCATCGGGCACCGATCGGGCGAGCCGGTCGAGCTTCGTAATCGAGCCGCCTCGTCGAGACTCGCCAGACGGCCCAGAATGCGGCGCGCAGAGCGGCTTCCTCTTCGCGAACTGCCGCGCGCTCCTGCTGGATCTTTGCGATGTCGTCCTCGGGGCCTGACCCCGGTTCTTGGACACGCTGAATCCAGCACCTGGTGCTGTGGAAGCGAGATGATCGAAGAACCATGGCCAGGAAGAACTATTCCGAAGAGTTCCGTCGTCAGGCCGTCGACTTGTACGAGTCCACCCCGGGCGCCACGGTCCGCGGCATCGCCGAGGACCTCGGCATCGTCCGCGGCACCCTGCGGCACTGGCTCGAGGCCTACGGGACCGGCAAGAAGACCGCCGCTGACGGGACGTTGACCTCCAGCCCGCTGCAAGCCAAGACGTCCGCCGCGAGCTCGTCGGCACCGACGGACGAGATGCCGGAGCAGAGGATCGCCCGGCTCGAGGCCGAGAACGCGGCGTTGCGAGCGGAGAGCACCAAGCTCACGACCGAGCGGGAGATCCTGCAGCGGGCGGCCAAGTATTTCGCCGGGGAGACGCGCTGGTGAGTCGCTTCCAGTTCGTCGCCGACAACTCCGCCACCTTCGAGGTGAAGCGACTGTGCGAGCTCGTCGAGATCGAGCGCTCGTCCTACTACGCCTGGCTCAAGGCCGCGCCGGCCCGGGAAGCCAGAGCAGCTGACGACGCAGCGCTGGCTGAGCGGATCAGAGCGGTCCATGCCGAGGACAACACTCAGGGCGCGCCGCGGATCACCGCCGAGCTCAACGCTCAACTCGGTGACAGCGCGGCTGCCGGTGAGCGGGTCAACCACAAGCGTGTCGCGAGGGTGATGCGCTTTGAGGGCATCCGCGCCTACATGAAGAAGCGCCGGGTCCGCACCACGATCCCCGAGCCGTCGGGGCAGAAGTACCCCGACCTGCTCAAGCGTGACGTCACCGCCGAGCGCCCCAACGAGCGCTATGTCGGCGACATCACCTACCTGCCGCTGGCCGACGGGACGAACCTGTACTTGGCGACCGTGATCGACTGCTACTCCCGTCGGCTGGCCGGGTGGGCCATCGCCGAGCACATGCGCACCGAACTCGTCGAGGACGCCCTCAAGGCCGCCGCCGCGACCCGGGGCAGCCTCAAGGGCGCTGTGTTCCACAGCGACCACGGGTCGGTCTACTGCTCGAAGGCCTACGCCAAGCTCTGCCGCAAGCTCGGCGTGACCCAGTCCATGGGCGCCGTCGGATCCAGCGCGGACAACGCCCTCGCAGAGTCGTTCAACGCCACGATGAAGCGTGAGGTCCTCCAAGACGCCGCCTGCTGGAGTGACGAGCTGACCTGCCGTCGGCAGGTCTTCAGATGGCTCGTCCGCTACAACACCAAGCGACGCCACTCGTGGTGTCGCTACACCTCGCCGGTCGCCTTCGAGACCGGCTACACCGCTACGCTGCGACCTGCCGCGTAATCACACCCCGTGTCCAAGATCCGGGGGTAGGGCCCACCACGGCCGAGTACGCGGTCGGGACGCTGGCGTCATGAACTGAACATATCCGACCGTCACGGCTCTGCGAACTCGCCCGTGTGCGCGGCGGATCAGAGCAGCCAGCCCTCGCCGAGCTTCGTCTCGGTGCCTTTGGCTTCCAGGAAGTACTCCTGTCCGAAGAGTCCGGCGGCCTTCATCACGATCCGGACCCGAACCGGGTCACCGTCGGGAAGGAGGCCCTCGAGGACGTGGGTCCCCACTGCCGCCTTGCGGGTGTCCTGTGGCTGGCCGTCGATCTTCAGCACGAACCGGCCGTGAATGGGCCCGGACCGTGCCTCAACGGTGATGTCGTGGCCGTCGACGCGGCCGGTGAATCGATCGAAGGTCCATCCCATGAACCCGAGACTACCGATGACTTGTGGGTCGCTCCGAGGAGCACGGCCCCCGGCCGGGTTGGCATCGATCGCGTGCGCTGTCATCCGTGTCGGTGCCGTCCGAGTGCTGGTTCAGTCGATGGCGCGACGCAGGAATCCGCGCAGTCCGATCGCGAGGAATCCGGCCGTGGAGCCGGCGACGCCCAGCACGATCCACCCCGCCCCCAGGTGCGGGTCGGCGGTCATGGCGGCCCGCATACCCTCCGAGACGTAGGTCAGCGGGTTGATCAGGGTGACCACCTGGAACCAGCGCAGCGACTCCAGCGCCTGCCACGGGCAGAACGTGGCGCCGGTGAAGATCAGCGGGGTCAATGCGATGGCGAAGACGACGTTGATCCGGTTCGGGGGTACCACCGTGCCGAGCACGAGGCCGATCGCGCCGCCGGCGACCCCGCCGACGACCAGCAGCACGACGAACAAGACCCAGTGAGGGTCCTGGACGGTGATGCCACCGGGCAGGATCAGCTCGCCCAGCGGCAGGATCAGGGCCGCCGCGACGATCGCCCGACCGGTGGCGAAGACGACCTTCTCCAGCCCGACCGCCCACGGCGGCAGGGGCGCCAGCAGCCGGTCCTCGATCTCCTTGGTGTAGGAGAACTCGATCACCGGACCGGCCGGTTCCAGAGCCGCCTGATCATGCCCTGGGCCGCTCGCGCGGCGGGCTCTCGACGAAGATCCACCAGCTCGTCGACGGCCGAGGGCTGCCACTGGTGGTGCTGCTGAGTCCCGGCCAGGCCGGCGACTCACCGATGCTTCTGCCGCTGCTGCAGCAGCTGAAGGTCGGCCGCCGCCTCGGCCGACCACGGACCCGGCCGGATGGGCTCTGCGGCGACAAGGCCTACTCCTCGCGGGCGATCCGCAAGCACCTGCGCGCCAGGGGCATCACCGCCCATATCCCCGAGCCCGAGGACCAGAAGGGCCATCGACTGCGGCGCGGATCAGCCGGCGGCCGGCCGCCAAACTTCGACCCCGACGCCTACCGCGGCCGCAACGTCGTCGAACGCCGCTACTGCCACATCAAGCAGTGGCGCGGACTCGCGACTCGCTATGACAAACTCGCGATCGTCTACCGAGCCGCGGTGGTGCTCAACGCGGTGATCGCCTGGACTGCACATTTGTCAGACATGCCCTAGGTGAGGGACGGGCCCTGGCTGCGGGTCGCGTCCGGGGTGATTCGTGGCGAATCATCTCGCGATTGCGGGGTGCGGGCCTGCTCCCGTCGGGCCGTCGGTGAGGCTGTCGCGGCCTCGGGCCGGGGGCCTGGGGAGATCGCGCGGGCCCGTCGATCGCTGTGGGCTGAGCGGGCGGCGACCGCCACCTTCGCGAGCTGCTGGCCGACCTGGCGGACCTGGGGGTTGGGGGCGTCTCGGGTGTGCTCTGCCTCGACCATCGCAGCGGCCTGGAGGGTGACGGCCACGGCCGTGGCGGCGTCCTCCCGTCGCTCGGGTTGGGCGTTGACCTGCGTGGTGAGGTCCTCGATCGCAGCGGCGAGCTCGGCCAGGTGCGGGGTGGGGTCGGCCTGCGCGGCGGGCCTGGCGGGGATGCTTCGTGCCGTCTCGGTCAGGGCGGTGGTGACCTGGTCGTGGCCTGCGTCTTGAAGGAGCGGGGTGGCGGCTCGGGCGACTGCGGCCCATCCGGCGAGGTCGCTGGCGGTGGTGCTTTCGGCGTCGGGCAGGTTGGCCACGGACTGCCTCCCGGCCTCCTGGACGCGCTGGATCGTGTCGTCGAGGCTCATGGGGTGCTCCTGCGTCGCAGGATCGCCAGCTCGGCTCGCAGCGGGAGCAGCCACAGGGGGCGGTCCTGCGCGGGGATCGCGTCGAGGGCGCGTTCGGCTCCGCGGAGTGCTTCTTCGGGGCTCGTCGTGGTGTCGATGGTGATCTCTGGCGACTCGAGGTCGACGACCTCGTGGAGGGTGAGAGCGACCTCCTCGAGGTGCTCGGTCAGGGGGTGGGTGTCGCTGATGGCGGTCCGGGCCGTGGTGAGGTGACCCAGGACCTCGCGCAGCATGCTGTCCAGGGCTGCGGGGGTGGTCTCGGTCATCCCAGACCCGTCGTGGGCCCGTGGGTACGTGAGGGCTGCCTAGCCGGGTCGTCACGGCGTGGCTCAGCCCGGCGTGACCCTTGGGCCTCGATGGTGGCCTGGAGGCGCGCACGGGCCTCCTGGGCGCGCCTGACGGCCTGATCCGGGGGAAGCACCTCGTCATCATCCCCGATTCGTGGCGAATCAGTCGCTGCGGGCGCGACGTCGGCAGCCTTCTCGCCCTTGGGGGCGCTCATGCGTTCTTCGACCTGCGCGAGCCGGTCGCGGGCGTGCTTGAGGTCGTCTGCGCGGGCGAAGGGGGCGCCGAGGCTGTCCTGGGCCTCAGCGATGTCGCGTCGTGCGCGTTCGGTTGCGCCTTGCGCGGCTTCTAGGGCGCGGGGCAGGTTGGCGATCGCGTTCTCGATGCGGGTGATGCCACCGTGACCGCTCTCGGATAGGTCGATGTCGACGCTGATGTCTGGGAGGTCACCGAGGCGAACCTGGGCGACGTCCTGGCCGCCGAGGCGGGCGAGGCGCACTCGTCCGTTGAAGGTGTGCCCGCCGAGGGTGAGGACCTGGTCAGTCTCGGCCTCGGGCCGGGTGTGCTTGTCCAGGCGGGCGAGGTGGGCACCGAGGGTGTGGCGCAGGGTCGCGGCGGCGTCGGCGCGGTTGGTGTGGGTGCGCCCGTCTGCGGTGCGGGCGCGGAAGTTCTCGCCGCGGGTGTCGGTGCTGCGGGCGATCGCGGCCTCGATCCGCGGGATGCGTTCCTGGGCACGGTCGAGGTCCTGCTCGGCGGTGTGGATCCTGGTGCGCAGTCCGGCCTGGGCTCGGGAGTGGGAACGCTCAAGGCGGGTCAGGGTGGCGACTTCCTGCTCAAGCTCGGCGCGTTCGAGGACGAGCGGGTCGCCAGAGGCGAGGGCCTTGACCTCGTTGAAGCTGAGGGTGTTGTCGCCGAGGTCCTCGATCTCGCGCTGGTCGAGGGTGCCGTCATGATCTGGTCGATGAACTTCGCCTTGCGCTCCACGGTCTGCCACGAGTAGGCGTCGAAGCTGCCCTCGACGACGTAGCGGTAGATCCCGACCTCGGGGTTGAGGTTGCCCTGGCGCAGGATCCGCCCTTCGCGTTGCTCGATGTCGGCTGGCCTCCAGGGGCAGTCGAGGTGGTGCAGGGCGACCGCCCTCGTCTGGATGTTCGTCCCGACGCCCATCTTCGAGGTCGACCCGATGATGACGTCGACCTGCCCGGTGCGGCACTGCTCGAACAGGAGTGCCTTCTTGCGGTCGTTGTTGGCCTCGTGGATGAAGCGGACCCGGGCCGGGTCCATGCCGCGCGCGACGAGCTCGTGCCGCAGGTTCTCGTAGACGTTGAAGGGGGCGGAGCCGGTCGGGGTGCCCAGGTCGCAGAACACGATCGTCACCGCACGCTTGATCTGAGGGTCCTACTCAAGCGGCTGGCAGAGCCGCAAAGTGTTGCCGAACGGGTCCGGGACCACGATGGTTGGGCCGCCGGGGAAGGATGGGTCAATGCCCGGGCGAAGCTTGGGGTGTGGGCGTGATCGAAGGTCGGCCAGCAGAGCGTCGATGTCGAGTACCGGTATCCAGGACACGGATCCGGGCACTCCATCACCGTGGTGCTCCGAGAGGTCTATGACTGCGTCGTCGCGTCGTGCCCTGACGTACAGGGGAAACCCCGGTTCGAACCGGTGCTCCCACTCCGGCGTGAAGCCGAGGTAGTCGAGGTAGAACTCCCGTGCGAGTTGCTCGTCTTGCACTCGGATCACGGGTATTGCTCCGCCAAGGCCGGCTGTAGAGGGCGTAAGTGCGGCGTGCGCGGTGTTCCAGTCTCGGTACCCAAGTTGTTGGGCGACCACCTCGAGTGCCTGGCTGTGCGTGACCGACACGTCCAGCGTGGCGAGTGAGGTGCGCAGCGCCCGGGCGGAAGCCTTGGCCTGGTCGAGGGTCGTCGTCATGCCGAGTCGCTCTCTGGGTGTGCAGTACAGCCGGTGCTCGCGTTACCGACCAAGACACCCTTGGAAAGAGCGCACGGACGGAAAGGATGTCCCGATCACTTCACCTCACCGATGACCGGCGCGAGCGGCGGGCGTGATCGTCAGCCCCCAACAATGTACCGGGAGCTGACCCGCCAGCGCCGGTCGCAGCTGAGCATCCCGGCTGCGGCCAGCGATGACTGCAATCGTTGCGAGTTGGCCCAGGCATACTCGGGGCCGCGGACGCCGCGACGCTGACGCACATCGAGCAGCATGGTGATCCCGTCCCTGGTCAGGCCGTCCAGGAACGACACGTCATCGAAACCGTAGACGCCGATCGTCCTCAGCTCACCCATCAGCAGTCACCTCCTCCGCGTGCTGCCCGCGCCGGGCACGGCCGGCGCGGGCAGAAGGGGTCGCTCAGGCGACGGCGGTCCCTTCGAGTTCGATCATCTGGCCGGGGATCGCCAGCCGTGTCACCCCGAGCATGGTGGTGGTCGGCGCTACCTGGGCCGCTCCCAGCCGCGAGGCAAGCACCCCGTAGTTCTGGAAGAGCAGGTCAACGTCGGTGGTGTAGACGTTGAGCCGGACGAGGTTGGCCAGTGACATGTCGGCCGCCGTGAGCACGGCCTCCAGGTTGTCCAGGCTCAACGTCACCTGTGCTGCCATGTCTCCGTCATGTTGGGGAGTTCCGTCGGCCCCCATCGCAGTCTGCCCAGAGCAGTACAACGTCCGGGTCTGGCCGGTGACCAACTCGCCCTGGTTGAAACCCATCTCCACCGACCACGTCACCGGGTTGATGGCCACTCGTTCGATTGCCACTTCAGCTCCAATCAGATTCCATCGGGGGTTGCCCGCGTTCGCGCGTCGCCGCGATTCGGCGGCGCGTCACCACCCAAGCGCTGAATCACGACACCTTGTGTCAGGTATTCGGTAGCGTCCATGCCGTGCGCGCTGACCGGTTGGTGTCTTTGGTCCTGCTGCTGCGTCAGCGTGGCCAGTTGACCGCGGACGTCTTGGCCAAGGAACTCGAGGTCTCCACCCGCACCGTCGTGCGTGATATCGAAGCGCTCTCCGCGGCCGGTGTCCCCGTCTACGTCGAGCGCGGCCGACACGGTGGGTACTCGTTGCTGCCAGGGTTCCGCACCGAGCTCACCGGACTCAACCACGACGAAGCACTCGCGCTGCTCACCGCTGGCTCGGGACCCGGCGAGCAGATCTTCGGGCTCGGAACGGCTCTGGCCTCAGCGATGCGAAAGATCGTTGACGCACTCCCCGACGGCCATCAAGTCGCCGCGAACAACGCGGCCCAGCGATTCCTCGTCAACCCCGAGACTGATCTGCTCTCGCGTCGCCTGACCCAAGACGGGCTGCCCGACGCCACTTTGATGGTCGTGCGACGCGCTGTCCTCGACGGACGCAAACTGCGGATCCACTACGCCTCCCGGGGGCAGCCACCCCAGTGGCGCACAGTGGACCCGATCGGCCTGGTCACCGTGCGAGACAAGGGCTACCTGCTGGCCACCGAGTCAGGCACCGACCGAACCATGCGGATTTCACGGATCGAAGCCGCTGAAGAGCTTCCCGAACCAGCGCAACGACCGGATCAGGTCGACCTCGAACTCATATGGGCACAACGCTGCGCCCAGTTCCTGTCCGACGGCCACATCCCCGTCCACGTACGGGTTGACCCGAAACGCCGCGATGACCTCCTCGACATGGCCGAAGCCGTCCGCGCCGAGGAGCCAGAGCCAGACGGATGGCTACGCCTCGAAGTCACCTTCCAAGACCTCTGGCATGCAGAGTGGGCGCTGTGGCAACTCGGCACCAACGCCGAAGCGCTCACGCCGCGCGAACTACGCCTCTCCCTGCGCACCCGGGCACAAGCGGTCGCCGACCGCTATCGAGAGCGAGCCTGAGCCCTACCGATCAGACGCTCGTCACCCCGTCCCTGCCGCACTTCCGGGGTGATGTCGAAACTCACCAACACCTGACCTGCTCCAGAACTGAGCAGTGTCAAGACCGACCCCCATTCGGTGTCGGGCGAGACCTCCATAGCCACGCTGTGACGTTCCGTGCCATCGTCTGCGCGTGAGCAGAACGAGCCCATGGCCGAAGACCATCGATAGCGTGCTGCTGCGCGACCCCACGCCCGCCGACGTGGACGCCATCGCGAGTTTCCGCAACCTCCCGGAGGTTGGCCGCTGGCTGATCGTCGCCCACGAGTCCATGGAGGACCTGCAAGACTACTGGCCGTCAGTGACGAGCAGCGACACCGACTTCTCCTGCATAGCCGAGGTCGATGGCCAGGTCGCGGGACTCGGGTACCTCGAGATTCACGACGGCATGGGCCAGCCCGGCAAGCCCCAGGGGACCGACGCAAGCATCGGGTACATCGTGCGGCCCGGTTGTCAGGGACGCGGGATCGGCTCAGCGATCGCATCAGGGATCGTGGAGGCAGCTTTCGTCGACCTCGCTCTGCGCCGTGTCACCGCTGGGTGTTTTGCCGACAACACCCGCTCCTGGCGCATCCTGGAAAAGGCGGGTCTCAAGCGGGAGCAGCACGGCCGTAGAGACTCTTGGCACGCCGAGCTCGGCTGGATCGACGGCTACACCTACAGTGCCCTATCCGAGGACTGGCTGCCCAAGCGCGGTCGTTAGACAGCCACTCCGAGTTTGGAGACTGCGCCGATACCGGGCGGAGCCGATCACGGGTGGTTCGCAGAGTTCAAGGTCTCACCCATACAGCCATCACGACCGGTTTCGCAGTCACATCCGACGATCGTCTACGCACACCGGTTCCGTCCCCGGCTCGGCGATCGGGAGCACTGCTAGCTGTTGCTGGCCAGGAGGTTGTTGACGGCATCGCACCGACTACGGATCCTCCGACCCACTGCTGCGGAGGTGGCGTCTTAGGCGAACGCCTGCCGAAGGAGGGCCGCGTCACCGCGCAGTTCTCCTGCACCGAGCGCGTGGTCGACCGCGACAGCGCCGGCGACGAGGCCTACAACGGTTTCGGCCTCGGCCGCCAGGACGGTGTCCGGTCGATTCTCGTCACCGATGCGCGCGCTCGGCCCATCCTCGTCGATGCGCAGAACGATGAGCAGACCCTCCACCTCGAAGCCGATCTCCACTGGTGGCGTTGCCGTTCTCCCGTGGAGGATGGCGGGCAGGGCGAGCGTCAGCCACCGGGGCCGGAATTCGTCGTCGCCGCGCCCGGCGGCTAGCAGAGGGACGCCCCACCGACCCAGGGCCTCCATCGGCTCCTTGAGCTCCGTACCCCATCGCGTCAGTCCATAGACGACACCCGTGTCTCCCAGTACTCGCTCCACGACGCCGGTCTCCTCCATCGTCCGCAGTCGCTCGGCGAGGAGGTTGCTCGCAACGCCTGGCAGGGATGCTTTCAGCTCGCCGTATCGCAGGGGTCCGGGCAGCAGTTCGCGAACGATCAGAAGGTTCCAGCGGTTTCCGACGATGTCGAGCGCGCGCGCCAGTCCGCAGAACTGACCGTAGGATCGGCGCGATGTGGGATTGACATGCTCAACCATGCTTGATTATATCAAGTTGCGGTCGTCGTTGCCAGGGGCTGTCCGTGCTCCTGCCGTCAAGGAGGTATGGGCATGGAGATCAGCTGGGTTGGTGTGCTTCTTGCGTTCGTCGCGGGGATGGTCGTCGCGATGGCCTGGTACTCGAAGGGAGCCATCGCGGACGCCTGGGAAAGGCTGACGGGCATCACGCCGGAGAAGAGCAGACCCGTCCGAACACGGAACCTGATCCTGCTCGCCGTGTCCAACGCGGCGACCACTGTCGGACTGGCGTTCGCTGTCGGACTCACGTCGGCGGCTACCGGCAACGACTCCGTGTGGCTGGCCGTGGTGGTCGGGTTGGTCGCCTGGCTGGCCCTGTCCGCATCGACTCTTCTCCAGCACAACTCGTTCGAGCAGAAGCCTCTGAAGCTGACGATCATCAACACCGGCTATCAGCTCGCGCTGTTCCTGGCGATTACGCTGGTGCTGGGTCTGTTCTAGGCAGGTCGATTCATGACGGGACTATCACGTCCTTGCGCTAGGCGGCAGAGCGTGACCTCGAGCACAAGCTCGTCGATGGGTACTCGCAGCCACAGGAATGCGCCACTCACGCCCGAGGCCGCGGACGTCTCGTGGAGAGATGCCGCACCCGGCCGATCGCGCACGTGGCGGCCGAGATGGGCATCTCGCGGGCGACCGCATCGAAGTGGGTGAACCGCTACCAGAAGTTCGGCGAACTCGGGCTGCTTGATCGCTCGTCTGCTCCGGTTCGACAGCCGACCGTGACACCCGGCCAGACGGTGGCGAGGATCGAGCAGCTACGGCGCGAGAAGAAATGGTCGGCGTCCCGCATCGCATTCGAGCTTCACGCTGACGGCACCACCGTCAGTCGGCGCACGATCACCCGCCACCTGGCTCAGCTCGGCTTGAACCGCCGCCGGTTCATCGACCCCAACGGCGAGAACAACCGCGAGATCAATACGATCATCGCCAAGCATCCCGGACACATGGTGCACCTGGACGTGAAGAAGGTCGGGCGCATCCCCGACGGCGGCGGCTGGCGAGTCCACGGGAAGAACAGCCCCCAGGCCAGGGCCGCCGCCCGCGCGAAGACCCGCGGCGCGCGAGCGGGATACGCATACCTACACTCTGCGATCGACGGAAACACGCGCCTGCCGTACACCGAGTCGCTCGAGAACGAGCAGGCCACCACTGCGGTCGCGTTCCTGAACCGCGCCCGGGAATGGTTCGCCAAGCATGGCTCGTTGATATTCAGCCCTGGCGGGTATCTGGCGCGGTCAGGAGTCCTGTGACTGGGCGGTGGCGTTGTGGCGGTAGAACGTGGCGCGGGCCCAGCCCACGAGTCGGGCCGCGTCTGTGGCGGTGCGTCCTTTGGCGCGTGCGTCGTTGACGATCGCGAGCTTCTCGGCGATCACGGCTGGCTCCACGCGGGGTCGCCCGAACTGGGTGCCGGAGGCTTTGGCTGCGGCGATGCCGGCATTCACCCGTTCTGTGATCAGCTCCCGCTCGTATTCAGCCAAGGTGGCGAGCATGTTCAGCATCAGCCGTCCACTGGTGGTGGCTGGGTCGATGCCGTCTTGGATGGAGCGGATGCCGATGCCGGACTCGCGCAGCAAGGTCACCGTGTTCAGCACGTCGATCAGTGAGCGTCCCAGCCGGTCCACTCGCCAGACCACGACCGTGTCTCCAGCGGTGGCGTACTCCAGGAGTCGGCGCGTCCCTGGACGTTGCGCTGCGTTCTTGCTGCCCGAGGTGACGTCCGAGAAAACGTCCCGAGCCTCGACTCCCGCCGTGGTCAGCGCGTCCAACTGCAACTGCGCGTCCTGACTGGCCGTGCTGATCCTCGTGTACCCCAGAAGTCTCACCCACCCATCCTGCCTCAGAAACCCTTCCGGTGATGTCGTCTGAGACGTTTCTCGTCGAGACACTTTTCCGAGACACGCCTGCAGCCGCAGAACCGCGAGAGCTCGGTCCTCGGCAGCGACGTTAGATCGTGTCTCATCAACCTGTAGTTTCCTGAGACGCCACCACCGTGTCGCAAGACGTCCCCGTCCCGGTGAAAGGTCCGGACGGGGTAAACGGCGACGAAATGCCTCCGGGAACTTCGGCAGGCGCTGCGACCTGCTCCCGACCCTCGGACTTAGCCTGCGGCAACCTTCGTTTGACCGACGCGAGACCGCTGCATACCGCCCAGAATGATGTACCTCTGCAGAGCCACCTGCTTCGTCGTCCGCGAGGCAGAGAGCGGGTCAGCTTCACCGGAGCGCGAAGCACCGAGCCTTCGCGGGCTGTCGGTAGCGAGTGGCATACCTTGTTGTCATGGCGGACGGTAGCGGCATCGAGTGGACGGAAGCCACGTGGAACCCGACGACCGGCTGCGATCGCATCAGCCCGGGATGCGACAACTGCTACGCCCTCACCTTGGCCAAGCGACTCAAAGCGATGGGTAACCCGAAGTACCAGGAGGACGGCGACCCGCGCACAAGCGGCCCCGGCTTCGCAATCACCGAGCACCCATCCGCGTTGGACATCCCACGCCGGTGGGCGTCGCCTCGCGTCATCTTCGTCAACAGCATGTCCGACCTCTTCCACGCGCGAATTTCGTCGTCGTTCATCCGCGAGGTCTTTCAAGTCATGGAGGAGACGCCGCGACACACCTACCAACTGCTCACCAAACGGCCTCGTCGTGCGGCGCGTATGGCTGCCGAACTGCCGTGGCCAAGCAACGTGTGGCTCGGCGTCAGCGTGGAGACAACCGACCAGCTCTGGCGCATCGATGACCTGCGCCGAGTGCCCGCCGCGACCCGCTTTGTGTCCGCCGAGCCGCTCCTCGGCTCGCTTGCCTGCCTCGACCTCACTGGGATGCACTGGCTGATCGCCGGAGGGGAGAGCGGAGCCAACCACCGTCCCCTTGACCCGACCTGGGTGCGCGAGCTTCGCGACTCCTGCCGCGAGCAGGGCGTAGCGTTCTTCTTCAAGCAATGGGGTGGACGCACACCCAAGAGCAACGGGCGGGAACTCGACGGTCAGCTCTGGGACGAGATGCCGGTGCCTACGCAGGCTTAATCCTCAGGGTGAGCAGGTCGCTCTTGCCCTTCGGGTCGGTCGATGTGTTGCCATCGTCCAGCACTTTCTTCAAGGCTGCGCGCACATGCAGCGTGCGGACGACGCCCACGAGGTCTTGGCCGAGGATCTCTTCCGGCTTGTCGATGATGCGGAAGGCCTCGCCCTTCGCGAGCTCGTCGGTGATCCGCTCCGCGAGCGTCTCGACCCACTGCTTCTTGAGGAGTTCCTCCTGGACCTTCCAGTGCTTCTCCCACGCGTCGTTCTCCGCGAACAACGTGTTCTCGGCAGCCAGCTTGGCGTGGTACTTCCGCCACTCTTGGAGCCCCAGGGACGCCGACTCACCGAAGGTGAGCATCCCGTCGATGTGCCGTGTCGCGAAGACGAGGTAGTAGAGCGGCTTGAGGTCCGCGCGGGGGCGGACATCGATGACCCAGGTTCCCACTCCACCGCCTAGGCACTCCCGGAGTTTGGCGGCGTAGCCTTCCACGACCGCCTCTTCGGCGGCGACCTTGTCGTCCTCCGAGGCGTCCTTGTTCGCGCACTTCTCCAGCCAGGTGTCCCGCCACCAGTCACCGCCGCAGACGGCGTCAACGCGCTTCAGCGATGCCTCGATGGGGTTGTCACTTGTCAGCATGCCCGCGAACCGGCGCAGGTGCGCGGTCAGGTTGATCAGGACCTCGGTCGGCGCCGTGCCGCCAGGGCGGTTGAAGATGCTCACGACCTCGTCCATGGGGATGATCAGGCCGCATGGGTCTAGGTAGGCGAACAGGGGGATGCCCTCCGCGGCCCTGAGGAGCTTCGGCAGGTGAACGGAGATGTCCCCGTCATCCACCGTGACCGTGAGGCCGTTGCCGTCGGCTGCGACAACCTTGCGCAACTTGGCGACTGTGACAGGGTCCTGCTCGACAAAGTGGAGCTCGACCTGACGGGGGGAGCTCATCGCCGCCAGCTCGTGAGCCTTCCGGAGCAACATGGCGCCCGAGCCCTCAGCGCCGTCGTCGTACCGTCCAGCTCCGGCATACCCGTCGATGAAGGTGACCCGGTGGTCCAGCGACCTGCTGCCAGTCTTACTGGCGAAAGGCGTCGCGTACTGGTTGATGATGGCGTGCTTCAGCACGGCCGCCGATTTCCGGCTTTTGTGAAACTTGCTGGTGCTGCTGCTGGACACGCCTGTTGCCCCCGAAGTGATCTGCGCTGGGTGATCAGGCTATGCGAATGTTCGGACGGAGCGGGGCTACCGGCGACGGGGAGGCTCCTCGCCATTCAGCGCGCCGCCTACCGGGTGGAGGCGTCTCTGATTGGAGATGACCGCATCCCGGCGCTGCATGAAGAGGTCGAGGAGCTTCGTGCGGCGCGCCTGAGTTGGCTCGGTGCCTTCGACGATGGCCGTCGTTTGATCGGAGCGGTGGCGCGGGCCGAGGACGCCGACGGCGTCGACATCGACCGGCTGGTTGTCGATCCGGCGGCTCACCGCCGCGGTGCTGGACGGAAGCTCGTCCAGGCGGTGCTATTTCGGGCAGGGCATCGCCGCGCGACCGTGTCGACCGGACGGGCCAATCTGCCCGCACGCACGCTGTATCGGGGGCTGGGATTCCAGCAGTTGAACGACACCGAAGTGGTGCCTGGCCTCTGGGTTACACACCTAGCGCGCATCCCGTAGGCGGATCCCCTTGCGGCACGCAGCGAACGAGGATGGTTTGCGGAGTGGTCAGGCCAAGAACTCACCAAGCGCCGTGGTCAAGTCCTCGGGGGCTTGCTCGGCGATGTGGTGGCCGGAGTCGAGGCCGTGGCCGGTGACGTCGTCGGCCCAATCGCGCCAGATCGTCAGTGGGTCGCCGTAGAGGTCTTCAAGGTCGTCGCGGGTGGACCACAGGACGAGCAAGGGTTGTTGCACGCGTCGTCCGGCGGCGCGGTCTGCTCGTTCGTGATCGGCGTCGATGCCAAGGCCGGCCCGGTAGTCCTCCAGCATGCCGCGGACCACCTCCGGGTCGTGCACGGCGGCGCGCCACTCAGCGTGGTTGTGTTCTCCCATGGAGGCGGGATCGCCGCGGTACCAGGTGTCCGGGTCGGCGTTGATGACCCGCTCCGGCAGCTCGGGTTGGGCGAAGAAGAACCAGTGCCACCACTCGGTGGCGAATCGCGCGTCGGCGCGATCGAGGTGCTCACTGATCGGCAGACAGTCCAGCAGGGCCGCCCTCGTGACGTGGTCGGGATGGTCGAGCGCCAGGCGTAAGGCGTAGTAACTGCCGCGGTCGTGGCCTACCACCGCGAACTTGTCGTGTCCCAGGTTCCGCATCGCGGCCAGCAGATGTCCGGCACCTGCCCGTTTCGAGTGCGGTGAGTGGTCCGGAGCCGGTGTCGGCTTGTCCGAGCGGCCGTACCCCGGCAGGTCGGCACACGCCACCGTGAACCCTGCATCGACCAGCAGGGGTGCGACCCGATGCCAAGTCGAGGAGGTCCGTGGATGCCCGTGCAGCAGCAACACCGCCGGCCCGGCACCGCCGTGTCGCACCATCAGCCTTAACCCGCCGGCACCGTCGACCATCTCCTCGGTGAAGTCCTCGAACATGACCACAGTCTGCCGCGGCGCTGTTGTTGTTGTACGGGCAGCAGCCGTCCGATTGAGGATCCCCTTGCGGGGCATGACCAGCGGCCATGGCCCCGCGATGGTCGAGCAGCTCCGCCGCGGTACTTTGCACGACGCCATCCGCAAGGAGGGTCCTGTGCAATCTAGGCCGCGTGTCGTGTGCAGTCTTCGCTGCATCTCGACAGTCGGCTCACAAGCTGACGTCACCGAGCCGGGTTCGTCTGTCCAGCCTCCGGTCGCAGCCGTGACGCCCGGCAATCACTCCTGGTTGGTGGCGTCGCGTGCCGCCGGGACGACATGGGCGACGAGAGCGGGCCCCGCGGCAGACCCCCCGGCATTCTCCGGACCCGGCCAGCAGAACCTGACGCCGTCGAGGGAGCATTCAGCTCGATCCGGAGTACCGTTCCACCAATGGCTCAGGACGCGACGAACACGCATCTGTTGAACCGTCTCGTAGCGAACCCGGCCCGGACCGTCATGCTGGGCTTCGCCGTGGTGATCGCCGCGGGGACCGCGGCCCTGATGACCCCGCTCGCCGCCGAGCCGGGCGAGTCCACCGACCTGCTCACGGCGCTGTTCACCGCGACCTCCGCCACCTGCGTGACCGGCCTGGTCACGGTCGACACCGCCACCCACTGGTCCACCTTCGGCGAGCTGGTCATCCTCGCAATGATCCAGATCGGCGGTCTCGGGGTCATGTCCACCGCGACCCTGCTCGTCATGGTCATCGGCCGCAGGCTCAGCGCACCCGCCAACGTGCTCACCGGCGCGGAGTCACGCTCGATCGCGCACCGCAATCCCGCCCAGGTCCTCGTCGACGTCCTGAAGTTCACCCTGATCGTCGAGACGGCGACCGCCATCGTCCTGAGCCTTCGCCTACGTTCGACCTACCAAGCGGATTGGGGCGATGCCCTCTACTCGGGGTTCTTCCACGCCGTCTCCGCCTTCAACAACGCCGGCTTCGGCCTGCACGCCGACAGCGCCGTCACCTGGGTCGACGACCCGTGGATGTGCCTGCCCCTGATGGCCTCGGTGATGATCGGTGGCCTCGGCTTCCCGGTCTGGTGGGAGATGTTCCGGCACTGGCGGCAGCAGTTCCGCCGCTGGACCGTCCACGCGACGATCACCATCTGGGGCTCGCTCGTGCTGTGGATCGGCGGCACCGCGCTCTTCGCGGCCTTCGAGTGGCGCAACGACGACACGCTGGGCCCCCTCAGCACCGGCGGGAAGATCCTCGCATCCGGCTTCCAGTCCGTCGTGGCCCGCACGGCCGGCTTCAACAGCGTGCCCATCGGCGACCTCCACCAAGAGACCCTTCTACTCCTCGACGGCCTGATGTTCATCGGAGGAGGCAGCGCCGGCACCGCCGGCGGCATCAAGATCACCACCTTCGCTCTGCTCGGCTTCGTCATCTGGGCCGAGATCCGCGGCGAACCCACCGTGCGGATCCTCCACCGTCGCCTACCCCCCGCGAACCTGCGTCAGGCTCTCACCATTGCCCTGCTGGGTGTCGGTCTCGTCGTCGGGGGGACGGCCGTCCTGCTCATCGTCTCCCCCTTCCACCTGGACGCGGTCCTCTTCGAGGCGATCTCGGCCTTCGCCACCGTCGGGATGTCCACGGGCATCACCGCGGACCTCCCACCCGTGGGACAGGTCGTGCTCATCGTGCTGATGTTCCTCGGCCGACTCGGGCCGATCACCCTCGGCGCCGCCCTGGCGTTGCGCCACCGACCTCGACGCTTCGAGGTCCCCACCGAAAGGCTCCTCGTTGGCTAAGTACGACATCGCCGTCATCGGCCTAGGCCGCTTCGGCTCCGCCCTCGCGCTGCGCCTGGAGCAGAATGGGCAGCGCGTCCTCGGCGTGGACGTCGACGAGTCCGTGGTGGAAAACCTCAAGGAGGACATCCGCCACCTCGCGATCGCCGAGGCACGCGACGAGGAGACCCTCAGGCAGCTGGAGATCACCCCCGACACCCTCGTCGTCCTCGGGATGACCGACGTCGCGGCATCGCTGATGGCCGCCACGGCCCTCAGCGAGCTGGGGGTCCGTGACGTGTGGGCCAAGGCGGGATCACGCCAGCACTACGAGGCGCTGGACCGACTCGGCGTCACCCGCATCATCCAGCCGGAACACGAAGCAGGACTGTCCATGGCAGCCGAGCTGCTGCAGCGCTGACCGAACCGGCGCGGCCCTTGGACGTCTCGACGGCCGTCGAGGATCGTTTGGCGCGCTTCTCATACAGGGCCGCCTTGCAGTCGGTCATCCCGTAGACCATGAGTAGTTCGCGCACGAATGACTGGGCCTGCTGTTTCTCTTCGCCCGTTCAGGCGCCACTCCGCGGTGAATTTCGCGGCCCGCTTGCGAATTGGCGTGACCCCCGTTGGTTGGTCCGGGTGGTGTGAGAGTCCTTGCGGCCCACGAGGGTGGGCAGGAAGGCTCCATCACCATGACAACGAGGAAGCGACACACGCCTGAGCAGGTCGTGCGCAAGTTGGTCGAGGCCGACCGGCTGCT